>CP003940.1:2400000-2772500 GCA_000317655.1 Cyanobacterium stanieri PCC 7202
TTTACCAGTTTATATGTTTCTCTTATTTTACTTTATTGGCGAGAGGTTTTGGGCGATCGCACCCGCTCTTTATGTTTAATCATAGGGGCAGTATTTATCAGTGTCATAGGGAATGTATTTCGTAATGCAATCTTGGCATTTTTCCATGGAGCAAGACAAGATAATCTTTTTGTCTGGTTTCATGATGACTGGGGTGGAAGTCTTTATTCGACTTTGATGTTGGCTTGTATTTTTGGTTTGCTTTTATACATAGAAAAATGGGATTTTAATGAAGTTTCGCCAGAAAAGTCAGAATCTCTTAATACTCAAGAAGACGATTTTAATTTTAAATTTTAGTAATTATTTTATTAAACCTAATTTTTGTTGATAAAGCAGAGGAGAAAATAACCAAAAAATGACTGACAAAAAAAGAAAAATCCCCTCCTCTTATTTATGGCTCATGGTTATCCTTCTTTTATTAACAATAATAGGAGTTTTTCCAGGTTATCTTCGGGGCGGAAATTGGGAATGGAGTCAGGAAAATCAGCCCAGTAATATGAGACTGATTAACAGATTAAGAAATGAACCAATATTAGTAGAAAATTGGCAACTATCAGAAAGGCATAGACTCAGATTGAGCGGAAAAACTTGGTATTGGCAGAGGATGGAACAAAATGGACAACAAATGAGTTTATTAATTCACCCTCAACCATATTACAAAGATAAACCTAGTGTAGAATGGACTGATTTACAAGGATTAAATGTTCATGGCTCTTTTTGTTTACAAACCATCTCGGAAACATTATCCTTATCTCCTGCGGAACTAGAAATAGAATCCTCTGCGGAAACTATCGCTGATTTAATAAGTCAAAAAGACGTTTCTAGGGATACATTAAATTCCATTTTAGAGTCCTTACCACCATCTTGCTCCCGTGCTTTTACCATTAGAAATATAGATAATCAAGAGGTAATTATTCCCCTTGTAGACGCTCAAGATTGGTCTACGGATTCTCAAAACATTATTACGTTTGAAACCGAAAATAATACAAACATAACGGCTCTTTTTGAGAGAGGATGGAATCAAAATAACACCGTTGCGATGGTCAACTGGTATGCCTGGCAAGATGGGGGGCATTATAAGCCCTCTCGTTGGTTTCTTCGTGATTTACAAAGTCAAATTAGGGGCGATCGCACTGGATGGGTGGCGATAAGTTTAAGACTATATATAAGCCCCCTAGAAGAAATACAATCAAGAGAAGAAGAAATAACAATCATTGCTCAAAAAGTGCAAAAACAAATTATGGAAAAAATTAATTAACCGAAGAAAAATAAACCGCTTATAACAAAAACTTTAACAAGAATAAATTTAATGGCTCACTGATTTTCTAAAAATGATTAAAACCGTTATAATCTGAAAATAAAAATTATTTAAGATCACAATGACTAATAAGTTTCATCCCCTCAAAATAATCTTATTGCCCTATCTAGTCGTGATTCTTATGCCCCAGGGAATTGCTTGGTCACAGAATAGCTCATCATCAGAAAATCAAACTCCCCTACAACCCCTACTGCCCACCCTACAAACCGATGAACCATCAAACTTTCCCTCCGTGCCTAGGGGTTATGAACCAAGACCATTTGAAGAAAGAAACGCTCAACATCTTAATGATTATCGTCTTGACTTTGGAGACAGCATAAACGTTTCCGTGGCAAGATTTCCCGAGTTTAACTTTTCAGGCACCTTAGATGCCCAAGGAAACGTGGTCGTCCCCATTCTTGGACGTATTTCCCTCCGAGGCTTAACCACCGAAGAAGTAGAAAACAAAATTAGTTTTGAATTAGCAAATCGTTATCTACGAGAACCACCCCAAGTATTAGCAGTATTAGCAGGACAAAGACCATTCAATTTAACCGTTATCGGAGAAGTAACCAGACCGGGTTATTATACCGTCAGTGATGGTATACCCATGAGTTCCCTGTTAACCCTAGCAGGAGGCACCACCGATAAAGCAGATATTCGCTCTATTTTAATTCGTCGTCGTCTTGCCGATGAAACCATTGTCGAAGAAAAACTAGACCTATATCGACCCCTAATAGAAGGTACATCAGAGCCAAGAATTCGCCTCCAACCCGGAGACACAGTGATCGTTTCCTCCCTCGAAGTAGGACAAGATCAAGACTATGATCGCTTTTTCATCTCCCGTACTAACGTACCTCAACCCCTGATTAGAGTAAGGGTTGTCGCCCCCACGGGAGCAGCAGGGGCGACCCTAAGAAATATCAACATTCCCAATGGCAGTACCTTCCTTGATGCGGTGGCACTATTACCAGAATTTATACCCCTTGTTACTAATAATGAAGTAACCCTAATGCGATTTGACCCCGAATTAGGAGAAGTGGTTAGTCAATCGATTAATGTCCGTCAAACCCTGCAAGGGGGAGATATGGCTCAAAATGTTCCCCTACGGGAAGATGATGTTATTGTGGTTAGTCGTACCCTCTTAGGTCGTATTTTGGGCGGTATTAGAGTTATCACCCAACCCATCAGAGACATTTTCGGTTTTACCAATTTTATTCAAGATACAATTGATGGTCGACTTTTTGACCGTCGTAATAATAATTTTCGCTTTTAATCAACCAACCTTATACATAATTACTAATTACAATTTTTTATGGCACCCCCTATTGTTACTCGTTTTTTAATTTCTCTTAATGAACATAAATGGTTAGGTACTATTATTTTTGTTGTAATTACAGGAGGTTCTTTTCTTTTTACCCTTGCCCCAGAGCCAGAACCACCGCAAGATCAAATATTGGCATTTGGTCGTCTATCTTTTACCCGTCCAGGCAGCACTTTTACTGTTGCAGGAGAGCAACTAACCACAGAAGGTAGGGCAACAAGAATTCAAGATCTCATGTCCGAACAAGTAATTGAAACCATTGCCAATCGTCTTGACTATAACCTCAGACAAACAGAAAGAGTAGTGGCAGATTTAATTTTGGGATTGCCGGAAGAAGATCTCAACCAAGCCAGAAGAGGGAATACTGTTCCCCTAATCACTTTTCGATATGATGGAGGAAGAACACCCGAAGAGTCGAGAAGGGTTTTGCAGGTGTTTATGGAGGAGGTTGTCAATGAAAGCTATCGCATTAATACAATTAGGCTACAGAATAGGATCGGTGATTTAGAAAGACGACTCGATAATGTTCGAGGGGATCTTAGGGAAGCAGAACAAAATTACTATACTTATATTTCTAACGAAGGGGCTTTATTACTTTCTGTTCAAGATGGTAGTTTATTTGGAGGAATTACCAGTTCAGAACAACAAAAACGGCAATTAGACGTGTTATTGTCGGGGATTGATGGGGAAATCAGAACATTACAAGAACAGTTACAGTTAACTCCCGAAGAGGCTTATGTTTCTTCTGCATTAAGTGCAGACCCCATTATTGCCAATTTAAGGGCTTTAATTCTTCAAAATGATTTGGAATTGGAGCGATTACAACGTGACTTAAGGGACGATCATCCCACCATGGTGGAGTTAAGACAACAAAAAGCTCTCAACGAAAGGCTATTGGAAGAAAGAGGCAGAGAAGTTATTGGCACAGATAGGGTATTTCAGCCTTTGACTCGTAATGTGCGAGATGCGAGTAATTTAGACCAAACTAGAGCACAGTTAGCCGCCCGATTAATTAATTTACAAGGACAAAGAAATGCAGTAGCAGAACAGTTAAACGCTGTGGAAGCGGTGGAAAATACCCTGCGCCAAGAGTATGAGCAATTTCCCGAAAGGCAGACTCAACAAACATCTTTAATTCAGCAAGTTCAAGCTCAAAGGGTACTTTATGAAACAATTTTTGCGGCTTTAATTGATGCACGTTCGGCGGAAGTGGAAGCTGATAGTAGTTTTACCATTGTCCAACCTGCTTTTTTGGTACGTGAACCCAGTCCTCCTGTGGCTCCCGGCACCAATCCTATTATTATTGTGGGTATTGGGATGGTGATTGGTTTTGCTTCTGCTATGGGGGTAATTTTTCTCTTTGCTACTTTGGATGAGAGATTACATACTCCCAGAGAGTTACGGGATTTCTTTGGGGAGAGAGATGTTCCTCTGTTGGCAGAGTTGCCCATGGTACAGAATCCTGAGCCTTTCCGTAAGTCCATGCCCATTATATTTGAACCTGATTCTCCTTTTGCAAGATTTTATGAGCGTCTTCGTAGTAATATTCGTCGTTTGGGGGGCGAAAATGCAAAGGTTATCTTAATTTCTAGTGTGATTGCTGATGAAGGGCGTACGGTTACGGCTTATAATTTGGCGATCGCCTCGGCTAATGCAGGAAAACGTACTTTGTTGGTAGAGTTGGATCTACGGGACAAAAATCCGGGTTCTCGCAAGTATTTCCAATTACAACCAGATCCTGCCCTCAGTAGTAATCCTGTTAGTTACTATGATTTTCAGGGAGTTAGTAATGGAGATTTAAGCTCTTTAATTCAAAGGGTGCCTGAAATACCTAATTTTTCTGTGGTGCCTAGTCCTGGTTTTCAACAACAAGCTCCTGCCATTTTGGAATCAAGCGAAATCAAGTCTTTTCTGCGCTACGCTAGGGCGCAGTATGATTTTGTGGTCATTGACACTCCATCCCTTTCTAGCTGTAACGATGCCCTGTTACTAGAGCCTTTTGTGGATGGCATTGTCTTAGTTACTCACCCTGGTAAAAGTTTACGCAATCTTCTGGGTACAACCATTGATGATTTTATCGAGGAAGAATTACCCTTGGTGGGTGGTGTTATCAATAATGTCAACTTTGAGGGTTCATTGTTGGAAACAGAAGATGACGAATCTTCTATTTTTATGGGTGATGATGGAGATGATACTTCATCTATTTTCCAGAGTAGCGTTAATAGTCAGGAGGATGATTTCAGCGACCAAAGTTTTAACTAACTTTCCTTGCCAAACTTCATTTTTCCCCATGTCAATTTTTGTTGAACTACTTTAACATCACCCTCTTTGACGGCATTTTTCACATCCCTAATATATTCCGCATTGGCGATCGCCTCTTCTGGAGAACGGGAACTGGTGCGGAAACACTTTTCTAGGGCTTGATATATGCCCACACGACGCACCTTGGTTAAATATTGTCTTTCGGTGTCCAATAAACGAGTCATCAATTCAAGGTGCATGGTATCTCCTTCACACAATTCCTCGAGGGTTTGCCATTCTTCGGTACCTAATAAAGAGTTACCTGCCCCAATGCGAGGATCATTAAATTCTATTCCCATCACCTCTTGATATATACGGGGTAAACTATCATCAAATTCATGTTTTTCCTCTAGCCAAATCCTTCTAATCTCACTCAGTTCGGCAATGGAAATTAATTCGAGATTGCTAAATTCTGGGGGGGCATTTTTCCTGACACTCACTTGTGCCTCTAATACTTTTTGTAACCAATATTCTCGCCATTGTTTGAGATAGGGACCAGGAATATTTTGCACAGAGGTTTCCCCATCTACATTACGCTCAAAAAGTTCCACTCTGCCATAGATGCGACGAAAATCCCTCTTGTCTCGATCATCTCGAATATCTAACTCATCTCTTAAATCTAATAGTGGTTGTAACCATTCTTTCTCGTCATCATTTTGAATCATCGCCTCCATGGACTTATCTTTACTAACCATGGTACATACCCAACAACCAAAACGAGAATCCCCACAACTAGGGGTTGAAGTATCCACCACCAAAGGACATTCGTTATCTGCCGTGGCTCCTCGATACATTTTGAATAAGTCTTGATTATTTCCTCCCCATGGATTTTTCCATTGCAACAGATACATCCACACTTCATCGGTGCGCCAATCTTCGATGGGGCTATAGATGTAGGAGTTTGGCAGACGGGTATTAATGTTTAATCTTTTTCTAAATCGGTTTTTTTCATGTTTTTCCATGTTCCTTTTTCTGGTGATGCTTTCGGCTTTACGGGTACCTAGCACCAAGATTACTTCTCCGTGGGTTCGTACTGTTTCACGGATAAATTGATTGGCGGGTTGAATTTTCATTCGTTCTGTACACCAGCGGAACCCCTGACGGGGGGCAGGATAGCCTTTGCCGATGAGACATACCCAAAAGGTGTCTTTGACAGCAGGATGGGTTAGATGGGCTATAAACGGCATATTCTGCTTTTGGGCAGATTCGTTGATGGTGTTGATACATCCTCTTACCCAATGGGATACGATGGGATTTTCCACAAAGGTATCATTGGTAATTACATGGATGGTTTTTTTCTTTTTTTGGGGGGCAACAGGGCGATCGCACTCCAGATCAGTTGTAAAATACAGGAACTATCTTTACCGCCACTGTATCCAATAATCCAAGGCACTTGATCTTGACAATATAATTCTTGAATTTCTGCTGTTAAGAGTTCAATGTCAGTAACTAATTCATCAATGGTGCGAGGGGGAAAAAGAGGTATTTGAGAGTTAGTAGTCATTGAGCAGAAAGTTATCCATCTAATTTTTTCAGTCTATTTATTATCATACAGAATGAGGGGCAAGGTTCACTTAGGGATGCTCTCTCACCTTCTGTATTGACACTCCCACCACTAAACCCTTTTGTACATTAAGATAAAAATATTGATTGGCTATAATCTATTAAATAAAGTTTATTTGTCCAAAGTTTTCCGATTTATTCAATTTATAAATATTAGTTAGTGATCACATTTTTATCATGATAGCTCAATGCTAAAAAATAAATCAAAGTCTTTGAAAAATATTCAACAAAAACTATATTTTCCTTTGAAAAAACGCAAAAAAACATCATGGATTAAACGTTATTATAAATATTTTATTTGGCGTATTCGTCATTTACAAGAACAACCAAAGGCGATCGCCCGTGGTTTTGCTATTGGTGTATTTACTGGTAGTTTTCCCTTTTTTGGCTTACAAATGATTGTTGCCCTATTATTGGCCATTATTTTGAAGGCAAATAAAGTTACAGCCATGATGGGAACTTGGATTAGTAACCCTTTTACCTACGTACCTATTTTTTTATTTAACTATCAAATAGGAACCTTTATTCTTGAAAAAATCTTTCATATTAAACTAAATTACTTAGATGAATTTGATTCAGAATCTTGGCAAAATTTAGCAGATTCGGGCTTAGAAATTACCATAACTCTTTTGATTGGTTCTTTTTTTGTGGGTTTAATACTGTCTATTATTGCTTATTATTTTATTTTAATTATTACCAAGAAAGAAAATAAAACTTTACAGAAATATAATTCTCAAGAAAAAAATAAATGCTAAGATAAAAATAATATGAGATTAGGTAAAAAAAATGGGTGAAAAACAATTAGAAAAACTATATCACCTCGAAAAAAAAGCGAATAAAAATCTTTTCGTCACAGGACTGTTAACTTTTTTATTTGCTCCCTTTGGCTATTTATATACTAACCGTTATTGGGGAGCCGCCATCACCTTTATCATTTTTTTCGCCATGGTAGACGACCCCGACTTTGAGGAAGTATGGGGGGTGATTGCTGTCGGTGGTACCATCGAAAATATTATTGCTGTTCGTAATGCTCGGGATAAATTGGCGATCGCATCTAGCAAAGAAAATAAAACCCTACCTTTCCAGCCCATATCCAGCCCCGTCCAAAATCCGCAACCCTCCTTTCCTGCAAAAGTTAATCAACCCCAAAACCTAGAACTTCAAATTTTAAAAGCCTTAAAACAAGAAGGAGAAATGACCCTTTCTGACATAGTCATAGCCACAGAGTTAAGCTCTAGCATTATCAAAGAAACATTACTCAAACTAGAAACAGAGCAGTTGATTTATGGGTACAATAGAGACGGTGACGGTGCAGTAGTTTACAAAAACATTTAAATTACATCATCCACAATTGACATTAACACCATACCTTCCTTGATCGCTAATTCTATGAATCTTGCCAATTTATCCTCCCCCGAAACAAAAACCGCTGTAACGAAAATTAAACTGCTCAGTTTTCCCATCGGTAAACTTAATGTTGCTCTCCATATTGATGTAGTCCAAAAAGTCGTTAATTTTTCTACCGTCTATGGTAGTGGTTTAAATCATTATGGCATGGCAACCATCGAAGAAGAAGAAATAACTGTAGTTGATTTACACAAAAAATTTTTCAATACCCCTAGCACTTTTAAGGGAGAAGACAAAAAATATTTACTCCTTGCAGAAAATAGTACAGGGGAAAGATTTGGCATCATCGTAACCGAAACCCCCAGTTTATATGATGTTTCTATCAAAGATATAAGGGCTTTGCCCCCATCCTATCGTCAAGCAGATACTTTTAAAATAGCCTCCCATGTAACTATGATTTACGAAGAGGAGAAACAAACAACAGTATTTATTCTTGATCCAGATGAATTAGTTATACCTACCAAGTCTTAAGTGAAATAATCAGAAAATAATAATCATGACAAAACTACTAAAAAAAGCATTCCAACAAGCTCAACGATTATCTTCGGATATTCAAGATGAAATCGCAGAACAATTAATCATTGATATAGAGAATGAACTTCAATGGCAAGAGACTTTATCAAATCCTGATGCAAATTTCGATGCGATTATAGAAATGGCAGAAATGGCAATAATAGAAGATAAAGAAGGAAAAACAGAAAATTGTAGTAGTAAATAAAAAACCCCTCTCCCGATAAGAGAAGGGCAAGAATGAGGATAAGATAGCTCAAAACTATTTATTTTCTTCGGTTTTATTCTCTTTGGGTTGATTACCAGAGAGCATACCGTATTTACGTAAGAAACGATCCACACGTCCTTCTGCGTCAATAATTTTTTGAGTTCCAGTATAAAAAGGATGGTTTCCAGACCAAACCTCCACATTAATTTCGGGCTTGGTAGAACCAACGTGCATAACTACCTCACCATTACAAATTACTTTGGCATCGGGATACCATTCGGGGTGAATTCCTGATTTAGGCATTATTTTCTCCTAACTATAGATTGACAATGAATAAGTAAAACGGACAAAAATATTACAATGGGGTTTAAGTACAATTTGATTAACAAAACCATTAATACACCAGTACCTAAAACCTCCGCAAATAATATTAACGTTTAGAGAATTGAGGTGCTTTACGAGCTTTACGTAAACCGTATTTCTTACGCTCTTTGGCACGGGGATCACGGGTTAAGTAACCTTCGGTTTTGAGGGGTTGACGGTTTTCAGGATCGAGCTGACATAAAGCTCTGGCCACTCCTAATTTAACCGCATCAGATTGACCAGTTAAACCACCACCATGGGCTTTTACTAAGATGTCATATTCACTTTCTAAACCTAGGGTTTCGAGGGGTGCTTTTACGGCTTGGATATAACCTTGGATTTGTTGGAAATAATCTACGGCATCCTTACCATTAACAGTAACAGCACCAGAGCCAGGTACAAGGCGTACACGGGCGATAGAAGCCTTACGGCGACCTGTTCCTAAGTAAACTACTTTATCTGACATTCTTATTTACCTCCTGCGGGAATGGTTTGAATATTTAAAACTTCGGGTTGTTGTGCTTGATGGGGATGGTTAGGCCCGGTGTAAACTTTGAGTTTAGTAAATAAACTACGTCCTAAACTGTTTTTAGGGAGCATTCCTTTAACTGCAACTTCGATAATTCTTTCAGGAATGCGGTTTTGTAATTTTTCAAAGGTTTCGGTTTTCATACCGCCAGGGCGCCCAGAATGGCGACGGTATAATTTTTGGGAGCTTTTGTTACCAGTTACTACGATTTTCTCGGCGTTAACAACGATAACGAAGTCTCCTGTATCTAGGTGGGGGGTAAAGTTGGGTTTGTTTTTACCTCTCAAGACGTTAGCGATTTCGGTGGCTAAACGTCCTAGGCGTTGATTTTCGGCATCGACAACGAACCATTTTTTATCGATGTCTTCTATTTTGGGTACTGTTGTTTTATTCATTTTATTTGATGGTCAATTTTAACTAAAAGTAAAAATAGGTTGACTGTTATACCACACCGATTCGGGGATGGGAAACTCTGGATAATGAACTCTTAAAAAGCATAGTCCCTTGGCAGGTGCTGAGTATTTGACCAGATCTCGACGTTGATTTTCCCATATTTCTTTAAACTCTAAGGGCGATCGCACTCTAGATCCGACCTCCACCAACAATCCCACCAACAAGCGCACCATACCATACAAAAAACCACTGGCTTGAATTTCAATATGAATCAAGTCTTCGATTCTGTGGCAGGATACATCTTGAACTTCTAAAAAAGAATGGGGACGGGGGGAACCTGCACGGCGAAAAGCACTAAAATCATGAGTCCCTAACAAAGGTTGTAAAGCCTCTGCCATGATTTCCGCATCTAAAGGGTGATGATAGTAATGCCAAGTAAAGGGTTTTAAGAATAAATTGGGAATTTTCCCAGTATATATAGTATAACGATAACGACGAGCTAAGGCGGAAAAACAAGCGTGCCAGTCTCGGCTAACTTCTGCGGATGCTCTGATAAACACATCATCCCCTAGGCGAGTATTTAACACCTTTGCCCAACGTTCGGGGGGAATGCTAGAGGCAATATCAAAATGGGCAACTTGGGCTGCTCCATGGACTCCACTGTCGGTTCTTCCTGCCCCATGAATGGTTACTGGATAACCTACCGTAAGGGCGATCGCCGTTTCAATCTCTTCCTGTACGCTATGATGATGAGGCTGTCTCTGCCAACCATGGAAATTAGTACCGATGTACTGAACTACTAAAGCAATTCTTTTCACATCAAGGTTAGAAGGAGTCATCAGATCAGTAGCCAAAGGAATAACTATACTAGCTGAAGGATAGCCATTTCAGCATTATCCCCACGACGGTTTTTGGTACGGATTAAACGGGTATAACCACCATTACGGTTGCCATAACGTTCTGCCGCCTTAGCAAAAATATCATTGACTAAATCCTTGTCATAGATAAAACCTAAAGCCTTTCTACGGGCAGCCAAAGAGCCATCCTTAGCCAAAGTAATCATCTTATCGGCAGTGGAACGAACCGCCTTAGCACGGGCTTTGGTGGTCACGATTTCCCCTTCTCTTAATAACTGAGTAGTCAAAGCCCTTAAAAGAGCCTTTCTTTGATCAGCAGGCAAGCCCAACTGGGGCACCTTACGACGATGTCTCATTAAATTCCTCCTGAATAGATTATAGATAAAGTTAAATAACTGCCTAATTAATGGCAATCTGTTCAATACTAGGGAGTGGCTACAGGTTCTTGACTATCAATCAAATCTCCCGCCACATCTTTAGCCTTGCCCTCTGCTAAGGTAATACCAAGACGCTGTTGTAGCGCATCAATAACCTCCTCCGCAGACTTTTGACCAAAGTTTTTGATTTCTAATAAATCATCTTGGGAATATTCCAACAAATCCGCCACAGTGTTGATCTGAGCCCGTTTGAGACAGTTGTAAGCCCTTACAGACAAATTCAACTCCTCAATGGGGATTTGACTGGTAGGATCTTCCTCTACGGGTTGAACCTCAGTTTTTCCTCGGATATTATCAACATCTTCTAAAGGAGTAAATAAACCTACTAAAATAGAGGCAGCCTCAGAAAGAGCCTCCTCGGGTTTCATACTGCCATTAGTCCAGATTTCTAAAATTAAGCGGTCTGCTAGTTGTCCTTCATAACGTATTTCCTCTACGCTGAAATTAACCTTAGAAACAGGCATAAACACTGAATCTATTTGCAGAAAATCAAGGGAAGAACTCTCATCATTGCCTTTTTCAATGGCACGATACCCTCTACCCTTTTCCACTTTGAATTCCATTTCTAATTTTGCACCCTTACCCAAGGTACAAATATAATGGTTTGGTTCAATTATCTCAATCTCTGATGGTAAACTGAACTGAGCGGCGGTCACCGTATCAGGACCTGTTGCCACCAAACGACCGATTTGGGGTGTGTCACTGTAGCTTTTAAACACGAGTTCTTTCATGTTTAGCATAATTTCCAACACATCTTCCCTCACCCCGTCAATCACAGCAAACTCGTGGTTAACCCCCGCAATTCTTACGGCAGTCACTGCTGCACCCTCTAAGTTAGATAAAAGAACCCTTCTCAAGGAGTTGCCTACGGTAATGCCCTGACCTCTTTCTAAAGGTTCTAGGACAAACTTTCCGTATTGACCTTGATTTTTTTGAGTTTTATTTTCTAAACAGTCTATTTTAAACACAGCCACAGTGATTATTTCCTCGATGTATGAAGTCAGGTTTGGATTTGAGTTTTGATAAGTAACAGTTTTATTCCTAATAACTTGTTGTTAAAACAGCACAAGTAGGACTGGAGGCAAAACTATACTCTTCTTCTTTTCGGAGGACGACAACCATTGTGAGGAATGGGGGTGATGTCACGAATTAAAGTAATTTCTAATCCTGCTCCTTGTAATGCTCTGATGGCGGTTTCTCTTCCTGCCCCAGGTCCACTTACCATCACCTCCACTTGTTTCATACCGTTATCCATAGCGGTACGAGCGGCGCTGTCGGCAGCGGTTTGAGCGGCGAAAGGAGTTCCTTTTTTTGCACCTTTAAAACCACTAGATCCAGCGGTTGCCCAAGAGATTACGTTGCCAGTGGTGTCAGTAATAGTAACAATGGTATTGTTAAATGTGGATTTGATATAAGCAGTACCACTAGGAATGTTCTTTTTCTGTTTTTTTGGACCTCCCCGTTTTGTGGGTTTTGCCATGGTTTTTTTACCTCTTTTACTGAATTTGTTTAATTTAGTTGTGGTTGTTAATTAATCTAATTTCTACTCTTAAGCACTAAGTTTGATGTTACTAGGAAACATGGCTAAGGGAAGATTAACAATATTTGGATGCAACGTTTTTCCGCCTAGTTGTTTTTGCTTCCACCTAACTATGTTTTTATTTCTTAGGTGCTTTTTTCTTCCCTGCGATAGCGACTCTACGCCCTCTACGAGTTCTGGCGTTGGTTTTGGTTCTTTGCCCTCTGACGGGTAAACCTTGACGATGACGACGACCACGGTAGGTGCCAATGTCCCCAAGTCGCTTGATGTTCATCGCTTCTAAACGACGCAAATCCCCTTCGATTTGGTAATTTTCTTCAATGTGGGCTCTGAGTTTAGCAATATCTTCGTCACTTAAATCTTTAACTCTGGTGTCAGGATTTACTCCTGTGGCAGCCAAGATTTTTTGTGAGGTTACTAAACCGATGCCGTATAAGTAGGTTAGTCCTATTTCTACTCGTTTGTCACGAGGTAAGTCAATACCGGATATCCGTGCCATGTCTAATAGTTTCCTTTTGTTTCTTTATTTTTTCCCAATTTGGTCAACTTTTGGTTTTCTTAGGTTAAACTTATGATTAAAGTTTATCCTTGGCGTTGTTTATGTTTTGGGTTTTCACAAATTACCATAACCCGTCCTTTACGACGAATTACACGGCATTTGTCACAGATTTTTTTGACTGATGCTCTAACTTTCATAGTATTAGTTTACACTGCAAGCCTTTAATTATAACAATATTTTATTTTTGTGTCAAATATAGTATTTTGCTTATTTTCAGCAGTTTTCAACGGTTGTGAGAGGGCTATTTTTGTCACCAATTTTTAACATTTCTATTTTAAGGGAAATGATGTTTTTTTGGTTTTTGCTCTCGGTTGATTACCATGGAACTGAAAAATATCAATTAGCTTTTTTTACCTTTGAGACGATAAGTAATTCTTCCTTTACTTAGGTCGTAGGGGGTAAGTTCTACTTTGACACGATCGCCCGGTAAAATTTTGATGTAATTACGTCTAATTTTTCCTGCGATATGGGCAAGTACGTTAAATCCGTTGTCTAAGTCCACGCGAAACATGGCGTTAGGTAAGGATTCTGTTACGGTGCCTTCCATTTCAATCAGATCTTTCTTTGACATACAATAGTCCTCTTTATATTTTTTAAATCCTTGTTGATCATACCAAATCTCTTGGTTTTAAGAAATTACGGTTATGGTTAGGATTTCACTATTGTTTGTAAGTCAGTGCTGATTTCTTCTAGGGTGCGATCGCCATTAACTGTTTTCAATAACCCTGCATTTTGATAAAAATCAATGAGGGGAGCAGTTTTCTGACGATAAACCTCTAAACGGTTGGCGATGGTTTCCTCGTTGTCGTCTTTTCTGCCACGACCTAAAAGCCTTTGCATTAAAGTAGAATCAGGTACTTCGAGGTTAATTACCGCCGTACAATTTTGATCTAATTCCGTCAAGAGAGTGGAAAGAAACTCCGCTTGGGGAACATTACGGGGAAACCCGTCTAAAATCCAACCTTTTTGAGCGTCATCCTGACTCAATCTATCTTTGATCAGATCAAGAATTAACTCATCGGGTACCAAATCGCCGTTATCCACATAGGACTTTGCTTTGACTCCTAAAGGAGTCTGCTGGGCGATCGCACCGCGCAAAATTTCCCCAGTGGAGATATGAGGAATACCCAAATGTCCCGCCAAAATTTCGGCTTGGGTACCTTTCCCCGCCCCTGGGGCGCCTAAAAAAATTAATCTAGTCATATTTTAGTAATTGATAATTGATAGTTGATAATTGATAATGAAATATTTACTTATCAGAATCAAATATCAGATGGTGCATAAATAACACCAAGAAAAAAAAGGAATAGTAAAGCTCCCCCCAAAAGAGGGGAAAAGACTTTAGTCTTTAACCATACCTTCATAACGTTGAGAGATAACATAGGTTTGAACCTGTTTCGCAGTATCAATGGCAACCCCCACCAAAATCAGTAAAGAAGTAGCACCAAAACCTTGGAAAGTAGTTACTCCCGTTGCACTTTCCACAAAAGTAGGCACAGTGGCAACAATAGTTAAGAAAATCGCCCCCAATAAAGTTAAACGATTTAAAACCCCTTCAATGTACGCCACAGTAGCTTTACCAGGGCGAATTCCAGGGATACTAGATCCCATTTTCTTCAAGTTTTGGGCAATGTCTTCAGGATTAGAAATCAAAGAAGCATAGAAATAACTGAAGAAAACAATCAATAACGAGTAAACCACCACATACCAGATAGAACCGGGGCGCAGTGCTAAAGCGACATTATTAATAAAAGTATTGAAAGGAGTACCATCGGCAAACCCTGCCACAGAAGATGGTAAAACCAAAACCGCCGAAGCGAAAATGATGGGCATTACACCACCTTGGTTAAGTCTTAGGGGTAGGTAACTGGTACGCTCACGGTATAAGCGGCGCCCCACTTGACGACGAGCGGAAATGATGGGAATACGACGAGTTCCTTCCTGTACAAAGACGATACCCACGATCATGACCAAGAAAACGAGGATGAGTAAGACCACTTGGGCGATCGCCTCCCTTCCTCCAGTTTGAGCATAATCGATGGTATTACCTAAAGTACGGGGTAACACCGCCACAATGTTGACAAAAATCAACAAAGAAGCACCATTTCCCAAACCTCTCTCAGTGATTACCTCAGATAGCCACATCACAAACATAGAACCAGCAGTAATCGCCAATACCGTTTCCACGATAAAAATAGGACTATCGCTGATAGCATAAGGACGGAGTAAACCAATGGTAATCCCCGTGGCTTGAATAATAGCCCAACCAAGGGCTACATAACGGGTAATTTGAGCAATTTTACGACGACCGGCTTCTCCCTCATTCTTCTGTAAATCCTCCAAAGCAGGAACAGCAGAAGTTAGAAGCTGAATAATAATAGAAGCATTAATATAGGGTAAAATTCCCAACGCAAAAATCCCCACAGTGGCTAAACCGCCCCCCGTGAAGAGATCTAAAAAACCTAAAAAAGGTAAATTTTGAACCGCCGCCTCAAAAGCCTCACGGTCAATACCCGGTACAGGAATATAAATTCCTAAACGAACTACAATTAATAAACCTACAGTAATAAGCAAACGACCCCGAAGCCCTGCGGCCTGCGCCATTTGCATAAAGGTTTCTTGAGCAGTTGGAGTTTTTTCTCTGCTGACAACCATGATTTAAAATATCAATATAATGATGGTGAATAAATTACAATTAAGGGTCAAAAAATTGATAAATAAAGATTAAAAACATAACCCCCTAACTTTAAGTTAAAAGTAATTAACCATTAATTGTCAATCACTTCCTATCAATTATTTGACCTCTCCCCTTAGTATCTTGACATTTATTGATCAGTATTGCCATGGTCAGGGGCGGAAATTGAACCACCAGCGGCCTCAATTTTCTCCTGAGCAGATTTAGACCAAGCAGCCGCCTTAACATTTAAAGCAACTCCTAAATCTCCATTACCTAAAACTTTCAAAGGGCCATCATTGGTGGTGATGATACCCGCATCCATTAAAGAATCGAGGGTAACTTCAGAATTAGCAGATAAACCTGCCAACTTTTCTACGTTAATGATGGTGTATTCCTTACGATTGACAACGGTAAAGTGTTTTAACTTAGGTACTCGTCTGTAAAGGGGCATTTGTCCCCCTTCAAAACCCGGTTTAGTACCAGTACCAGAACGAGATTTTTGACCTCTCATCCCAAAACCGCCACTGGCACCCTGTCCAGCAGAAATACCTCTACCGATACGGCGACGACGCTTTTTAGATGAGGGTTTGGGTCCAATATTATGAAGTCTCATAGTTATTACTATTTAGCAATGGGCTTATGAATAAATTTGTTCTAAAGGAATATCTCTCTCTTGGGCAGCCTCAGAGAAACTACGGATTTGCTCAAGGGCATTAACCGCCGCACGAGCGTTATTGAGAGGATTATTAGATCCTTGTTGTTTAGCTAAAATATTTTTAATTCCTGCTAATTCTAAGACGGTACGCACGGCACCCCCTGCAATTACCCCAGTACCGGGAGCGGCGGGACGCATAAATACTTTTGCTCCACCAGCTACACCATTGCTGACATGGGTAATAGAACTAGCTTTGTTGATTTTAACGGTGATAAGGTGTTTTTTACCGTCGGTAACAGCTTTACGAACCGCATTGATTACGTCTCCTGCTTTACCAACTCCTACTCCCACCTGACCTTTTTCGTTGCCAACAACAACGATGGCACGGAAGCTAAGTTTTTTACCACCTTTAACAACCTTACTAACACGGCGGATTTGAACCACTCTTTCTTGCCAGCTGTTGTCTTTTTCTCTACGTTTTCTTTGTTTGCCTTTGCGTTGATCTTTTTGTTCGCGCTCTTTTGCCATGATGATTTCCTCTTAAAAGTTAAGACCTGTTTCACGGGCGGCATCAGCTAAGGCCTTGACTCGTCCATGGTATAAGTTACCACCACGGTCAAAAACTACTTTCTCAATGCCTTTGGATAATGCTCTTTGAGCGACTAATTTACCAACTTCAGCGGAAGCATCACAGTTGGAGCTAGAACCAAGTTTATCTCTTAATTCTTTATCCAAAGTAGATGCGCTCGCCAAGGTATGTTGGGCTACATCGTCAATTAATTGAGCATAAATATGTAAATTGGAACGAAATACGGCTAAACGAGGGCGTTCAGCGGTGCCAGTTACTTTTTTGCGAATGCGAAGATGGCGACGTTGGACTAGATTTTTACGGTTAATAGTCATAATTATTTCTTACCTGCTTTACCTACTTTACGTCTTACATATTCACCAGCGTAGCGAATACCTTTTCCTTTATAAACTTCAGGAGGACGAACCGCACGGATTTTCGCCGCCATGTTGCCTACTAATTCTTTATCAATACCGCTGACGACGACCTCGGTATTGCTGTTAACAGCAACGGAGATGCCTTCGGGCATTTGCATTTCTACGGGTTTAGAATAACCGACGTTAAGGGTTAATTTTGATCCTTGTGCTTGGGCACGATAACCTACCCCTTGAATTTCGAGTTTTTTCTCGAAACCTTGACTGACTCCGTCAATCATGTTGGCTACGAGGGTACGGCATAGGCCGTGTCTTTCTCTAGCTTTGCGGGAGTCGTTTTCACGGTTTACTTGGATGGTTTCCCCTTCTTGGACAACGGTAACCAAAGAGGGTAATTCTCTGGCGAGGTTGCCTTTAGGGCCGGAAACGCTAACGTTTTGACCGTTAATATCGACGTTTACTTTGGCAGGTATCGCTATGGGACGTTTTCCAATACGAGACATGATTTAATTTCTAAGTTCTAAATTGTGAATTTGTCTAAGCAATAAACAATTAATAATCTTCAATATTCCGTTTACAAAATCCCTAGGGAGTTGGTAACAAAACACTGTCAATTGTCCATTGTTCATTGTCAATTGTTACCAGATGTAGCAGAGAATTTCTCCGCCGATACCTTGTTTTCTGGCTTCTCTATCGGTCATGATGCCGTGGGAAGTAGAAATAATTGCTACTCCAATACCACCGAGGACTCTGGGTAAGTCTTTTTTCTTACTATAAACCCTTAAACCGGGGGTACTTACTCTACGGATGTTATGAATAATAGGCTGACGATTTCTGCCTTTGTATTTTAAGGAGAGTACGATGTCTTTTTTTACTCCTTCGCCGACTTCTTCGTAAGTGCCGATAAAGCCTTCGGTTTTTAATACCTCAGCGATACTGCGAGTCATGCGAGTGCTGGGGATTGCCACGGTCGGGTGGCGTACGGCACAAGCGTTACGAATACGAGTCAGCATATCTGATATGGTGTCGTGTGCTGGCATTCTTTCTTCTTTTCCTCTATTACCTTATATTATTTGTCACGGAAGGGCATTCCCATCTCTTTTAGTAATGCGCGCCCTTCTTCGTCGGTGTTGGCGGTGGTGATAATGGAAATATCAAAACCTCGAATTTGATCGATACTGTCGTATTCGATTTCGGGGAAGATTAACTGTTCACGCACCCCTAAGCTGTAGTTTCCTCGACCGTCGAAACTTTTGGGGCTTACGCCACGGAAGTCACGAATACGAGGTAATGCTAGGCTAATGAGACGATCTAAGAAAGCGTACATTTTATCAGATCTTAAGGTTACCATGGCTCCTACAGGCATTCCTTGACGGATTTTGAAACCTGCGATCGCCTTTTTAGCACGGGTAACAACGGGCTTTTGTCCAGTAATAATCGCTAGTTCACTAAGTGAGGACTCTAGTGCTTTAGCGTTCTGAGAAGCCTCTCCTAAACCTCTATTGATAACAACTTTGGTGATCTTAGGAACTTGGTGGATATTAGTATAACCAAACTGCTCCTTGAGTTTAGGAGTGATAGTTTCTTGATAATAAGTTTTTAGTCTTGACATTGCTTTGGTTACTGATGGTTATAAAGTAGTACCGTTATGCTCATTGAATTAATCAATGATTTCGCCAGTTTTTTTCAATTTTCTCACCTTTTTACCTTCTTCAGTAATGACATAGCTAATGCGACTAGCTACTTTTTCTTTTTCAGAATAAAGCATTACTTTGGAGCTATGAATGGGAGCTTCATAGGTGGTGATTTGACCAGATTCCCCTTGTTGACGGGGTTTGACGTGTTTGGTTCTGATGTTAACCCCTTTGACGATGACGGTGCTATCTTTGGGGATGGCTCTGAGGATTTCTCCTACTTTACCCTTGTCTTTGCCAGAGATGATTTGCACGGTATCACCTTTTTTGACGTGCATTTTATGTCTGGCGGGGGTGGTTTTGCTTTGATTTGCTGATCTCATGGTTTAGAGTACCTCCGGAGCTAAAGAAATGATCTTGGTGAAGTTGCGATCGCGCAATTCCCTCGCCACAGGACCAAATACACGGGTACCTCTGGGGTTGTTATCTTTGTTGATGATCACGGCGGCATTGTCATCAAAACGAATGCTCATACCGCTTTCACGACGTAAAGAGTGTTTGGTGCGTACGATTACCGCGCGAACGATGTCAGATTTTTTCACTGCCATATTAGGAATTGCATCCTTGACGACGGCAATAATTACGTCACCGATGCCACCGTAAGTACAGTTACCGGTGGATAACACTCTTAAGCACATAATCTTACGAGCGCCACTGTTATCGGCTACGTTTAGGTAACTTTGTTGTTGAATCATTTTTATTAGTGAATTGATTGCAAAAGGTCGAAAACCAACATTAAATAGCTTTAGTGCTGATAATTTCCGCCAATTCCCAGCGTTTGGTTTTGCTGAGGGGACGGGTTTCTCTGATTCTCACGCGATCGCCCTCTTGACATTGATTTTCGGGATCGTGTGCTTTGTACTTTTTAGTTTTAACGACAATTTTGCCGTATTTAGGATGGGGGGAACGGTTTTCAACGGCAACAACAGCGGTTTTATCCATTTTGTTGCTAACTACTACCCCTACTCTTTCTTTTTGTGCCATGGATTATTTACTCACTCCTTATGCTTGAGTAGTGTTGGAAACTCCTCTTTGACGTTCACCTTGAACGGTCAATAATTGAGCAATCCAACGTTTAGTGTGCTTAAATTGATGAGGTGTTTCGAGGCGACCAGTGGTTTGCTCTAATCTTAGTTGAAAGAGCTTTTTCTTGGCGTTAACGATCTCTTGAGCGAGTTCCTCATCATTGAGTTTTCTTGCATCTGCGACTTTAGGAAAAGCCATAATTTCTTAGTATTCCTCCGATCTGGTAATAAACTTAGTTTTGATGGGAAGTTTTGCAGCAGCGAGGCGCATTGCTTCTCTAGCGGTAGCTTCAGGGATACCAGCAATCTCAAACATAATACGACCGGGTTTTACTACGGCTACCCAGTATTCAGGGTTACCTTTACCAGAACCCATACGGGTTTCAGCAGGACGCATAGTAACGGGTTTGTCGGGGAAAATGCGGATCCATATTTTACCACCACGGCGTACATAACGGGTAATAGCCCGACGTGCCGCCTCAATTTGGCGAGAGGTGATCCAACAGGGTTCAATGGCTTGTAGAGCGTAATCCCCAAAGTTAATGGAATTACCTCTATAAGCATTCCCCGTCATTCTGCCCCGATGTTGTTTACGGAATTTCGTTCTTCTTGGACTTAACATAGTTTTCAGTTAATAGTTCAGAATTGCTCTCTAAAAGAGCTTGGGCTTAAAATCAAGACATGAAACTTGGGCTATGGACATCTCCAATGATGGGCGTTTTAAAGGCTAAAGCCTTTACTACAAGCCAACGAAAAATAATTTATGGAGAAGTCTAATTACTCGGATCTGTCTTCAAATTTTTGGCGACGAGGCTGTCTGCGCTCACGATTACCACGAGGTGCAGGGGTTTCTAAGTTTTCTTCACCGGGGATAACTTCACCTTTAAAAATCCAGACTTTGATGCCTAGGATTCCATAAATGGTGGAAGCTGTACGGTAACAGTAGTCGATGTCCGCACGGAGGGTATGGAGGGGAACACGTCCTTCTCTGATCCACTCGCTACGGGCAATTTCAGCACCGTTTAAACGTCCGCTCACCTGAATCTTGATGCCTTTTACTTCAGCTTTTTCGGCTCTTTGGAGAGCTTGTCTGACTACACGACGGAAAGATACCCTTCTCTCGAGTTGAGAAGCGATAAATTCTGCCATGAGAGCGGCATTAGCATCAACATTGGCAACCTCGATGACATTAACACGAAATTGACGCTGATTTTTAAGTAAACCTTGTAAATCAGTGCGAAGTTTTTCGATGCCAGCGCCACCTTTACCCACAACTACCCCAGGACGGGCGGTATGGATAGATAGGTCGATTTGATCGGCTTTGCGGTCAATTTTGACTTCAGCAATGGAAGCATTACTGAGGTTTTTGTCAATGTACTGACGAATTAAATGGTCTTCTTGAAGAAGTTGGGGATATTCTTTCGGATCTGCATACCAACAAGATAAATGCTCTTTGGTAATACCGAGACGAAAACCCACTGGATGTACTTTTTGTCCCATATTATTTTTCTAGTTCTTTTCTTGTGGTTTACTATGCCTGGGGTGCTACTGCTACGGTGATGTGGCAGGTGCGTTTACGAATTTGATATGCACGACCTTGGGCGCGGGGGCGGTAACGTTTTAAGGTAGGGCCGCCATCGGCGTAAGCGGTGCTTACTACTAAGGTGGTGGGATCTAATCCTTGGTTATGCTCGGCATTGGCAACCGCAGAACGAAGAACTTTAATGATAGGTTCACAAGCTCTGTAGGGCATAAATTCGAGAATAATTAATGCTTCTCGGTAGCTACGCCCACGAATTTGATCTAATACCCTTCTCACCTTGGAGGGTGACATTCTGATGTAACGGGCGATCGCTTTTACTTCTTGGCTGGTATCAACCTCGATTTTTTCCTTTTGTTTCGGCATGATAGTTTGTTCAATAATTAATATTGCTAGTAGGAAAATTGATGAAGACTCATCAACTAAAATCCTGAACCGACTGCTTTATCTTCTTGCCTTTTTGTCACTTTTAGCGTGACCTCTAAAGGTGCGAGTCGGAGCAAATTCTCCCAATTTATGACCAACCATTTGCTCGGATACGAAAACGGGTACATGGGTACGACCGTTATGTACAGCGATGGTATGACCGATCATTTGGGGGAGAATGGTGGAAGCCCTTGACCAAGTTTTAACTACTTGCTTCTCTCCTTTTTCGTTTAGTTTTTCGATTTTGGAGAGCAGACTATCGGCTATAAATGGTCCTTTTTTTAATGAACGACTCATAAACTTTTTTTACTGTGATAGTGAAAATATCTGTTTTTATCTTCCTAACCGTCTTACTTACCTTTGTTGGAGTTACGACGACGGACGATATATTTGTTGCTGAGTTTCTTCTTCTTACGAGTTTTCTTACCTAAAGCAGGTTTACCCCAAGGAGAAACAGGGCCGGAACGACCAATGGGGGCGCGTCCTTCACCACCACCATGGGGGTGATCTACAGGGTTCATCGCACTTCCTCTTACATGGGGTCTAATACCCAAGTGTCTTGTTTTACCAGCTTTTCCGAGTTTGAGGTTTCTGGCTTCGATATTTCCTACTCGACCGATAGTAGCGTAGCATTCTTTCCGAATCATACGTACTTCTTTAGAAGGTAGCTTGATGGTGACATAATCACCTTCTTTTGCCATTAACTGAGCAAAACCACCAGCGGCACGGACGATTTGACCACCTTTACCAGCACGCATTTCAATGTTATGAATTTCAGTACCTAAAGGAATTTTGCCTAAAGGTAAGGCGTTACCGATTTCGTAAGGGGCCTCTTCACTAGCAACGATGGTTGCTCCGATTTGGATTCCCGCAGGGGCTAAGATATATCTTTTTTCGCCATCTTCGTACTGCACAAGGGCGATACGAGCGTTACGGTTTGGATCGTATTCAATGGCTAAGACTTCGGCGTTAATATCGCGCTTGTCTCTTTTGAAATCGATGATACGATATAGTTTTTTGTGACCGCCTCCACGGTGGCGACTGGTGATAACCCCACGATTGTTACGTCCTTTTTTTCTATGAACGTATTTCGTTAAGGACTTTTCTGGCGTACTTTTAGTAATTTCGGAAAAGTCAGAGGTTACTGCTTGTCTTCTTCCGGGGGTATATGGTCTGTATGTGCGAACACCCATAGTTCTGTTATATTTATCAGTTTTCGGTGAACAATTCCCTTAGAGATCAGGGAAGAATGTGCTTTGTAAGGAGTCACCTTCAGCGAGGGTGACAATGGCCTTTTTATATTGTGGTTTGTAGCCTACATTTTGACCGACTCTGCGTTTTTTGCGAGGTTGGTTCATGGTGTTGACTTTGACCACTTTGACTTCAAATAAGCTCTCGATGGCTGCTCTGATTTGAGGTTTAGTCGCCTGTTTTACGCACTCAAAGACATACTTATTATCTTCCATCATATAAGTAGCTTTTTCGGTAACGATGGGGCGAATAATCAAATCGGCGAGTTCAGCTTCGCTTTTTCTTACTGCGGTCGTTTTTCCGTATCTTTTATTCGGCATTGTAAACCTCCTGTATTTTTGCTAATGCGTCAGAGGTAACAACTATTTTGTCAGCGTTAAGAATGTCGTAAATGTTTAAACCGTCGTGGTTGATCATTTTGACATTGCCAAGGTTTCTGACGGACAAATAGACGTTGTCGGAGGTAGGTTCGGTGACTACTAACAAGATTTTGCAGTGTTGGTCAACTCCCCAACGGCTGAAGGCTTCTAAAATAGTTTTGGTTTTAGGAGCTTCGATTTGTTGGTTGAAGTTTTCTACTACAACTAAATCCTCGCTTCTGCTGATGAAGGCAGTACGGAGGGCTAACCGTCTTTCTTTACGGTTCATTTTCATGTTGTAGTCTTTGGGTTTGGGTCCAAAGATAACACCACCGCCACGCCATAGGGGTGAACGGATGGATCCTGCTCTTGCTCTTCCTGTTCCTTTTTGTCGCCAGGGTTTACGACCACCACCACGCACTTCGGCTCTGGTTTTGGTGGATGCTGTGCCTTGACGCTGATTATGTAGTTGACGTACTAGGGCGCGGTGAACAATATGCTCGGCGTTTTCTTCTTTGGCGACTCTCATTTCTAAGGTCGCTTCGCCGACCTGTTCTCCTTGCCAATTTTTTACTACACAATTAACCATAATTTTTAATTTGATATTTTTTGTAACTGTGTGTTAATTTACTGTTTCCCAACAATGGTGGCGGGAGTAATACTAACTAAATTTCCTGTTTTACCAGGGATTGCTCCTTTGATAAGAAGTAGGTTGCGATCGCTATCTACCTTAACAACGGTAAGTTTGCGAACTTTGATATTGGTGTTACCATAACGACCTGCCATTCTTTTTCCGGGGTAAGTACGACCGGGGGTTGTCCCTGCACCAGTAGAACCGGGGAGACGGTGGTTTTTAGAACCGTGGGTCATGTTACCTCTTTTGAAGTTATGGCGTTTTTGATAACCTGCAAAACCTCTACCGATGGTTTTACCGCCAACATCAACGAGATCACCTTCATTGAAGAAATCTGCTCCGATGGTTTGTCCTAATTCATAGGAACTAACATCATCAAGACGATATTCTTTGAGGTGACGTAAAGCGGGAAGTCCTTTGGTACTTAAGTGACCGTCTTCGGCACTGGTTAAGTATTTATTAACTTCTTTTGCTTCTTTGGTGTTTAAGCTACGTTTGCGATCTGGCAACTCGTCGTAACCGAGTTGGAGCGCTACATAACCATCTTTTTCTTTAGTTTTGATTTGAGTAACTCGACATGGTCCTGCTTGTACCACGGTTACAGGAATTGCAGTTCCTGCTTCGGGGTCAAAGATTGTGGTCATGCCTAGTTTGGTACCTAGTATGCCTAAGCTCACGGGATGTATCCCTCTAAATTACTAAACAACAGGGTTATTATTTCAGTGAAAGAGTTTCTTTCTTGCTGATGAGTAACTGTCTGCAGGGTAAAAGTTGGTTTAATTAGGTTGCTAGGCAACGATAATTAAATCCATTCTTCTTTCCATAATGAACAGACATTCTTTAAACTTACTAACCTGCTTTAAGGTGTAGTAAAGAGCCTTGTGTTACCTAATAGACTTAAAAATTTTTAACAAAATTTCCAGTATCTTTAGGAGGCTAGTTTATCTTTTTCGTCACAAACAAACATTATATACTATTAACGGACAATACCGCAATAGTTTATTTTCCGATTAATTTTACGGCGGCGATACCACCAAAGTAAAGGGCTAGAACCGCTCCACCGAGGAGGGATTGGGTGAGGGGGTCGGTGGAGGGGGTGACGATCGCCCCTATAATCACAGAGCCTAATATTACTATACGCCAACCTGAGAGCATTTGCTGGGAAGAGACTAAATTTAATTGTCCAAGGAGTAGCTGAATGACGGGAATTTGAAAGGTGATGCCCGTACAGAACATTAACAATAGGACAAATTGAAAATACTTATTGATAGACCATGATTGCTCCACCACATCTCCGCCGTAGCTGATGAAGAAATTGAGGGCGGCAGGAATTAGTAAAAAATAAGCAAAAGCGAGTCCAGCAAAGAAAAGGATACTAGAGCCAAACACCACGGGAGCGAGGAGTTTTCTTTCTTTTCTGGTCAATCCGGGGACAACAAATTGCACTATTTGGTAAATAATCATGGGACTAGCCAGTAAAATCCCCGTGTATCCTGCCACCTGAAAGGAGACGAAAAAGAATTCTCCGGGGGCAAGTTGTAAAAATTTGACCCCTTGGGCGGGGATTTCTAGCCAACCAACGATGGGACGAACGAAGGCAAAACAGGCGATCGCACTTACTATGACAGTAATGAGACTGACAAAAAGACGAGTTCTTAATTCTTCGAGATGGTCAAAGAATGACATTTCGGCAGATTCAGGGATTTGATCCCAATAGTCTTTTTTTTCCTCTACATTGACGGTTGCTGATTCCTTAGTTGCCATGGGTGATTGTTAAAAGATCTTGAATATCTAATTGAATATTTTAACGTCAATTTTGCTAGTAAATGAAATGGAAGATCATATTTTCTCAACTCGTCTGCTCAAAAAAATCATATTATTTTCTTGATTTTGAAGGTTAAAATATTACCGTCCAAGTACCAGAATAATTAACTTAAAATTAATAGTATAAGGAAAAGCAATTGTTATGATAAATAATAATATACTCTAGTCTTTTTCCCTCTTCTCCCAAATCATTATATGTAAAAAGATGAAAACCTGTTATTGCATTAATCCAAATTGCCGTCAGCCCGATCATCCTGATAACAGTAGTCCTAACAGCCGTTATTGCTACAGTTGCGGCTCAGAATTGTTATTAAATGGAAAGTATAGAGTTAGTCGTTTATTGAGTGATGATAGTGGTTTTGGCATTGTTTATGAGGTATTTCAGGGTTTTGAGCCAAAAATATTAAAAGTTTTACAAAGAAGATGGAATAAACAACCCAAGGCGGTAGAACTATTTAAAAGGGAATATGAGGTATTGTTAACCCTTACCCATGAAAATGTGAAGGGTATTCCCCAAGCAGAGGATTTTTTTGAGTACGAACCGAGGGATGAGAAGAGCTTATATTGCTTGGTGATGGAGAAGGTGGAGGGGATGGATTTAGAAAAATGGGTACAGCAAAATGACAAGATTACCCAAAGACAGGCATTAAAATGGTTGAAGGAAGTTGCGATAATTTTAGACAAAATTCATCAACATAATTGGTTTCATCGAGACATCAAACCTGCCAATATCATGTTACGCAATAGTGGAGAGTTGGTTTTAATTGATTTTGGTACCGCAAGGGAAGAAACTCAAACCTATTATCAAAAGATGGAGGGACAACAGTTAACAGGGATTGTCTCCACTGGTTATACTCCCTATGAGCAGCAAAATGGGCAGTCGGTGGTACAGTCCGATTTTTTTGCGTTGGGACGTACTTTTGTCTATTTGTTGACTGGTCAACATCCTACCTCCATGTATGATCCTTATAAAGATTTACTTCATTGGCGACAGGAAACAGAAAATGTAGATCGACCATTGTTGGATTTTATTGATGGTTTGATGGCAAAGTTTCCCCAAGATAGACCTAATAACACGGGTATTATTATTAGGGATTTGGATAATCTGAGCCAAAAGTTACAAACTAATTCTAGTCGGGTAAGTTTGGTGAAAAAGTTATTGACCTCGACTCAGGAGTTGGTGACTCAAAGGGTGTCCCTCGGAACTTCTGATCCTACTCGACAGGTAAATAATAATATCAATCTGACCAAAACAGTGTCGGGGGGAATGCTGGAAAAAACTCGCAATAAATTGATTATTGGCGGAGGGGTGGTAGTGTTGGCTCTTGTGTGGTTTTTGGGAGATTATAATCTTGGTTTTGGGTGGATAAGGGGTAATAGTGAGCAGGTGGGGGAATTGGAAAATTCCGCTAGTGTGGGGGGCATAGAGAATGCGGGTAATACGGAAATTGAAACGGTGCAGAATGGTTCTGGTCAGGGGAATCAGAGCGGTAATGGGGGGGATGCGAATGCTTATTATGAGCAGGGAAATTTGTATCGTGAGCAGGAGAATTATGAGAGTGCTATTGAGCAGTACACTCTAGCCGTTGAAATAAATCCTGATTTTGCCGATGCTTATTATAATCGTGGTTTGACTTATGCTGATTTGGGGCTGGATGATCAGGCGATCGCCGATTATACGAGAACCATTGAGATCGATCCTGAGTATTTAGACGCTTATAATAACCGAGGTATTATTTTTGCTAATTTGCAAGAGTATGAAAAGGCGATCACCGATTATATGAAGGTGATTAGCTCTGATCCTGATTATGTTTTGGCTCACAATAATTTGGGGGTGGCGTATGATAGTTTGGGGCGTTTTCGAGATGCGATCGCCAGTTATACTCGAGCCATTGAGCTAAATCCGGGGTATGGTTTGGCTTATAATAATCGAGCTATATCCCATGGTAGCTTGGAGCAGTATAATGAGGCGATTCGGGATCACACAAGAGCCATTGAGTTTAACTTTGTTTCTGCGGATGTTTATTTTCGTCGGGGTAATGCTTATCGTAATCTAGGAAGTCATGAAAGCGCGATCGCAGATTACACAAGGGCCATTGAACTAGAAGCCTCTCATGCCGACGCTTATAACAATCGGGGCATCTCCCATTATAGTCTAGGACAGAATCAAAGGGCGATCGCAGATTACACAAGGGCGATCGAACTTATCCCTGATTATGCCCACTCATTTTATAACCTAGGTTTGGTTTATCGAGATCAAGGGGATATTAATAACGCCCTAGAACATCTAGGTCAAGCAGCATTATTGTATCAACAGCAGGGGGATACTAACAGTTATCAAAATGCGATCGGGGAAATTGCCAAACTCTCTCTAAACTAGCCATTCTTGTATAGCCATTTGCCAATCCATTCCCCCCCTCGAAATCTCCAGCTGGTAAACAAAAGACGCATCAACACCCATGCCGAAAGATAGATACTCAACCATACCAGTCCGTAATGGGCGATAAATATGCCCCCATCAAAACTATCCCCATCAATGCCCGGTAAACCCACCGTAGTAATTAATAACACCAAAAATAACCCCTCCACAACCCCAGCGGCTAACTGCAAAATACCCGGCCAATCGTGATCCCAAAGGAACTTTTGTAAATAGTCATAAAGAATATCCCAAAAAATGCCAAAAATCGCCACATATAACACCACCAAGAAAAAACTCACATCTCCCCCATGTCCACCCAAACCAAAATAAAAGGGTAGAGTAAAAACCACGCCCACGGTTGCTAAAAGAAATAATCTCGTTTGCCAACGTCCAAACAATGTAGGTAACATAATATTTCACCAAAAATAAAATTAACAATCAAAACAAAAATTAAGGTTTTTCATTCCTCGCCCACTTCAACCACTGAATCAAAGAATGTACCCCCGAAATATAATTAATATCTGGTGCATTTAGTAGTGCTAAACTCTCAATGATACGATGGGCAGAATATTGTAAACCCAAAAAAGTATCTACCCCCGCATAAGGCCCTCCTAAAGTAATAATGCCATTGGCGAAAACCTTACCATTTCCATTACGCATTTTTTTGATTTCAAAATCATTCTCCACATCAAGCCTACCCTGAATATTTAAAGATAATTGATAGTGATTAACCAAATCATTTAACAAAGGATTTTGTAAGGGATCAGAAACCAAGCCAGTACAATCAATAATAAAGTCGGCATGGATCGTATTTTCTCCCTTATTGGTTAATAAGGTACTAATTACCCCCCCATTAACATCAGGTTTTACCTCCTTCACCAATCCATAACGAATTTCATACCATCCTTCCTGTAAACCCTGTTTAACCAACCTACGCCAAGGCTTACGGCTACTGGTAGTGGTACCGCCCCAGATTTGTAACAACTCCCGTCGTCGATGGGGTGTGGCTTCCTCGATCATTTTGCGCATATCTCCTCCCCACGTAGCCTTGGGCCAGTTGTAGGGTTGAAATTCCCAGTCATTTTCTACTGCTCTTTGGGCCATACCATATTTACTACCCTTCCTTGGTTCTCGATTCATGTGGATAATTTTTAACTTGGGATTTGCTTTATAAGCTAAATACAAGCGATCCATAATTTGTGAGGCAACAATGCCCGAACCTCGAATAATGACAGTTCCCCCCTTTCTTTCGAGTTGTTCATAAACATGATCGTGGGGTTCGTATCCTTGCACTACGGATTTTAAATCCCCTGTATCATCTCGGTAACGTTGTAAATCGGGAAGAAGTTTGAGGGCGGGATAACCTGTACAGATATGGACAAAGTTGGTGATGATAAAACGGTGATCGGTTTGCCCCGGTTTACTGGCAGAGTAGGCGATACAATAGCGTCCATCTTCGGTTTTACGAATCGCTCTCACACTACCTTGATAAAACATTTTTTCCCAACCGATGCGTTTGCCTTCTCTGTCAATGGAGTTGAAAACATTATCGGCGATGGGGGTATAGGTATCTGCCAAGACGGGTTCGGCGAAAACTTGCCATAAGCAGGTAAAGGCTAGATTGAAATGTCCTGCAAAAAATTCTCGCCATGCTTCCCGTAGGGCATAGCCTGGCCATCCCCATAGGTTATCGGGACATGAATCGGAACCAGATCTAATTCTTTTGTAACGAAAAATTTGACAGTTACGTAATAATCGTTCGTATCTACCGTAGGGAATAGGATTTAAACCGACTACGGCAATTTTTTCCGCTTCTACCCCTGCAATGCGCAGATGATCGGCATAAACGAAGCTGCCTAAGCCACCCCCCACGGAGAGATAGGTTACTTCTTGGATGGGTAGGTTAGTTCTTTGGAGGGCGGAGAGGGATATTTTTTCGTCTTGGAAGATATGGGCAGGGGGGAAGGTATTTTGTGGTACGGCAGGGGTGGCGGTGAGGTTGGCCTGGGGTTGAATTAGGTCGGTTTCTGGGTCAAAAATAATGGTTGAGGTGCGATCGTCTTCTTGCTGTGATTTTTGTGGGGAATAGGGTTGTAGATCAGGGCTTAGAATGGTGGAGGTACTGGTGGGCATTAATACGGTGGGAGGCAATCCCCAAGCAATGGTGATGCTATAGTTACCGATGGTGATAATATCGCCGTTATTAAGGGGGTGGGATTGTTGGTGGATTCTTTGGTTACTGATAAAGGTGCCGTTACTGCTTCTATCTTCTAGGATAATCTCGTGGTTTGATTGTTTGATGGTGGCATGGAATCGAGAAATTAAGTTTTGGGAGTCTAGGAGGGTGATGGGGGTAGATTGTTGGTTATCAATTTTGTCGGGGAGTTGGCTTCTGTCTCTACCGATGACGATGGGCAGGGAAAATATTTGTTCTTCTTGTTCTTCGGTGACGGGGTTTTCGGTGACTAATTTAATTTCCATGGTGTTTAATGATTGTTGCAATTATTTGAGGGTGGTTCCTGTGAAGACGACATAACCGCAGTAGGGACAGTTTAAGCCTTCATATTCTGGGGTGAGAGTATGTTTTTTGGGGCCGGAGCATTTGATGATATATTCTCCTCGGTGATCTGGCAGTTCAATATTTCTGACTACCATGGTGATTTTTCCTAGTTTTATGATGGTGTTTTTATGTATTTCTGGGGTGTCGTAAATGATTTTTTTTCCATCAATAATCAAGGGGTTTGGTTTTTTGGGTGGTTGACGATTTTGGGTCAGGTTTTTGGCTAAAAATTTATTTTGTTCTTGGTCATAAAAAATTTCTAGGTGGGTTTTGGAAACTGTTCTGATGATCAGGGGATCTGAGTTTTTTAAAACTATGTCGCATTCTTCTTCTGATCTACCAATAATGATTTTATGGGGTTGTATGGTGCGATCGCTCTGGGCGATGGTTCGAGTACGAATTTCTTTATTTTCTTGCCATGCAAGGGTGATTAGATACATTTTTTTTAGGGCATTTTTATATAAATAGGGGATAGAAAATAATATTAAATTAGAATGATTAATAATAAAAAGTTATTATATTTTTGGCTTGAATGATGTATTTTTGATTGCTTTCTATTTAAAGATATTTATTGTAATTTATTATGGTTACTTGATTAGTTTGAGGTGAGGTTATTGTTCCTAGATAACTATAGTTTATCTTTGTTTGATAATTCTAATTTTAATTATTACTAATAAAAAATAAAAAAGCGATTAACTTTTCTTAATATTTTCCTAAATGGATAAAAATACTAGAAAAATTAACCGCAGTGAATGGGTTGATTTAATTGGTCTCAAACCTTAATAGTCAGCTCATAAAATTATGTAGCAGTTTACCTGAGTTGATTTCGGGAGACTTGAATAACAACTATTTATTGCAAGTGTCTTGCTAAAAATTCGGTGGTTTTTTCCCAAGCGTCTTCGGCTGCTTCGGGGTTGTATCGGGTACCTGATGAGTTGGAAAAGGCATGATCTGCGTTTTCGTAGATATGAATTTCCACGTCTTTATCAAGACTTTGTAAGACTTGTTCAAATTCTCGGACGAGTTCGACGGAGGGATTTTGGTCTAGTTCTCCAAAAATACCAAGAATGGGCATTTCTAGGGTTGCTAGTTTTTCGGGATCGGTGGTAATGTTACCACCATAGTAGATGACTACTGCGTCTAATTCTGTGGGCAGGAGGAGGGCTGTATTTAACGACCATAGTCCACCGAAACACCAGCCCATAGAGGCTATTTTAGGGGCGTTGGCTTGGTTTTTGAGGTAGTCATAGGCTTGTTTCAGGTTGTCTTCTAGTTCTGAGCTAGAGGCGATCGCCCTTTGTACCAATTCCATGGCATCATCGGGGTTATCGGCACTATCTCCTTTATACAAATCAACGGCTAGGGCGACATAACCTTCGGCGGCCATTTTGTCTGTCATGGCTTTGATATTATCGTTTAATCCCCACCATTCATGGATTAAAATAACCCCCGGTAAGGGTTCTTCTACCCCCGCAGGACGAGAAATATAACCTGATACCATTTCACCGTCAAGATTGGCATATTCCACCATTTCCCCTACTACCTCTATATCAGAAGATTGAGTGATGATTCCTGTGGGTATGGGGCGATCGCCCTTATGAGCTTCTGCCATATACTGTACATAGTCGGAAACTTTGGCAGAGGTTGGCTGATTGACATTGAAAAATGCAAAGGATATTACTAAGAAAAAAGATGCTATCGCAAAATAAATAAATTTACGCATATTTAAGGTTATGAGATGGTTCTTTTTAGTTACCACCTCTAATGATACTCGTTTTGATTAATTGTTAATGATGGATAATGTGTAAACAAATTATCACAGAGGCTTTATTGGCGGATATTTTATCCGTTTCTCGAGCCACCATAGAAAAATGGAAAATAATAGGTAAAATAAAACCATCAAAAAATGGTCAATATTGTTTAGAAGATTTACAACATTTTGACCCCATAAAATGGATTATTAATTCTCAATGGGAAGAACAACAAAAAATAACTCCCATTAGAAAATACAAATCCATAGAACTATTTGCAGGGGCGGGAGGTTTAGCTATTGGTTTGGAAAAAGCAGGTTTTCATAACATGGTACTTAATGAGTTGGATAAAGATTCGTGTAAAACTTTACGCTTTAATCGACCTCATTGGAATGTGATTGAAAAAGATATTAGTAAAGTTGATTTTTCTGATTATAGTCAATATAGTGTTGATTTGTTGTCAGGGGGTTTTCCTTGTCAAGCATTTTCCTATGCAGGAAATAAATTAGGTTTTGAAGATGTGAGAGGAACACTTTTTTTTGAGTTTGCTAGGGCTATAAAAGAATTGCAACCAAAAGTTTTTTTAGGAGAAAATGTAAGAGGTTTATTAAATCATGATCAAGGTAAAACCTTAGAAACAATTAAATCTATAATTGAAGAATTAGGATATATTTTAATCAAACCTAAAGTTTTAAAAGCTATTTTTTATCGTGTACCTCAAAAACGAGAAAGATTATTTTTAATTGGTATTAGAAAAGATTTATTTAAATATACAAATTTTAGATGGCCAGATCCTTTTTCAAAAATAATGACTTTAAGGGATGCTCTCAAAAAAGGAGATTTGTATGATCAAGATTGTCCTCCATCTTCGGGTCAAAATTATCCTACTAAAAAACAAAAAGTCATGGAAATGGTTCCTCCGGGGGGTTGTTGGATAGATCTACCTGAAGATGTAAAACGGGAGTATATGGGTAAGAGTTATTTTTTGGGAGGTGGAAAAACGGGTATTGCTAGAAGGTTATCTTTTGAACTTCCTAGTTTGACCTTAACCTGTTCTCCTGCACAAAAACAAACGGAAAGATGTCACCCAGAAGAAACTAGACCTCTTACTATTCGAGAGTATGCTAGAGTCCAAACTTTTCCTGATGATTGGAATTTTATCGGTTCGATTAGTAGTCAATATCGCCAGATTGGGAATGCTGTACCTATTAATTTGGCTTGGGCTTTGGGTAATCAATTAGTGGCGGTGTTAAATCAAATTGAGAATAGGGTGGAAAATCATAGTATGAGAGTTAGCAATATAGAAAATAACCAACAAATGAATTTATTTGATTTTGATTTTTATGTTCAAAAAACTAAGAGTTAAAATGATTAATATTATGAAAATTTACAGATTAAATTAATGGATACTATTGTTAAAAATGCTCAGATTCGAGCAGAAATTCTTGATTTACAGCCCCAATTAGTGGAATGGCGCAGGAGAATGCACCAGTATCCTGAGTTAGGTTTTAGAGAAAATTTAACGGCTGATTTTATTAGTTATAAGCTGACTGAATGGGGCATCGATCACCAAAAAGGTGTGGCTAAAACGGGTATTGTTGCCACCATCAAAAGTGATGTGCCAGGGAAAGTTCTGGGGATTCGGGCAGATATGGATGCTTTGCCTGTATTTGAGTTGAACGAAGTTTCTTATAAGTCTCGTCATGAGGGGGTTATGCACGCTTGTGGTCATGATGGACACAGTGCGATCGCCCTTGGAATTGCCCATTATTTAGCCCATAACAAGGATAAATTCAAGGGAACGGTAAAAATCATCTTTCAACCTGCCGAAGAGGGACCAGGGGGCGCTAAACCGATGATTGAGGAAGGAGTATTAAAAAATCCTGATGTAGATGCGATCGTTGGTTTACACCTCTGGAACAACTTACCCCTCGGTACCATGGGCATCAGAGAAGGAGCATTAATGGCGGCGGTGGAATGTTTTAAATGTCAAATTTTTGGTAAAGGGGGACATGGGGCTATGCCCGATCAAACCATTGACTCCATTATGGTGGGCGCTCAAATAGTCAACGGTTTACAAACCATTGTGAGTAGAAATATTAAACCCACTGATTCGGCGGTGGTAACTGTGGGAAAATTCCAAGGGGGAACAGCTTTGAATGTCATCGCTGACACCGTTAAAATGAGTGGCACCGTGCGCTATTTTAACCCCAAATATGAAAAATTTATCGGTGAAAGAATTGAAGCCATTATCAAAGGTATTTGTGAGAGCCATGGGGCAACATACGACCTCGATTACTGGCAACTTTATCCCCCTGTGATCAATAATTCTCGGATTACTGAGTTGGTGAAAAGTGTTGCCCTTGATGTGGTAGAGACTCCCTTGGGAGTAGTACCAGAATGCCAAACCATGGGAGGGGAAGATATGTCCTTTTTCTTGCAACAAGTGCCGGGATGCTATTTCTTTTTAGGTTCAGCTAATGCTGAGAAAGGATTGGACTATCCGCACCATCACCCCCGTTTTGATTTTGATGAAACAGCCCTGAGTTTGGGGGTGGAAATGTTTGCCCGTTGTGTGGAAAAAATTAATCGCTAATTGATCAGGCTAATGTTTCTGGACAATAGCCTAAACCGTTGGAAAATTGTAAACGAAATGCCTCTATTTCTGTGGTGTCAGGAACACCATAGGAAACTATCGCCACTTGATAATCTTTCATGACTTGAGTGGGGGAATCTCCCATATCAAGGCTACAAAAAACTAAATTCATTCTCACCTGTGGACGATAATGGAAACCAATTTCTTCCAAAAAAGCCCTTAAATCCCCATATTGTTCTTGGGTTAGGAGATAGGGTGCCTTGAGACGAACCACCCAACCATCAATTTGATTGACCACGGTTAACTCACAATGTCTGAGCTTGGGTGCCTGAATCAAAAAATTAATGAGCCTAATCACGAGACTGGCTTTATCGATAAAATATATGTATTCCATTACTTTCCCCTTGATGCCCTTTTTTTCTTTATCTTTTCTTTATGTTTACAGATATGGTGTCAATGGGGTAAGGGGTAAATCACCCTTTCTTAGTAGATTTATATGGGGGATATTACCCAGTTGACTTTTTTATTTGACCATGGCGTTTTCTGTGGTCCAGGCAGGATGGGCAAATAAGGCATCAATTTCCCTAACTCCTCTCAACTGATTAGAAAGGGGGAGATGTCCGAGGGGGGCGCTTAAATCCCAGATAAATTCTTGGGGATACTTTGTCCATCTATTGCCATTTTTCCATTTTAATTTTGTCCATAATTCGATAAAGTCTTTTCCTTGGGATAACCAAATTTTTCTTTGGACGCTGTAGCCAAATTTACCTTCAGAATAAACATTCCAAAGTAGGTCAATAGTATGTAAATCACTGATGGGAAACTTGGAAATTTCGGTGAAATAAAGCCATTTTCTTTGTTGAGCTTTTTCCCCTGCTATTTCACATAGTTTTACCCTAGTTAGTACATCTGCTTTTTGGTATTCTTTATCTATTAATAGTTGCTGTAACTCTGAGTAGTCAATGTTTAGAGATGATTCTGGTTTGACGATTCCTTGGGGAATTTTATCATTAATAAAGTTTTGATAATCTTGATTATTGCTATGTTTTAATAATTGATATATTTTTCCTAAAACTGGAGTGGGGACATCTTGTTGGGATGAAAATAAAAACTCTCTTAAAAACTGGAATCCTTCTTCCCCTTTTTCGATTATATCGTCAACAAGTTTTAGTTTATTTTTATTAGAAGCCTGATTAAATTTTTCGATGAGAGTCTCTAATTCATTCATTTTTACTAAAGTTTAATTATCTATCTGCACTAAATTATATTTATTTATTTATATCTAAAATTTTATTGATAATTTTAGTGGTTGAAGTTGGGATTTCAATGTCAACCAATTCAATTTTACCACCATAGGCGAATACCGCCGGGGATTCGGGCAAAGTTTCAACTTGATAATCTCCTCCTTTGACATAGATGTCGGGATGGATAGTTTCAATGATTTTGGTGGCGGTGGTTTCATAAAAAATAACTACTCCATCGACACTCTCTAGGGCAGTCAAAAGTTCTGCTCTTTGGGCTTCTGGAATGATGGGGCGTTTTGGTTTGTCTTGGTTGGATGGTTTGATTTGGGCTACGCTGCGATCGCCATTTACCCCCACAATCAAGGTTTTACCCTGAGCTTTAGCGGCTTGAAGATAACGAATATGCCCTACATGGAGTAAGTCAAAACAACCATTGGTAAACACAAGGGGGCGCCAATGGTCAGGATTGGCATCAATTAAGGATTTTAACTGTTCTAAAGAGTATACTTTGCCCATAAATTTAATTAATAATTTGAGTATTGCGAATTAACCAACGATTATTGACCCTGATTAAATCGTATCTAACCAAGAGATTTTCTTCATAGGAACGTTGATTATCCAACACACCATTGTTAAAGTATTGGGAACGTTCCCTGACTCTGGCAGTAATATTTGCCTCCATATTATTTTGAGGATTAACATTAACCCCCTCAATGGTGACATCATGCTCGTAGCGACGATAAGCGGCATCGTTGCGAAGAATACTAATATTACCTCGCCAAATGGACAGTAAAGGATCTGCCAAAACCCCTTCTAGCGCTCCCACATTGTAATCAGGACCAGTGGCGAGGGCTTTGGCTTCTAACCAACCATTGACTAATTCCAAAGCGGTTTGAGGAGAAAGAGGTTCTTCTGTAGTTGATTCTTGATTGGGCAATTCTTCGGGTAGTTCGATTAATGATTCTCCTAAAGAAAGTTGTAAATCACCACTATCTGTTTGGTTGAAAACACGGTAAAGCAGGGTAGAAAAAATACCCAGTAAAACCACAACAATCAATAGTCCAATCAGGGATGATTTGAAGGAAGTGGAGGAAGGAATGTCCTCTTCATCGTTATCATCTTCCATGGATTCCATTGATGGGGAGGTTTCTTCTTCGGACTCTTCGGTATCTATTTCTGCTTCAAGGAAAGAGGATAAGTCTAATAATTCAGAGTCTTCATTGTCTTCTTCTGATGGTTCTGGTATTTTGGATAAATTTGGGGTGGGTAATGATGGGGTGGAGGTAGTTTCTTCCTCGGTTATGTCGTCGGTTTCTGGGGGATAGTCTTTTAATAAGGATAGGGGATCTTCTTCATCCATGGGGGGCATTTCTGGAGGGGCTATTTGTTCGAGGGCTTTTTCTACCCTCGGATTATTAAAATACTCTTGGACAGAAAGGGATTCTCTATCTAGGTTTTTGAATTGAGGAAATATCTCATTTTTGAACCAGTTTTCGGTATAAAGAATCAAACCGGGAACTAAATCTGGGGAACCTTGGGAGAGGTTTTTGATGTAGTCAACTTTTTCGGTTTCGTAGCTTTGATTGAGTAGGTTTTCTGCTTTGGTGATGTTGCCCAATAGTAAGGAACAGATGGACTGCTCAAGGTATACGTCTTGATATTGGTTGAGGTGAACTAAGATATTCTCTGCCTGAACGATTAGCTCTGGTTTTCTTTCCACAAAACCCCTTACAATCAGGGCGTTTACGGTTAGGTAGGTGGCGGCGAGGGAGGGGCGTTGGGATTCTTGTTTAAATAATTCTTCTTGCTCGAGGGGGCTTAGGTGGGTTCTCACTTCTTGCAGAAATCGCAAAAAGTCGTCGGTGGTTAGTCCTGATTGGTCTTGCTTTTGTCCTTCTATGCCTCCTCTGGAGTCTAACATTTTTTGTAAAAGGGCGATCGCCTTTTGTCGATCTACTAACTGACTGCGAGGTTTGGTCAAGAGTTCAATGATTTCGTAAGGACGAACTTTTTGTAAATCACTATCTATCTCTTGGCGAATATGGTTAAATACGTTTTGCTGTTCGAGGATGGCATCGGCACTGAGAAGGTAAAGACTGGCATTTTCATATTCTTTTTGGTGCCATTTTTCCTTGGCAAGATCTAAATAAGCAGAAATGACTGTCAAAATTAAATCCTGCCACCATGATTGTAGTTCATTGGTATCAGAACTAATTTGCTCGAGGGGTTCTTTTCCTTCCAAAAAAGACTGGGCAATATTTAAGACTAATTCATATTCCCCTAATTCCTGTAACATCATCAAAGCACCAAGGAGCAAATCTCCATCTACATCAATGGTGGGGTTAGGGATTGATGTTTCCGATAAGGTCATGGCATCGTCAATGCTCATATCCATGTCTCCATCACCGTTGATAATGGCTTCGGCATTGGAGGGAAAAATTTGATCGTCATATTGTTGACGACTTTCTTCATTTTGGAGGACCGAATGAGCCAATTTGATTAGGTTTTGGCGAGAGGCGATCGCATATTGACTATATTCGCTACGGGGCATTTGCACCATACGATCTTCGAATGCTTGATTGATTAAGTCATCCTCTGCCTGAAGGGGTACACCAAGGATGCGGTAATAGTCTAGGGGTATTTGCACGGTTAACCTAACTTTAGATGATGAAGTTTTGCTCACTTACATATAAATAACCATAAAGGTGATGAAGTGACAAGAGAATTTTAGCATTTTCGGGTATAATCATTGAGCAGATTTGGTCGCAAAAGTTTCTTTATTGATAGAGGTTTTGGTAATTGAAAAATTAGCTCAAGATTTTTTGCTTTATAATGAACATAGATGGTTTAATATATCCCTATGAAATCTAAATTTCCCAAATCGTTGAAATCCCTTTATCGTCAAGAACCTATCTCCGCTTTTATTTTTACTTTTGGAGCGGTGGATTTAGCGATGGGAGCATTTAGTGAGCGCTGGAGTCTGATGTCTTTTGGACTTTTGTTGGCAATGGCAGGGTTAACCATGCGTTGGTTACAAAATCAAACCCCCAAGAAAAAAATTAGTAGAAATATTCCCCGTCGTTATTTACCTCCGAGCGATCGCACTTTTGCCGAACCTTTACCAGTCCTAAGAAAAAAACAAGACTATCGTGATTACTGATACTCTCAGCCCAGAAAATCTCTTAAAAATTGGTGAGGTGGCATCAGTGAGTGGTATCCCCATCAAAACAATCCGTTACTATGATGATTTAGGTTTATTAGGCAATAGTATTACTCGTAATCAGGCAGGTTATCGCTTGTTTGATTCTTCTATTTTTAATCGTCTCAGTTTTATAAAGCGATCGCAATCCTTGGGATTAAGTTTAAAAGAAATTGAAAATATTTTAAGTATTTATGACAAAGGAGAAATTCCTTGCGGTGTTGCTAAAGACGTTTTATTAGAAAGATTAGACAATATAGAGCAACAAATAGAGCAGTTACAAATTTTACAAACTGAATTAAAAGCTATTTTATCAGGGTGGAAATTTGCAGATAAACTCGACGGTAGTATTTGTCCGAATATTCAACCACCTATTAATTAAAGAGAATTATTGACCTTTTTTTCCTAATTTTCTGTTAATCTTAGTTAGCATAAACCCTAATTTTCAAATAGCAAATACAAGGGTTCATCATAGATCAAACGTGGGGGAAAAATGGGTAATCCTTGGTTAAACAAGATTAGTAATAAAATCAAGTCTTTATTTGTCAAAAGTCAAACCCTTAATCAAGATGATGATGATTTATTAGAACTTCCTCAGTTTCTCAAAATCGACATTAAACAGTATGTTGAATCCCTTGATTGTCCACAGGCTTATCAAGATAGTGTTCAAGAGGCGATCGCCCCTATTCTCAAAAAATGGCTGCAAGATCCCGAAGCAGACAATAGCATCGTCCTTTTAGGGAATGCCGTAGAAAATATTGCCAAAATCATTGATAATAGTATCGAAAATTGGAAGGGCGATCGCTCCTCCCTCGAAATAATAACCCCCTTACCCTTTCCACAACGTCCTCGTAATATCTTCACCATTACCGAACAAATCAAACAAAGTTTTGAACTCCATCCCCAAGTAGAAATAGAAAACCTTGAAGAAATAGACATAATACCCGACGAAGAATCCTTAGAAGACAGAACAACTATCATCGTTATACCCTGCCTCGACCAATTATTTTTAAGAGACATAGAAGGATGGGACGGAGTCATATTTTTACGAGAAATAATAATCCACAATCCCAACTGTTTTTGGATTATCGGCTGTAACCATCTCGCATGGGATTTTCTCGACTATGTATGCCAAATCAAAGCCTACTTTAACACAATCCACTCCCTACCCCCCTTAGATGGAGAAATGTTGAAAAATTGGCTAGATCCCGTCATTAAAACCGTTGTGAGTAATAAATGGAAAAAAAATCAACCAAAAATTAATAACATTGCAGATCAAGACGATCATGATCAAAACTACTGGACATATCTAGCCGAAGAATCATCAGGAGTTTCCAGTATAGCCCTTAACCTTTGGATTAATAGTTTAAGATTTAATAGAGACGATGTCGATGAAGAAAACATCTCTCAAATTACCTTTGAACAAATTTTAGATACAGAATCAACCCATACCCTACATCAAATCACCCCATCTTTACCCGACTTACCATCCTTAACCATTGATGATCGTTATTTACTACACTCTGTTCTCATCCATGGACATATCAGTCGTCCCCATTTAGGTTTGAGTTTAGGAGAACCAGAAAGTCAAATTGAAGCTCAAATTCAACAACTGTTAAGAGAATCTATTTTACAAAGGAAAAATGGAGCTTTATCCATTACCTTTGATCACTATCCAAAACTTAAAAACGAGTTAATTAACAATAATTTTTTTGTGGGAAATGTATAACAACAATATCTATAATGAGGGGTGATATTAAATTCGGATATTAGAATAGAAAGTCCCCCAATTCTAGGGGATTTAGGGGGCATTGGCGGTGATCCTTTTTATAACTAATTACTCGGACTTCATATAAAACAATAATTAACTTTTATAACTGATTACTTGGAATCGATATTTTAAAATCTAAATGTTTAGAACAACCCTCACAAAACTTTTTACTATTAGTTTACTTTCAGGAATAAATTTATTTTCCCATTCCCTAGCAAGAGCAGAGACTGTATTAGAAAGAATAGAGTCAAGGGGTCTACTAAGAGTAGGAATAAGTGCCAATGAGATTCCTTTTAGTTATCGTGACAATAATCAAGAACTGAGGGGAATTTGTCTCGATTTAATTAACCTAATTAAAAAAGAAATAAAAAATACCTTAAACCGTCAAATTATTACCATTCACTTTTATAACTCTAACTTGAATAATCGTTTTCAATTGGTGGGAGATGGCATTGTTGACTTAGAATGTGGAGCCAATAGTATTAGAGAAATAGAAGAGTATGAAGTGTCTTTTTCAGAACCTTTTTTTGTCACAGGTATTCAATTTTTGGTGGTTAGAGATAAAGCAAATCAATTAATTAACGATACAGCCATTGAAGATGTAAGAATTGGAGTACTAAGTAATACCACCACAGAAGAATATGTCCGACAAAGATTTCCCCAAGCACAAATTAACTTATTTACAGGCATTAATGGCAGTGCTTTAGGGGTTCGGGCAGTGGAAAATGATCGGATAGATGCGTTTGCCGATGATGGCATTCTTTTATTAGGAGCCGCCACCTCCTTGAATATGTCTTTGAATCGGGATTTTATTTTATTGCCACAAACCCCCGTAACTTGCGAAAAATATGGTTTAATATTGCCCAAAAATGATCCTGACTGGAAAGAATTAGTAGATAGGGTAATTATTTCTAACGAGGAAAGAGAAATAGTTGGTGATTGGTTTGCCGTTGCCAATAGATTTATTAATAATCGTGGTGATTGTACGATCAATTAACAATCAGCTTCCTAAAACATTAATCAGGAAGCTGAAAACCATCAAATTTTAACAAGGACCTAAGCCCACTTTGGGAGCAAATACAGCCCTATCTCCTAACTGATGTTCGATACGGAGTAAGCGATTATATTTAGCAACCCTTTCACTACGACACAAAGAACCAGTTTTAATTTGTCCTGCACGGGTAGCCACAGCCAAATCAGCGATGGTAGTATCTTCGGTTTCCCCAGAACGATGGCTAATAACAGAGCGATAACCCTTACGAGTAGCTAGATCTATGGTTTCTAGGGTTTCGCTAAGGGTACCAATTTGATTTAACTTGATCAAAATAGCATTACCTACCCCCAAATCAATGCCCTTTTGTAAACGAGTTGCATTGGTTACGAATAAATCATCCCCTACCAATTGAGTTTTAGAACCTAATTTATCGGTTAAAGTTTTCCATGTATCCCAGTCATCTTCCTGTAAAGCATCTTCGATGGAGATAATAGGATATTTACCCACCAAGTCGGCTAAATAATTAATAAATTCATCGGAGGAATGGGCAGAACCATCATAAATATATTGACCATCTTTATAAAATTCACTAGCCGCCACATCCATGGCTAGAGCAACTTGTTCGCCCGGTTTGTATCCTGCTACCTCGATCGCCTGTATAAGTAAATCCAAAGCCTCTTGGTTAGAGCCTAAATTGGGAGCATATCCCCCCTCATCACCCACCCCAGACAACAAACCTTTCTCTTTTAAAACCTTGCTGAGGGAAGCAAAAATTTCTGCCCCCCATCTCAAAGACTCAGAAAAAGTTTCTGCACCTACAGGCATAATCATAAATTCTTGGAAGTCCACATTATTATCAGCATGGGAACCACCGTTTAAAACATTCATCATCGGCACGGGTAAAACATTCGCCAAAGGGCCACCCAAGTAACGATATAGAGGAACTTGTAACTCAAGGGCAGCGGCTTTGGCGGTGGCGAGGGATACTGCTAAGATAGCATTGGCACCCAAATTTTTTTTATTAGGAGAACCATCACGATTAATCATGGCCCTATCAATGGCAACTTGATCAAAAGCATCTATATCGAGTAATTCGGGAGCGATTTTTTCCCTAATGTTGCGTACTGCTTTTAAAACTCCTTTACCACCATAACGATGGGGATCTTCATCTCGCAATTCATGGGCTTCAAAACTGCCTGTGGATGCACCGCTAGGCACCTGTGCCATACCTACGACACCACTTTCTAACCGCACTTCTGCCTCCACGGTGGGGCGCCCCCTAGAGTCTAATATCTCTCGGGCTTCAATTTCTTCAATTAACATGGAATCTTGTTCTAGCATTTATTTATATACCTTCTGGATGACCTTGTCTATTATTAAATAAAATTAGCCTTTATGATAGTCAGTTAGGCAATTTTTTCGACATCTTGTCTTTAAGTTAGTGGAAATTTTCTTTGATCGCTTGATCATGATGAACAAAATCTATGGAAATTGGGATTATTTTTTTCGATATTTTGTATGGTTAGCGAAAGAAAAATTCTTTTAACTTGAAATGTTGCTGAAATTCACCCGTCAAAATTTGCCCAAAAAGTACCCATTAAATTTGACGGGCGATGTAAAGCAACCAATAAAAAAAACATCCGTAGGATTCCATACAAAAAATGGAAATCTATGTTACAATTATTTTATCGTAAACAATAGTTTGTGACAAATGCTTAGAGCAATAAAGGTTAGGCTATATCCCCACAATCAGCAACAAGAAAAACTGTCTCAAGTTATGGGCAGTTGTAGATGGTTTTGGAATTATAGTCTCAATCTTTGCAATGAGACTTACAAACAAACTGGTAAAGGATTGGGTAGAACTGCAATCAATAAAGAGCTGCCAAGGCTAAAAAAAGCAGAAGATACCGCTTGGTTAGGAGAATGTTACTCACAATGTCTTCAGTCAACCACTCTTAATCTGACTAAGGCTTTCAAAAACTTCTTTGAAGGTAGAGCAAAATATCCTCGATTCAAGTCATTTCATGGCAAACAATCTTGTCAATACCCCCAAAATGTCTCGATAGTTGATGGATGTCTCAAGATCCCACAACTAGGATTAGTCAGAGCATCTATTCATCGCATATTTGAAGGTGAGATTAAGACTGTAACAGTAAGTAAAACTCCTACGGGTAAATATTTTGCCAGTATCTTATTTGATACCCAACAAGAGCTACCTGAAGTAAATTTGACAGGTAAAATCTGCGGTATCGATTTGGGCATAAAAGATTTTGCTATTGTCCATGATGGAGAAAAAACCAGTAAATATGCTAACCCTAAACATATCAAGAAACATGAAAAAAACTTAGCAAGAAAACAACAAAAGTTAGCCCGTAAGAAAAAAGGCTCTAAGAATAGAGAAAAAGCTCGTAAGCTAGTTGCGAAAGTCCACGAACGTACAAGCAATGCCCGTCACGACTTTCTCCATAAACTCTCAAGAAAGATTGTGAATAATAATCAAGTGGTAGTCGTTGAACAACTGAATATCAAGGGTATGGTTCGGAATCACTGTTTAGCAAAAGCAATATCTGATGTCGGTTGGGGGACATTTATCAATTTCCTAGACTATAAGCTCAAAGAAAAAGGTGGGTTATTGGTTGAAATAGATAGATGGTTTCCTAGTTCTAAGACTTGCTCTCATTGCTTATATCAAATCTCAGAAATGCCACTAGATATAAGAGAATGGACTTGTCCTAGTTGTGGTACTCATCATGATAGGGATGAGAATGCTAGTAAGAATATTAGAGCGGAAGGCATTAGAAAAATACAGACGGATGGACTAGCCGTTTCTGCTAATGGAGGCACGGTAAGACCAAAAGGCGGACGCAAATCTGTCTTGAGGCACGAGCCTGTGAAGTTAGAAGCTCCCGTTATAGCGTCAGCTTAACGGTGAGTAGTCACTGTTATTCTGTCTTAACCAAATCAAAAGAAAAATTCTTCACCGCATTGACAGCTACATCAAACAGTTTACGGGGTTTGAGATCCGCTTGTACCAACTGCCACAACCGTTGTACTTCCTCGGTATGTAACCTATCATCTTCCACCAAGGCAGAAATTATTTGACGGCGTAAATAATCCCCCTCCTCCGATACCAAATATTGAAAACCTAATCCTGCGGTGGGTAAAAGATCAAACTTATGATCTGACTTGGCAATTTGAATCATATTTTCTAATCTTTGCCACTGGAATTTATCATCTTTAAATAACACCTCCAAGAGACGACGACGCATGGCAGGGGATTCCTCGGTTAGTAGACGACGAGAGATATAAGGAAAAGAAACCTCGACAATTTTAAAGTCAGGATTGAGACTGAGGGCTAAACCTTCTTGGGTAACCAAGGAACGGATAATGAGGGCAAATTTTGCTGGTACACGGAAAGGATATTCATACATCAACTCGGAAAAGTCATCGGTGATGGTTTTAAAGTTGAAACTGCCCACACTCTGCCCTACGGCATTGCCTAATACCTTCTCTAGGGCTGGAATAATGGGGGTAATATCGGTTTCGGGGGTGAGGAAACCTAACTCGACAAAGTCTCTGGCAAGGGCTTCATAGTCGCCGTTAATCAACTGTACCACGGAGGAGGCGATGGTTTCTTTGGTATGCTCATCTAGTTGATCCATCATGCCAAAGTCGATGTATGCCATTCTACCATCAGGCATGGCGAAAAGGTTGCCGGGGTGGGGATCTGCGTGAAAAAAGCCATGTTCTAATAGTTGCCTTAAACCAGAGGTGACACCCACTTTAATGACATCGTTGGGATCTAATCCTGCGGCACGGATGCTTTCAAAGTCGTTGAGTTTACAGCCGTTAATCCATTCTAGGGTTAAAACTTTGTGGCTGGTGTAACGCCAATAGATATGGGGTACTTTGACATCATCATCATCTCTGAAGTTGGCGGCAAATTTTTCGGCGTTTCTACCTTCGTTGACGTAGTCGATTTCTTCAAATAGCTTGATCCCAAATTCATCGACGATGAGGGTTAAGTCATGACCAAGATTGAGGGGTAAAAAAGGGGCTACCCATTTTGAACCTAATCTTAATAAGTATAAGTCTAAAGTGATGACTGGTAAAAGTTTTGGTCGTTGTACTTTGACGGCTACGGCTTCCCCTGTGTGTAGGGTGGCTCGATATACTTGCCCTAAACTGGCGGCGGCGACGGGATTGGGTGAAATTTCTTTGTATGCTTGATCTACTGGCATATCAAGCTCTCTTTCGATTATCTCAAAGGCTGTCTCGTTGTCGAAGGGGGGCAGTTGATCTTGTAGTTTGATTAATTCTTCGAGAAAGTCTGGTTTGATTAAGTCTGGGCGGGTGGATAGGGCTTGTCCTACTTTGATGAAGGTGGCACCTAGGGAGGTGAGGATTTTCCTTAGTCTTTCTGCTCTTTTTAATTTGTTTTTTTCTTCTTGTTTAAAAAATTTATCGAGGTATAGTTGAATTACGAAAACTACAAATAGGGTGATGATTTTTAGGCTACGGAATATTCCTAGCCAAGGACGATTATTATAATAACGTGCGATCGCCCTTGGATCATATTTTAGGATGGAATCAGATTCTTGCCCCCGTTGTGAGGCGATAAATGATGAATATGTCACAGGTGCTGATGTTTTTATTAAATTTTTTTATACTTGTTACCCATTATACAAAGAAAATATACCTATCAAAAAAAAGAAGAGAGGGCATTAGTTAATGGATAACGGACTATTAAATTCAAAAACTACTGACCATTTGTTATTGCCCACCTTCATAAATACACTTTCTTGAGTGAGTGTAAATAGAGATATTTATTAGTTCAATTGATTAGTCTTTTGTATCAAAAAATGTACCTAAAAATCCACTGACAAAGGATACAATAATTGACCCAAAAAGGGCGTCAAAAAAACCATCCACACTAAATCCGGGGGTAAAATAACCCACCAAAGAAAAGCAAATAGCATTAATAATGAATAAGAACAAACCAAGGGTAAGAATGGTAAAAGGTAGGGTAAACAGGATCAAAATGGGTCGGATAATCGCATTGATGATACCAAAAACCGCAGCACCAATGAGGGCGGCTAAGGTGGTATCAATGGATATACCGGGCAATAATATTTCAGCAACTAGCATCGATACTGCTGTTACTACTAGGGTGATTATAAACTGGGGCATAATATTTTATTTTTATTATTTTCCTCTATTATAATATCAGCTACTAATGAATATATACTAATAAGTGCTAAATAATAATATTTTATTTATAATTAAGTGCTTATTTTTTTCCTATTATTTATGTTTTTAAAATACTTTTGATTAATTTTTATTGCTCATATTATGCTGTTTATATTCTGAAATAATTACCCCTGTTAATAAAATAATTGCACCTATTAAAACTGTAATCGGTGGTATTTCTTGGAATAGTAGAAAAGCCAAAATAGTAGAACCCACAGGCTCTAATAAAATTACTAATGATACTGTGGTGGGGCTAAGGTGACGTAGTGACCAATTGAAGCTGGTATGTCCGATGACTTGAGAAACGATCGCCATTAATACCAAATAGATATATACTAAAGGAGAATAACCTGCATATCCCGTGCCAAAAATGAAAGGTAAAGGCAGTAAACAAAGGGCGGATGTTAAATAGGCGATCGCCACATATTCCCCAATTTTTAATCCCCGTTGCTGTGCCTGATTGCCCAAAAGTATATAACCACTGGCAAACCAACTCCCCAAAAGGGCAAGAAATGCCCCCAAAAGAGGATTACTCCCCGCCATATCTCCACTATTCCCACCAAAAGCAATTATTACACTACCCCCAAGGGCGACAAAAATTCCCAACCAGTTACGCCCCTTCAATTTAACTCCCCACAACCACCAAGACAACAAACTAACCCAGAGAGGATTTGTCGTAACAATGGTCACCGAAGCCGCCACTGAAGTAAAACTAAGGGAGGTTATCCACGTACTAAAATGTAGGGCGAGACAAATTCCCGCCCCCACCGCCATCAAAATCGTTCGAAAATCTGCCTTAATATATCTTAAATTGCCATAGGTAGGAGTAAAAATAATCGCCGTAATTAATAAGCGTGAAGAAGCAATAAAAACACTGAAACCCACATCACTAAATATTCCCGTTTCCTGTTGACAAAGTCTAACAAAAATTGCTGCGGTTGAAACAGCAAAAACTCCAATGGTCAAAATTATTCTGACTTGCCAAATACTAGGTATTTGTTTCAATTTGGATAGCATTAATATTTATTATTTCTCTTAATTTTTCACAAGAAGCCGAGGAAACTATCAAACAAGGATACATTGCCCTACCCCAGTGGGGATGACTTAATCCACAACAATTATCTACCCTTTTAATTTTATTTAAATAACGTTCAATGAGTAAAGGTAAACTAAAAAAATCTGTTCCTTTTTTACTATAAATGGGTAATCCTGTATCGGAGGAAATAACTTCAATAAAAGTTTTATTTAGTTGACAATCATTATATATTTTTCGCCCAATCAGTAGAAACACCCTTAATAATCTTTCTTTTTCTTGCTCTTCTGCTAAGGAATTATTAACTAAATTTACTTGAGATTTAAACAAAAAAAATCCTAAACTTTTAATCTTTTGCTCCCAACTTGGTAAAAGGTTTTTCTGATTAATAATTAAATAATCATCGAAATTAATATCCCTAAAATAAATTTCTAAATCTTCTGCCAAATAATCTTTAATCAAAATATTTCTCACATCACCATCGTATATGGTGGGCATTGCCCACCTGACAAAATTATGACACCGACATCCTAAAGATTGTTGATACAGGCTTGTACAAATCCAGAAAAGAGAGGATGAGGTTGGTTGGGGCGAGATTTAAACTCAGGATGGAATTGGGTGGCAATGAAAAAAGGATGGTTTGGTAACTCGACAATTTCCACTAAACGCCCATCGGGAGATGTGCCACTGACTTTATAACCTGTTTCCAAAAATTGGGGGCGATAACCATTATTAAACTCATAACGGTGACGATGACGCTCATAAACCACCTCTTCTTTGTAAAGGGAATAGGCAAGGGTATCTGGGGCGAGACGGCAAGGATATAAACCTAGTCGCATTGTACCACCTAAATCGATTACGTCTTGTTGTTCGGGTAATAGATTAATAACGGGGTTAGGGGTATTTTCATCAAACTCGGCACTATTTGCCCTGTCAAGATGGGCGATATTTCTACCCCATTCAATGACACTGCATTGCATTCCTAAACATAAACCGAGGAAGGGGATATGATTTTCTCTAGCATATTGGATGGCTTTTACTTTTCCATCCACTCCTCGATGTCCAAATCCTCCGGGGACTAAAATTCCCTGTACATGGCTAAGATATTTATCAGGGCCATTGGTTTCTATATCTTCCGCATCTACCCAACACAATTCGATTTCGCTATCTCCATGGATACCTGCATGAATTAGGGCTTCGACTACGGATAAGTAAGCGTCACTGAGTTGAATATATTTACCAACGATCGCAACTTGTAACTTATAATTAGGAGACTTCATTTTTTGTACCAAATTCTCCCATCGCTCCAAATCGGGGGTACGATTTTCGAGGCGTAGCCTGTTCAAAATTTGTTCTGCTAATCCTTCTTTTTCCAAAATCAAAGGCACTTCATAAATGCTACTAGCATCGGAGGAAGTAATCACTGCCTCGGGGGAAACATCACAGAATTCGGCAATCTTATCCTTTATACTAGCAGGTATAGTGCGATCGCACCTACAAACCAACACATCAGGCTGAATACCCAAAGAGCGTAATTCTTTTACAGAATGTTGAGTAGGCTTAGTTTTCAACTCCCCTGCCGCAGGAATCCAAGGAATAAGGGTAACGTGCATATACAAAACATTATCACGCCCCACATCCTTCCTAAACTGACGAATCGCCTCCAAAAAAGGCAAGGATTCAATATCTCCCACCGTACCACCAATTTCCGTGATTACCACATCAGGGCTATTGTTTTTCGCCACTCGGTGGATTCTATCCTTAATTTCATTGGTAATGTGAGGAATTACCTGCACCGTAGCGCCTTGATAATCCCCCCTTCTTTCCTTATTGATTACCGACTGATAAATAGAACCCGTGGTAACACTATTTAACCTTGAACTAGAGGTATCTGTAAACCTTTCATAATGCCCCAAATCCAAATCCGTCTCTGCACCATCATCCGTCACAAATACCTCCCCATGTTGATAGGGGCTCATGGTACCCGGATCTACGTTAATATAAGGATCTAACTTGAGTATAGACACAGAATAGTTACGAGACTTGAGCAAACGCCCCAAACTCGCCCCCACAATACCTTTACCAATACTAGATACAACTCCACCCGTGACAAATACAAATTTAGTCATTTCCAATAGAAATCTGTTGAGAATAAAAATAAATAGTTAAGAATAAAAATAAACTAACTGAAAATCAAATCAAGCCCATCATAATATTCATTCCCCCTCCCATACACAAATTTTAAGCCCTCCTAGGAGCAAGAATACTATATAACTTTTGTTTCTATCTTCCCATAGCTTCAGGCAAGAGGAGAGAAATTTAGAAACCTATTTTTCAGTAAGCTAATAAAACTCATCAGTCCATTGTTAACCCTTCATTGTCTCTTGTCAATTACAAAACCTGAGTTCAGGATAAAATTTTCTGGGGTTGGCAGGGAATGGGCAACAGGCAATAGGCAATAGTGGTAATATTTTCATAATCAACTTAATAATCAACGGTTTTGGTCAGGGCAGTGTATTTTATTCTGTAATTAAGCAACATCACACCTCTAATTTACATCCCAAAATTTGTGCTACTCATAACCTGTTATCCCGAATTGAGGTTACAAATTGTCCAACTCAAGACAAGTTAAGCATCTCCTGTGGAATAATTCTCTACCATTGCCTAGTCAGGTTAAAATAAAAACATAAAAATTAGTATAAAAAATTAACCTGCTCATGGATACTAAAACTTTTAAACGTAATTTACAGCAATCAAAAAACTATCATCGTAAAGGCTTTGGGCATCAAGAAGAAGTAGCAGGAGTTTTAAACAGTGAATATGAAAGCAGTTTAATCAAAACTATCCGAGAAAATAATTATCAAATTACCAAAGGAGAAGTTACCATTCGTTTAGCCGAAGCCTTTGGTTTTTGTTGGGGTGTGGAAAGGGCTGTGGCAATGGCCTATGAAACTCGTACCCATTTTCCCACCGAAAAAATTTGGATTACCAATGAAATTATCCATAATCCCTCAGTGAATGAGCGTTTACGGGAGATGAATGTGGGTTTTATCCCCGTCATTGATGGGGATAAAGATTTTTCTGTGGTGGATAGTGGGGAGGTGGTAATCTTACCTGCCTTTGGTGCCAGTGTACAGGAAATGGAGTTGTTAAATAACAAGGGTTGCACCATTGTGGATACCACTTGCCCTTGGGTATCGAAGGTATGGAATTCGGTGGAAAAACACAAAAAACGTAGTTACACCTCTATTATCCATGGTAAATATAACCATGAGGAAACCATCGCTACCAGTTCTTTTGCCAATACTTATTTGGTAGTATTAAACATGGATCAAGCTAATTATGTGAGTGATTATATCCTTCATGGTGGTGATAAAGAAGAATTTTTGAATATCTTTAAAAATGCTCATTCTCAAGGATTTGATCCTGATAAGGATTTAGAAAGGGTAGGTATTGCCAATCAAACCACCATGTTAAAAACTGAAACCGAGGAAATTGGGCGTTTATTTCAACAAACTATGCTCAAAAAATATGGCCCTACGGAATTAAATGAGCATTTTATGAGTTTTAACACTATCTGCGATGCTACCCAAGAAAGACAGGATGCCATGTTAGATTTAGTCAAGGAAAAATTAGATTTGATGGTGGTAATCGGTGGTTTTAACTCCTCTAATACAACCCATCTACAGGAAATTGCCATCGACTATAATATTCCTTCTTATCATATCGACAGTGCCAGTCGTATCGATGATAATAACAATATTGAATATAAACCCCTGAAAAAAGATTTAGAAATCAAGTCTGGTTGGCTTCCCAAAGGTAAAATTACCGTGGGGGTTACTTCAGGTGCTTCCACTCCTGATAAGGTTGTGGAGGATATTATTGAAAAAATCTTTGCCCTAAAAACTATGGTTTAAAAATAGTGGGGTTTTTTCTTTTGCATATTTCTTTGTAAAAATAACAGTATCATAATTCCAATAGATACACTGGCAGAAGAAATTAACCAAAAACTGTGGGCAAAATTTGCCCCTTTATCTAGTACAAACCCCCCCAAGGGTGGCCCAATTAAGTTACCTATGGCCCAACACTGAGAGTTGATGGCGAAATAGATTCCTCTTAGGGATGGGGGGGCTAGTTTGACAATAAATCCAGAGGCAGGGGGATTGTAGGTGGCAAGGGCGATCGCACTTATCAACACTGCTAAAATAGCAGTTATAAAGGCATACTCTGTCAAATTTCCTGCCAACCAGATAAACACAAAACCCACTGCCCAAAAAAGAAACGATAAAATTAACCCTTGAATGTGGCTTAGACGATTGAGAATTTTAACCACGGGTAATTGAAATAAGGCAGCAAAAGCAATATGGAGACTAAATAACCCACTGATACGAGTAATGGAAAAATCATCAGGATTAACCGCAAAATTAGTTAAATAAAGGGGCAAAGTGGACTGTAACTGCATGATATAGGTAGTAAACATAATATTCACCACACAAAAAATCCATAGATTATAATCCCCCAACGTCTGGCGCCATCCTTGCCAAAAAGATTGACTGATTCTTTCGGTTTCCCCCGACTCCCGAATGACGAAAAAAATCACCCCATAAAAAATAACAAAAGAAATACCATCAATGATAAATAACAGTCGATAACTACCCGTTAGCGCAATTAAAGCCCCCCCGATAGCCACCCCAAAACCCAAACCCACACTATCTCCTAGACGATTGAGGGCGAAGGCAAAATTTCTTTGCTCAGGGGTAGTTAAATCCGCTATCATCGCCTCGGCGGGGGGCCAATAAAAACCGATACCTAATCCCATCAATAAATTACCAATCAAGAGGGTAGGATAATTGTAGGTAGAAGCGAGGAAGACATCGGCAAAGGCAGAGATAAAAGCAGATAAAAGCAAGGTTTTTTTTCTACCCCATGCGGGGGAATCGCTCCAACTGCCCCCCAAAAAACGTCCTACAATACCCGATATAGAAGCACTACCAAGGGCAATACCCACCGATGTGGGGGAAAAGCCCAATTCATTTACAAAGAAAATAGGGGCATAAAACAGGGTGAATCCCGTACCAAATTGTAATAACATCCTGCCCCCTGCCAGTATCCATACTTGTCTATCGAGGGGAGTTTTATCTGTCATTACGGTGGATTATAGGTTTCAGGTTGCAGGTTACAGGTTGCGGGTTGAAAATGCGACTAGCCGTAAGAGATTGGATAGAAAAGGCTAGATAATATTACATTATCCTAAATTTATAGTAACTGTGCCAAGCCCTTATCAGTGTATCAAACAAGTAAAAACAAAAAATCAATTAAGATATAATTTTTTAAGCTAATACCTGATACCCGACACCTGATACCTAACTCAATCGAAGCACTTTTGAGCGCACCCTAGCCCCCCAAGTGAGTTATCCTATTAGATAGGTATAAAGTATTTGAGCGATGAATATAAGGGAAAATATTATTATCGGTGGTGGTATTATTGGCTTGGCGATCGCCCTTGAGCTAAAATTAAGAAATAAACAAGTTACCATCCTCAGTCGTAATTTTAAACAAGCGGCCACCCATGCCGCCGCAGGAATGTTAGCCCCTCGGGCAGAAAATTTGACGGGGGAGATGTTAAATCTTGCCTTGCAATCCCTCGCCCTTTATCCTCAGTGGATTGAGAAATTATCCCACCTTGGCGGGGAGGATGTGGATTATAATCCCTGTGGTATCATCGCCCCTGTGTATGAAACCCCCGACAATACCTCCCATGATGGGGGATTGTGGTTAGACAAAAAAAATTTAGCCCACTATCAACCTGATTTAGGTGAAGATGTGGTAGGTGGTTGGTGGTATCCCGAAGAAGGACAAGTAGATCCTCGTCGTCTTGGCACGGTATTATTAAGTATCGCTCAATCCCTCGGTGTAGAAATTTTGGAGGGGGTAAGTGCGATCGCTTTTACCCGCAGTCAAGGTAAAATAAAAGATGTCATCACCCCATCAGGCACACTAACAGCGGATAACTATATTTTAGCGGGAGGCTCATGGTCAGGAAAACTGCAACCCCTCCCCGTGCGCCCCATAAAAGGGCAAATGCTCAGTTTAAAAATGCCCTCTGATAAACCCCTCGAAAGGGTAATTTTTGGCGAAAATACCTACCTAGTACCCAAAAAAGATGGACGCTTAATTGTGGGTGCCACCGTAGAAGACATCGGCTGGGTAAAAGGCACCACCGCCCAGGGAGTCAATACCCTACTTAATAACGCCATCAGACTTTATCCCCCCCTTGCCCAGTGGAAACTCGAAGAAATCTGGTACGGCTATCGCCCCGGCACCCCCGACGAAATGCCCATCCTCGGTTATGGAGATGCCGAAAATCTCATCCTTGCCACGGGGCATCATCGCAACGGCATTTTACTCGCCCCCATCACCGCCAAAATCATTAGTAACCTAGTAGAAGGTAAAACAGATTCCTTTTTACCATCTTTCAGCTACCTTCGCTTTAATTCCCCCGAAAATCCACCCTTACCCCCCCTTGTGAAAAACAGTAATAAAAATCAAATTATGAATTATCCTACTCCCCAACAAAATAACGGCTACCATGCCTATAGCCATGATGTCAGTGATGATGGTTTAGTCATTGCCGGGCGCAAATTTAAATCCCGTCTGATGACAGGCACGGGGAAATATCCTACCATGGAATCCATGCAACAAAGCGTTATGGCCAGTGGTTGCGAAATCGTCACCGTAGCGGTGCGCAGAGTGCAAAATAACGCCCCTGGCCATGAAGGATTAGCCGAAGCCCTCGACTGGTCAAAAATTTGGATGTTACCCAATACCGCAGGTTGTACCAATGCGGAAGAAGCGATTCGGGTTGCCCGTTTGGGTAGGGAAATGGCGAAATTATTGGGGCAAGAGGATAATAATTTTGTCAAATTAGAAGTTATCCCCGATAGTAAGTATTTACTACCAGATCCCATCGGTACTTTACAAGCCGCCGAACAGTTGGTAAAAGAAGGTTTTGCGGTGTTACCTTATGTAAACGCAGATCCCTTACTCTGTAAGCGTTTGGAGGAGGTGGGTTGTGCCACCGTAATGCCCCTTGGTTCTCCCATTGGTTCGGGTCAGGGTATCCAAAATGTTGCTAATATTAAGATTATCATTGAGCAATCTAAGGTGCCTGTGGTCATTGATGCGGGTATTGGTAGTCCTTCAGAGGCTGCCTACGGTATGGAATTAGGAGCCGATGCTTTATTAATAAACAGTGCGATCGCCCTTGCCGAAAATCCTGTTATAATGGCTCAATCCATGGGATTGGCAACCCAAGCAGGAAGACTCGCTTATAAGGCAGGAAGAATCCCCATCAAAAATTATGCCAGTGCTAGTTCACCTTTAACGGGAGTTGTAACCAAATAATTAACTGCCTAAAATGCTTGAATATTTTTAAACTCTGCTTTCTTAGCATTGGCGGCCTCCCCACAAGTGCGAGGGGTGGGGAATATTTTTTCAGGATTAGCCAATCCTTTGGGATTAAAAGCACTTCTGACATATTGCATGGTTTCTAAGTCGGCTTCGGTGAACATATCTGCCATGTAGCATTTTTTGTCGCTACCAATGCCATGCTCTCCTGATATACTACCCCCCACTCTTACACAAAGTTTGAGAATTTCTCCCCCCAATTCCTCCACTTTTTCAAAACTTCCTTCTTCGGCTTGGTTATATAAAATTAAAGGATGCAAGTTTCCATCTCCTGCATGGAAAACATTGGCGATGCGGTAGCCATATTGTTCTCCCAATGCACTTATTTCGCTCAATACCGAGGCTAACTGCGATCGAGGTACTACCCCATCCTGTACGAAGTAATTAGGGCTAATTTTGCCCATTGCGGCAAAAGCAGCTTTTCTGCCCTTCCACAATTTAAGACGGGTGGGAGCATCTTTAGCAGAGGTAATATTTCTGGCACCGCACCGTAAACAAATTTCCCCTACTTTTTCCTTGTAGTTTGTCACTTCCACCTCTAAGCCGTCTAATTCTACCAAAAGAATGGCTTGGGCATCTCGGGGATAACATTGGGTGGCGACAATATCTTCCACGGCGTTGATACTAAAATTGTCCATCATTTCCATTCCTGCGGGGATAATTCCCGAGCGGATAATTTCAGCAACGGCATTTCCTGCTTCTTCGATACTATTAAAATCTGCTAAAACCACACAAATGGAATCGGGGGTTTTAAGGATTTTGAGGGTAATTTCTGTGGCAATGCCGAGGGTACCTTCTGAGCCGACAAATAAGCCCGTAAGGTCATATCCGGGGGTTTCTGGTACTTTACCGCCTATTTTAACTATATCCCCTTCTGGGGTGACGATGGTTAAACCCAATACATGGTTAGTGGTGGTGCCATATTTGAGGCAGTGGACACCCCCTGAGTTTTCGGCTACATTGCCCCCAATAGAACAAATGATCTGACTGGAGGGATCAGGGGCATAATAAAACCCTGCACCGCTAACAGTTTGAGTTACCCAGTTATTGATAATGCCGGGTTGTACGACAATTCTTTGGTTTTCGTAATCTACTTCCAAGACTTCGCGCATTCTGGCGGTGACGATTAAAACGCAGTCTTCTACGGGTAATGCACCCCCTGATAATCCTGTACCTGCCCCCCTTGCAATCCATGGGATGTCGTTTTCATGGCAAATACGGGCGATCGCACTTACTTCTTCGGTAGTTTTCGGTAGGGTTACGAGGGCAGGGCGTTGACGGTATTGGGGCAAACCATCACACTCGTAGGTGAGTAATTCTTCTTTACGTTTGATGACCCCTTTTTTTCCTAAAACTGCTTCTAGCTGTTTAATAATCGGTTGCCACTTATCACGGATAACACTGAAAACCATTAATTACTGTTTATTTTTCAATGACTTATACGAGTATCATAACATTAATGGGGCTGAATATCTTTTTTGTTACGAATTTTAGTGATTTTAAGACTATCTTTAATTTAAAAATATAAACATTTAATATAAGGTAATAAAGTTTTATTAAGTTAAATAAATAATTATATTTATAATGACAAATAAAGATTGTTTTTAAGTTATTCTAAAATCAGAAAAATAAAGTATGTTTATGTAGTTGTATAAAGTGCTTAATTTCTTAAAAAATATCAATGCTCTTATACCTAGTTAATTATACTGAAACTAAATAAATTAGTTCATTAATACATTCGAGGATAAATACTATGATTCGTCCTTTTTTAACTACCATTGTGGTGCTAGGTGCGATCGCCCTGAGAGCATCAGCCCAAGACTACGGTTATGACCCCATTTACGGTACTGTCACACTATCAGGTGGATTTTCCCCAGATCCCCATACCGTCTCCTTACAAGCAGGAGGAAGCGTAGATGTAGGAAATACCCTAGGGGGTTCCTGTGTCGGCATCATTGCCGAAGCCCCCGACTACCGCATCAATTTCACTGCAGGTTCATATCCCCTAATTATTTCCGTTGATTCAGCCTACGATACAACCCTCGTAATCAATAATCCTAGTGGGGATTGGTATTGTGATGATGATAGCGGAGAATATAGAGGTCACAACCCTTCCATCCGTTTTGATAACCCTCAATCAGGGCAATATGATATTTGGGTAGGCACTTATAGTTCAGGAACAAATCCAGATGCCATATTACATATCTCAGAAGTAAGTAGTAAATAACCTTGAGGATAAAACTTTTGCTCTTGGTAAAGATAATAAAAACGGAGCAGAATAAGTCGGTATAAATACAGATATTTACCTGCACTTTATACCATTATTAAACAATGCTCACAAACAAAAATTATTAACCCATAAAAAGAGGATATTAGCTCAATCAAACCTTTCTAAGAAATAATCTCTTTTAGCCCCACAAATTAAAAATTATCCTCAGTCTTGAACGGCAAATAATTTACAAAAATAAATGATCGCCCTTATAAGCAACAAAGTATAATAGTAAGTAAGGAGGACTAGCTACCAAAAGCAAAAAGCTAGATCACAACTTATGGTCATGATGACAGACAAAACCGCCTCCAACCCTACAGCAAAATTTCCCATCTGGGAAGAATTTGAAGGCGGAAAATGGCAACAAAAAATTAACGTCCGAGACTTTATCCAACGCAATTATACCCCCTATGACGGTGACGAATCATTTTTAAGCGATGCAACCCCCACCACCCACAACCTGTGGACAGAGGTTAAATTGCTGATGAAACAAGAAAGGGAAAAAGGCGTATTAGACGCAGAAACCAAAATACCCTCTAGTATAACCGCCTACGGTGCAGGTTATATCAAAAAAGACTTAGAAAAAATTGTCGGCTTACAAACCGATAAACCCCTCAAACGTGCCATTATGCCCAATGGTGGTATTAGGGTAGTGGAAAAATCCCTCGAGGCTTATGGTTATACCATCGATCCCTTAGTCCATGATATATTCAACAAATATCGTAAAACCCACAACGATGGCGTATTCTCTGCCTACACCACCGAGATGAGAAAAGCCCGTAAATCGGGGATTATTACAGGTTTACCCGATGCCTACGGTAGGGGAAGAATCATCGGCGATTATCGTCGAGTAGCATTGTATGGGGTGGATTTCCTCATAGAAGATAAACAAAATCAATTACTCTCCCTCGAAATGGATTTGATGGATGAAGACACCATCCGCCTACGGGAAGAAATCACCGAACAAATCAAAGCCCTCCATGAATTAAAAGAGATGGCAGGTAGTTATGGCTTTGATATAAGTCGCCCTGCCGAAAACGCCACCGAAGCCCTACAATGGCTCTATTTTGGCTATCTGGGAGCAGTAAAAGAACAAAATGGCGCTGCCATGTCTTTGGGGCGTGTATCTACTTTCCTCGACATTTATATTAAAAGGGATTTAGACAAAGGGTTAATCAGTGAAAGCGAAGCCCAAGAATTAATCGATCAATTCGTGATCAAATTGCGCATGGTAAGATTTCTCCGTGCTCCTGAGTATAACCAATTATTCGCCGCAGATCCAGTGTGGGTAACGGAAGTCATTGGCGGTGTGGGTTTAGATGGGCGCCCCTTGGTGACGAAAACCAGTTTCCGCTTCCTCCATACCCTTTATAACCTAGGCCCTGCCCCTGAGCCGAATTTAACCATTTTATGGTCTGAAAAATTGCCCCTAGCCTTTAAACGTTATGTGGCTAAAGTTTCCATCGATACCAGTTCGATTCAATATGAAAACGATGACTTGATGCGCCACGAATATGGGGATGATTATGGCATTGCTTGTTGTGTGTCAGCGATGCGTATCGGTAAACAAATGCAGTTTTTCGGTGCGAGGGTAAACCTTGCCAAGGCTTTGTTATATGCCATCAACGGTGGTAAGGATGAAAATACAGCGATGCAAGTCGCCCCTGCCTATGCGCCTATAACTTCGGAATATCTTGATTATGAAGAGGTAACGGCAAAATTTGATCTCCTCATCGATTGGTTAGCCAAGTTATATGTTAATACTTTGAATGTCATCCATTATATGCACGATAAGTATTCTTACGAACGTATTGAGATGGCATTACATGATCGAGATGTTTATCGTACCATGGCTTGTGGTATTGCTGGTTTGTCGGTGGTGGGGGATGCCCTCTCGGCGATGAAATATAGCAGGGTGAAAGTTATCCGTAATGAGGCTGGTTTGGCAGTAGATTACGAGGTGGAGGGTGATTATCCCAAGTTTGGTAATAATGATGATCGGGTGGACGGCATCACTGCTAATATTATGACTACCTTTATGAATAAGGTACGCAAAAATAAAACCTATCGTAATGCTGTACCTACTCAGTCGGTGTTAACTATCACTTCTAATGTGGTGTATGGTAAAAAAACTGGTAGCACTCCCGATGGCAGAAAAGCAGGTGAACCTTTTGCACCGGGGGCAAACCCCATGCACGGCAGGGATACCAACGGTGCGATCGCATCTATGGCTTCTGTGGCAAAATTGCCCTACGAAGATGCCCAAGATGGTATTTCTTATACCTTCTCCATTGTACCCGAGGCACTGGGTAAAACCGCTGACACAAGGATTAATAACCTTGCAGGAATGTTAGATGGTTATTTCCACGATACAGGACACCATATTAATATTAACGTCCTCAATCGAGAAACGCTCCTTGATGCCATGGATCATCCTGAACAATATCCTCAGCTTACCATCAGAGTATCAGGTTATGCCGTCAACTTTATTAAACTTACCCGTGAGCAACAGTTAGACGTAATTAATCGTACTTTCCACGCTCAGTTATAAATCGGTAGGGTGGGCATCGCCCACCGTAGATTGTGAAACAGAAAATCCCCCACTTTCTTAGTTGAAAATGAGGGATTTTTTTTGTGTAAATTAACCTGAGTTTTGAATGATCAAAACTGACGTTAATCTGAGACATTAACGGATTCTCCTGCCTGTTAAGAGATTGTATATGATGCCAATTAGTGCTAAAACTAACAGCAAATGAATTAAACCTCCACCAACATTAATTGAGAAACCTAGTAACCAGAGAATAATTAATATTCCTGCGATACCCCAAATAAAATTGACCATATTATATTCCGATTGATTATACAAAAGATGATTAAAGTTTGAGAAAATAACTAATATAAATTAAAATTAGTCAATGATTTCTTTTGCTTTATCTTTTACATCCTCAACGTTTTTACGGGCTTCGGCCTCGGCTTGTTTGGCTTTTCCTTTTACTTGGGCTTCTTTATTATCAGCCATTTTTCCTGCGGCTTCCTGCACTTTTCCCTCAACATCTTTAGCTGCTGCTTTTACTTTATCTTCTAGTCCCATAATGGTTTTATTCCTAAATTTTGTTGTTCATTTTAATGACAAAACTATTTTGATATAAATAGCTTTGTGTATAGACTCATTATAACTTTTTCATATTAATTGATTGTCGAAATGACCGAACTTTACAAAGATTTTTGCTATGTAAAAAATATTTTTTTGAATGTTTAAATGTTACTTTTTTATTTTAATATATCCAAACATAGACTAAATAGATTTATACGCTTACTTTATTGATGTATTTGTTAATTTTAAAAATATATTGCAGAATATTAAGTTATATTTTGTTCTGTAAAAACATGATAGTTGATAATAATGAGAATAAATTATTTACTATTTTTCCTAAATAAATTAGGGGAGAATGGGGAATAGTTTTTGACCGTTCAAGGGTTTTGTATTTCTAGTTTGAATCACCCCTGTAGGGGTTTTGGGTGACTTTTATGGTAACGGTTTATGCGAACCTGATATAAAATCGTAATACAAACCTGTTATTGTCCGAAACGTAGATGAATATTGACTTAGAGAAAACCATTGCAAATTTAGACATTAAAGCTGATTGGATAGGATTGAGGTATATTACGGAAAAAAGTCAGACTCATAATTTTCGAGACAGTAAACCTCAATACCATGGCAAAAAGATAAATAGGGGCATTATGGTAGAGGTGTTGGTGGATGGACAGATGGGTTATTGTGCTACTAATCGCCTTGATTTTGATAGTGTTCAAAGGGCGGCAGAAAATGCTCGACAACAGGCAATGATGGCGAAACCGTGGGGGATTTTTTCCTTTGATAGTGGTATTCGCCCTCCGAGTCGGGGGGTTTATCAGTCGGCGATGAAAAAACCTCTTGAGGTGTTGACGGCAAAGGATATAAATGATTTGTTAATTCAAGTGTGTGATAACTTGAGGGTGTCTGACAAGGTGGTGAAAACCACTGCTTTGGCGGTGGTGAATGAAATGGACTATTATTTTGTCAGTAGTAATGGTGCTAATATTGAGCAACATTTTTCCATGGTCTTTTCTGATTATAGTGCGATCGCCCAGAATGGTAATATTATCCAGAAACGTAGTGATCATGGGATGTTGGCACGGTGTTATCAGGGTGGTGCGGAGATGATCAACCCCTCTTTTATTTTACAACGGGCGCAAGAAATTGGGGAAGGTGCGATCGCCCTTACGGAGGCAGAAGAATGTCCAAACACCAGAACAAACCTAGTATTAGCCCCAGATCAGATGATGTTACAAATCCATGAAAGTGTGGGACACCCCCTCGAATTGGATCGTATTTTGGGGGATGAAAGAAACTATGCAGGTAGTAGCTTTGTAAAATTAGCTGACTTTGGCAACCTTGCCTATGGTTCAGACAAAATGAATATAACTTTTGACCCTACCTTTGAGGGGGAATTGGCCAGTTATGGTTTTGATGATACAGGTATCAAAGCGACAAAAGAATATTTAATCAAAGAAGGAATGTTATTAAGGGGGTTGGGAAGCCTTGAAAGCCAAGCTAGGGCAAAGGTTGAAGGAGTTGCCAATGCCCGTGCAAGTTCTTGGAATCGTCCTCCCATTGATCGCATGGCGAATTTAAACTTAGAATCAGGGGAGGGTAGTTTTAACCACATCATTAGCAACATAGAACATGGCGTTTATATGGAGTCTAACCTATCTTGGTCCATTGATGATTATCGAAACAAATTCCAGTTTGGCTGTGAATATGCCCGTCTGATTGAAAATGGTCAACTTACCAAAGTTTTGCGTAATCCCAACTATAGGGGAGTAACTCAACACTTTTGGCATAATCTGGTGGCAGTGGGGGATGAGTCTACCAAAGGGGTTTTTGGCACTCCTATCTGCGGAAAAGGGGAACCAAATCAGATGATTCGGGTGGGCCATGCTTCCCCTGTGTGTGTTTTTGCAGATATAGAAGTTTTTGGGGGTAATGGAGGATAGTGTTTATCTTTGGGTAACGATCATTTTGTCGCCGATGACGGCATTTCTAGCGACCAAATTTTCCTGACTATCTTGGAAGTTAATTTTATTAAAATAGAGTAGTTTGGCTCGTTGATAAACATCATTAACAAAGTTATCCTGTTCGCTACTACTCATTTGATACCAATATTGAGTGAGGGTAACGAGGAGATAATTATCACTAAAATTGGCTCTCAAATTAATAATCAGATTTTTGCCATATTTATCGGTAATTTGATCGATTTGTTCTTGAATATTGTTTAATAATGTTTGTTCCATGGTAAGGGCGCTAACGGTTTTTTCCTCGATAATTATTTCTACTTCCTTATCTGGAATAGTTGGTGCTTCTTTTTCTGAGGAAACATCTTCATCTATGGAGGGAGGGGAGATTTGGGTTGATTCTTTTGGTTTGGGGGGTTGATTGTCTTCTGGTATTATTTCTGTTTCCCCTTGGTTATCGGTTTCTGTATCTAAGTTGTCTGGGGTTATATTTTCTACGGATGGCACTTCGGGGGGGGTTTTATCTTCTTCTTCGGGGGTTTCAACTGCAACAATGGCGGTATTATCTTGATTGTTATCGGTGATTTCTGGGGTGGGGTTAATAATTGCCCAGCATATACCTACGATAATGATAAGTGACCCGAGGGCGATCGCCCCTAGACGAAAATCGAAGGAAAATCTTTTTTTGGTTGAGGGTTTGGGAATACTATTATCGGGGGTGTCAGCAGGTAAAGACTCGGACTCTGTTTTTACTTGGAAACGGGGAGCAAGTTTGATATTATCAATTAAATCATTACTTGACTCGAGAAAGATATTAGTAATTTCTGGGGAAGGAAATTCCTCAATTTCTGATTTGTCTATTTTGTCTAGGGTTAATTGTAATTTTTTGATAGTCTTTTTTAAATTAATAATTGTTTCTTTTCTATCAATTTCTGATTGTTTTTTATCTATTTCTTGATTGTCCATAAAAATAATAAATGTATATCTTGTTTTACTAAAAACGTTTCTTATATTAGATAATAGTTTGATTTTAATACCATTATAGTTAAACCATGAAAAAGGTTATTCAATTTCTTTTTATTAATTTATCACTAATTTTTCTTACTGTGGGTTGTGCCACTACTTCTGCACCCCTAGAATTTGCTCCTCCTCCTTCGGTAGTTGAAAAGGCGATCGCTTTTACCCTCCAATCTAATTATGATAATTTGAGCAATCAATTGCAGACAAAATCACCTACATTTGAGATTAGTAAAATAGACATAAAAAAATAAAACCCATAGTAATCTATAACTTTCCTGTCTATCATTTAGAAGGAATTTATCAAATTAAACTAAAACTAAATAGAAATAGAACCAAAACTATTAAAAATAAATTTCAAGTTGATGTACAAAGAAATACAAAAGGCGAAACATGGAAGGTATTACGTACGTATAAAGAAGGAGGAAAAGAAAAATATTTCGCCCATCAAATATTATAAAATGTAAGCAATTTTACATCACTGATAAAATTACCAGCCTAAGATGAAATTAATGATAATAATTCTTTACCATTAACGAAAAATAACATCCACCTTACCGAGAAAAATCATGGAAATATTATCCCTCGATAACTTACAAAATTATGGAGTAAACCCAGCAGAAGTACAAAAAGCCCTCAAAATTGAATGTTTTGGTAAAAGTTTTCTACGAAAATCGGATGTTCCCAAAAAATTTAAAGAAAAAGCTCTCTTTCTCGCTTCAGAATTACTAACCAAAGGAGAACAAAGTTTCGTTACCGAAACCAATTTTTCTTATACTGTGTGGGCAGAAGAAAAGATAGCCCCCCCAGCGAAAAAAGTCATTGCCCAACCCTCCAACATTCCTCCCCAAACTTCCCTTAGAAAGACAGTTGTTAGACAAGCAGAAACTCCTGTCATCGAGAGTGTCCAAGAAAAAGAAAATAATGTCCAGTGGAATATTAGTATTCGTGATAATAATCCTTCTGTCGTAAGCCAAGATTCCCCTGCCCCAGAAAAATATCAAACCTATAGAGGGGTAGCTTTTACTGTGGAAACCAAAGAAGAAGAAAAGCAAAATGTCAGAAGCAAAAAGAAACCGAGAACATATCGAGGAGTGGCTTATTAAAGGATACTTCTGCCCACCAAAATCTTGCGCACTTCCAACATAGCGGAATAGGTGGGAATAATATATAAGGTTTGATGTTCGGGGGTAATTTTTAAGGCTTCGTCAATGGCCTCTGAGAGGTTTTCTTTGACAATTAAATTCAGGTTATTCTCAAGACTATCTAAGCTATATTTTAGTCTGAGTGCCATGTCATAAACCCTATCACCACTGACGACAATATTACCCCCCAACTCTACCAGTTTCTCTGTGTCCACATCCCAAATCCATGATACATCTGTACCATCTGGAGTGCGATCGTTTAAAATCATCATAGTGGTACAGTGGGGATTAATTTTTTTGAGGTCATTAACTGCCCTAATGGTTTCATTCATACCCACAGGATTTTTTGATAGGAGAATGCGGATATTTTTGTTATTAATAGTTAATTCTTCTGCCCTACCAAAAGCGGCTTTAAAATTAGTAATAGTTTTATTTATGACCTCTTTTTCTACCCCCACAGATTGAGCTAATAATCCTGCGGCGAGGGTATTATATTTATTATAAACTCCGATTAATATTTGTTCCCATTCTTGGCTATTCACATCCAATTTACTCTTAGTAAAATCACATTTTGGGCAGTCATAATCTCCAAGGTGAGATAGATAAACTCCTTGATAGTCCAAAGGATGACCACACTTTGGGCAGTAAATAGAATCCACCGCATGGGGTATTTCTTCTAAATATAAATCTGTTTCATTTAAGCCAAAAAACAGAACTTTTTTATCGATATTTTGACCTAAATAACAGAGGGTAGGATCATCTCCATTTAACACAATTGTGGTTGCTTGGGATAAAGGTGCGATCGCCCCTTGCCAACGATGACTAATGGTATCAACTTCCCCATAACGATCCAATTGATCTCGGAACAAATTGAGAGCTAAAATATGACTAGGATTACACTCTTTTAATACCAAAGGTAAAACATTCTCATCTACCTCCAAAATGGCATAATCCGCCTCAATTTTGCCCCAAAGGTTACTATTCTCAATCAAACAAGTAACCAACCCATTAATTAAATTTGCCCCCGTAGAATTATGAATTACCCCATAACCAGCATTCTGCAAAATTTCCTTTAATAACAAAGACGTGGTAGTTTTCCCATTGGTGCCAACCACCAAAATAACCCCTTCCTTAATTTGCTTTGACAACACCGCCAACAAACGAGGATGAAAACGTCTCGCAATGGCACCCGGTAAAACACTTGCCGCACCCAAACCCAACATACGCACCGTGCCAGTAACAATTTTCGCCGTTGCCACCGCCAAAGCCAAAGGAAACTTTATCATTAATATTACTCTACTTTCCAAGCTCAAAATTTAATAAAAACACCTAACACCTACCACCATCACCAATCAAATTCTAAAACAGATTAGCTATTAGTAGGAATCATATCAAGATAAGCATCAAAATCCTTAATGGCCTCAAAATATTGAGCCTGTGCCGCATTATAATTTCTTTCCTTAGCGGCTGCATCAATTCTTTCAAAATGAGTAAATAGCTCTCTGGCTAGGCTTTGGGCTGTTTTTTGATCTTTTTGTAGTAAACGAGTAGAGGCGCTCGCCATAGACTGACGTAAGCCTCCTAAAGGACCATGAATAAAGGTTCTGGTATCCACCCAGTTTTCATTTTGTATCAACTCTTCAAGGGTAGCCATTTTTTCCCGTGCCTCAGCAATAGGGGCGCGATACATTTGTAACTGTTCAATTTTTTCGGGGGTGTAAACAGTGGGGATTTTTGCCTTGGTTGGGCTACTACAGCTTACTAACAAAGTAGTCACTAAAACGAGGACTAGGGAAAGAATAGGACGTAATTTTTTCATCATGTTATTTTAATTGACCTTCATAAAAATTTTGTTCTCTGACTATTTTCTCAGAATTGCTACGATTAGCCAACTTTATTTAGGGATTAACAATTAAGATGAAATTTTGGTGATCATCTGTAGAAAAAAGCTCGGTTTTACCCCCTCAACCCTCTCATTTTGCATAACTTTGATCATGATTTATCCCAAATTAATATTATCTTTTGCCTCTTGCCTCTTGCCTCTTGCCATTTTACAGAGAAATCAATGATTGTTCTAAATCCTGAGTTAAATTAATGCTGTTTTGCTTGGCACTGTGGGCAGGAGAATTATAATCTTTAACAGTAAAAGGCTTACCAATATTAACCGTTACACTAGAACCTCGTTGAGGAATTTCTTGATCATAAGTAATTTTTACAGGTAAAATTCTGGTTTCTACCTCTGGCTTCACCTCCTCTGTGTCTAGGGCAATCTTGGCAACTCCTCTTTTTAGAGGTTGTACTTCATCGGTACGAAAAATGCCCCCCTCGGGAAAAATCACCACCATTCTCCCCTGACATAATAATTCAAAACTATGTTTTAAACTCTCAATCCCAGGGCGATCAGTATTTACAGGAAATCCTCCCAAACGGCGAATAAACCAGCCTTGAATGCCCTTCATTTCATCGGCAGAAACCATAAAATGGGGATCCCTACCACTAGACAATCTACCCACCGCATAAGGCACAATGAGGGCATCCCAACGAGAGCGATGGGTAGGGGCTACGATTACCGCCCCACTACGGGGAATATTTTCCTGTCCAGTGACACTAATTTTTTTAAAGAAAAAGGGTAAGATTAATCTTTTTCCCAAAGGATAAGCGATTTTACTCAACCATGGAGCGATTTGAGATTTAATGTCAGAGGATTCATGTTCGGCTAAAAGGTTAGCTTGTTTTTGATTCGTAATCATAGTTATTTTAATGATAGTTATTTATTGATTGCTATATCTAGCTTAAACCTACTATTCATTGCCATTAAAAATTATAGTGACAGTTTTTTGATTGTCAAAAAATAATTTCCCAATAAAAAGCCCACACCATGGGAATGATAGTGTGGGGAAAAGTCACGGATTAATCATCACAGAAAATAAATAAGGGTTATTTTTTTTCGTGAAAACTATGGATAATTCATCATAAGATATTCTACCGCCATTTACGTAGTTAGTTATACGTAAGTATGCAATTCTTTCAAGATAATTGATCAAAAAGAGAATGTGGTGCGAATGGCTCCGATGACAAGGGTTGAATTATTATTGTTGTTGTTAGGATTGGTGACAATGACGACTCCGGGGGTAATGGAAATATTGTCGGAAATGGAATGTTGATAAAACGCCTCAATATGAAAAGAGTTATCATCGGTGGTTAAACCAACATCATTAGTGGCAAAGTTGACACTAGACAGGGTTGGCAGTTGTCCCACAACAATACCGCCGAGGTTTCCTTCTTTAAACAAATCGGGGAATCCAAGGGTAGCCGCCCAGTAATATAGTTCTGCACTACCTCGGGATAGTTCATTACCACTCAAATCAAAGGCATTATTGAGGGTAGAAACTTTGGAATATCCACCCCAGCCCCCAAGGGTAAATCCGGGGGTAACACGCCAAGACATGGATAAACTATAGGTATTATGAACGTTATTGATATTCTCGGCTATATCTTTAAATTGTCCACTATAAGCACCAATAACAGAGGTATTGTAACCGTGACCATAGGCAAAGGCAAGGGTAAAATCTTCACTAGGATAAAATCCAATTTGTCCTAAAATGCCATAACCACCATTGAATAAACCTGCTCCTTGGGCTGGATTTCCACCATCAGAAGCTAGGTAACCGACACTCCAACCGAAGTTATTACCTAAACTACCTTCTAGGGCCAAACCTGCTCCTTCTCCTTGATAGTAAACTAGGTTACGGGTACCAAAGGCGGATAAGGCACCACTGCCTCCATCTCCATCAAGAATATTAACGGTATCAGTGAAATCATCGAATGCACCCCCTGCGGCTTCTAGCCATACGGTGGTACTACCAATGGGAAAACTGTAGTTTAATACTTGTAAATCGATATTGTTGCCATCAGGTTGGGCAAAGGCGAGGGTGGCTTGGGCGGTGTCGGCAATGTCGGCATAGTCAGGAAAGTTACCTGTACCTAGACGGATGAATAATTCATCTTCTCCTGTGAAACTGGAAGTTAAGTCAAGGCGGGTACGATGTCCGAATACTGGCACCCTATCAATACGATTTCCGCCATCGGTTTCCCCTGCCAAAATACTACCGAGTCCGAAAACCACTTCTCCGTGTAATTTGGTGGTGGTAGAGAATTGATTGTCTTCGAGGAATGCTACTCTGCCCTCTAGGTTATCCACTCTAGCACCTAGGGCGGCTAGTTCACTTTCAAATTCCGCAATGAGTCTTCTTAAAACTATCAAGTCTTCTTCGGTGATTCCTCCTGGCCCGCCTAAACGCTCGATGGCTTGTAAACAGGAGTTTAACCCTGCGGCAAATTCATAACGGCTTAAGGCTCTGTTTCCGCGGAAGGTGCGATCGGGATAACCGACAATACAGCCATATCTTTCCACTAGGTTGCGGAGGGCTTCATAGGCCCAATCGGTGGGTGATACGTCACTTAGTTGGGAAACGGAGGTAACTTGGCTTTGGCTATCGGGGAGTTGATAGTTACTAATTTGCTCTAAAATGTCGTCGTTAGGAAGGGCCCGGACACTGTTGTTAAAAGCAATACCGAAGGGATCTAAGATGCAGGATATGCTTAACACTCCAGTAATTCCAGCCCACTTCACTTGATTTGGCTTCATGGTTTGATAATTTTTTTCTAAGGGTATCATTATATTAATTAAGAATATATTGATATTCAATCCCCCAGATCAGTATATTAAGAAAAAATTACTTAAAAATTAGTATTTATGCTTTTTTCTTCTAATTTTCTGCCAATTACCACCAATTTTGTCTTTCTTTCTTCTTTTTCTTGCCACAGACGATCGTAAAAGGTATCGATGCGATCGCCCACACCCTGTAATACCATCCGCATCGGTTTATGTTCTACATTCACAAAACCCTTGATACGATAAATATCATCATGACTGAGCATTTTTTCTAACCTAGTAATCAAATCTGGAATAGCAATCGGTTCTTTAAAACTAAGTTCGATAGAATTTATATCATCATCATGATCATGCTCTTCCTCCGTATCATGATGGGAAGGACGATTAACCAAATCATCTTCCACCGCAGCGTTAAATCCTAGCAAAATTTCAGGGTTAATTTCCCCTTGATGACAAGGAATAGTCTTAATTTTTGGTCTTAACTCCCCCTCTAACCATGTTTTAACCTGATCTAGTTGCGCATCATCAATTAAATCTGTTTTTGTCAACAATACCAAATCTGCACAGGCCAACTGATCCTCGAACAACTCTTCTATGGGAGTCTCATGATCTAAACTATCATCTTCTGCCCTTTGTTGTTCCAAGGCAGCCAAATCTCCCACCAAATCACCCTTTGCCAAGGCTTGGGCATCTACTACCGTAATCACTCCATCCACCGTGGCATGGTTGCGAATCTCTTGCCACCTAAAAGCCTGTACTAAGGGTTTTGGCAAGGCTAAACCAGAAGTTTCAATGACGATATTATCAATGCTCTCCTTACGTTTCAATAACTCTTGCATGGTAGGGTAAAATTCCTCTTGAACAGTACAGCACAAACAACCGTTATTTAATTCAATAATATTATTGTTTACTTCTCCATCCTCATCACATACCTGACAACCTTTGAGGATTTCTCCATCGATACCAACTTCCCCAAATTCATTGACAACCACCGCAATTTTTTTTCCTTGACTATTTTGTAACAAATTGCGTAAAAGGGTTGTTTTTCCTGCTCCTAAAAATCCTGTGATAATGGTTACGGGTATCTTGTGCATTCAGTTTTTTTGTTTATTTGAACATCTCCCATTTTAGCCAAAATCATAGGGCTGATTCATCCTAAAATGTTCTCATGGGGGTAGGCAATGGGCAATAGGCAATAGTTTTTAATGGCTTATGGTTATAAATTGATAATCCAAACATTTTTAACTACTTCTTAATTCTAAAATTTCCAAAATGCTGTATTCTTTTACTGGCAAAGGTTTAAACGTTTTCGTCTTCCTACTTTGAATCGCATCTCCCCTTTCAAGGGGAGATGTCGAAGACAACAGGGGTAGGGATTTAGGGAGCGAAAAAGTGAAAAATGTTATCCCGAACTGAAGTTATGATAGATGGCTTTACTGAGTAATATGATCAGTGAGGGTGATGATTTCCCGATGGGCTTTAACGATGGTTAATTTTGCTGAACTAACTTGTTCTAACATATAGCAAATATGATCAGGGGTTAACAAAGAACCATCATTTTTTGCACTACCGATGTATTTTAAAGCTACAGTTTCTGACGGTGCAACATTAGGATTAAGCAAAGACAAATCATATAAATTGGCTCTTAAATTGACCATTTTTTTCTTTCTATTTTTGGCTGTTTTTTCCATTAATATTTCAGAAGAATTATTAATTTCATTTACCCAATTTTGCCACTGTTCAAGACTGATATTTTCCTCTGCACAAATATCTACTACATACTCGGCAGTATCTAATATTTGCGTTGCTTTAGGAGATTTTAGGGGTAATTCTTCTACTTTGATTAAGGGTAATTCGGGGGGGAGTTGAGCCTGTAATTTTTCTACAAACTCATCAATATCGATGCGGGTATGGTTTTCAAAATCGACAATTTCACCATTACTTGTCATGCCCAAGGATAAGGCGAGGGCGATGGAAATTTTGGGGCCAGGGTGAAATCCTCCTGTGTAGGAAATGGGCAGACTTGCCCGTCTGACGGCGCGATCAAACAGGCGTACTAAGTCCAGATGGCTAACCAATGCCATGTCGCCCTGTTTACCAAACCAGACTCGAATCTTTTGGGCTTTTTCTTGGTTGGGTTTGAAGTTGCCCACATAGTCGGGGATGGGGGGAGGGGTAACCACGATATTATGACCAAAATCGGGGCTACAGACACCGCAACTACTACAACCATCAAAGGCACAATCTGGCACGGTGGCTTCTGCCAAGGCTCTTTCTAAGTCTTCTTTGAGCCATTCTTTATCAATACCTGTATCTAAATGATCCCATGGTAGGGGTGCATAATAGTTGATGGTGTTCTGATTTTCTTCTGGGTTTTGGGCATCAAAGATATTCCATTCACCGCTTTCTACTTTGCGATATTTCCATGTTAATCCTGCTTCGTCGATCGCCCTTTCCCACGCCTGATAAGCCTTGTCGATGCTTTCCCACCAAGAATCCATCCCCGCTCCTAATTCCCACGCACGACGGACTACAGGGGCTAGGGTGCGATCGCCCCTACCCACAAAATCCTCAATGGCAGAGATGCGCACATCGGTATAATTTACCTTCACACCCCGAACAGGATAAAAAGCATCTTTGAGTAAATCCCGTTTACGCAAAAATTCTGAGGTAGAAACAGAATGCCACTGGAAAGGGGTATGGGGTTTGGGGGTAAAGTTGGAGATGGTAATATTAAAATTAAGACGTTTATTGCTTAGGTGACGGCATTCTTGACGCAACCATTTCACCGTTTCCACAATGCCTAATACATCCTCATCGGTTTCCCCGGGTAAACCAATCATGAAATAAAGTTTTACCTGATTCCAGCCTTCCCTCACGGCGGTTTGAATCCCCCGCAATAACTCCTCGTTGGTTAAACCCTTGTTGATAATATCCCGCATTCGTTGAGTACCTGCTTCGGGGGCAAAGGTTAACCCAGTTTTGCGAGTACCACCGATAATATTAGCAATGTTTTCATCAAAACGATCCACCCTCTGACTAGGTAAGGAAAGGGAAATATTTTCGTCCTTGAGACGGTTTTTGATTTCGATACCCACGGAAGGTAAGGAAAGATAATCGGAACAACTCAGGGAGAGTAGGGAAAATTCATTAAAACCCGTAGCTTTCATACCATCGACAATACTATCAACCACCGCCTCGGGTTCCACATCCCTAGCAGGGCGAGTTAACATTCCGGGTTGACAAAAGCGACATCCCCTCGTACAACCTCTGCGGATTTCCACTGTGAGGCGATCGTGGACGGTTTGCACATAGGGAACTAAACCGATAGAATAGGCTGGGATGGGGGTGGCTACCCTCCGCAAAACCCTCTCGGGTACATCATCACGGTTAGGCTTGACACTGCCATCGGGTTGCATATCATAAAATTGTGGCACATACACCCCCGGCACTTGGGCAAGGTCTAGTAGTAATTCTGTTCTGGTTAAACCGTCTTTTTTCCCTTCTTCAATTACTAAACCAATTTCGGGTAATAATTCCTCTCCGTCGCCCAATGCCACAAAGTCGAAGAAATCGGCGTAGGGTTCGGGGTTGGAGGTGGCGGTTTGCCCCCCTGCAAAGATGAGGGGATAATCGGTGTCTTTTCTTTCTTGCCAAGTGAGGGGAATATGGGCAAGACTAAGCATTTCGAGGATGTTGGTGGCACCTAGTTCGTAACTGAGGCTAAATCCTAATATATCGTATTCTTTGACATCTCTTTTGGTTTCTAGCCCGAAGAGGGGGGTATGGGTATCCCTCATTTTTTGGGATAAGTCGGGGGCGGGAAGGTAGGCGCGATCGCACATTTGCCGTGGTTGAGCATTAATAATATTGTAGAGAATAATATGCCCAAGGTTTGACGCTCCCACTTCGTACACTTCGGGGTATGTCAACACCCAGCGCACCGACGCGCTTTGCCAATCTTTATGTTTTGAACCCAATTCGTTACCTAAATAACGGGCTGGTTTAAAGATGTCTGGGGTGATTAAATTTTCTGCTTTAATACTGGTACTAGGTGCGATCGGCATTATTATATAAGGTTACAATAAAATTAGTTTCCCTTTTGATTATAAAACTTTTCCTATCCTATGTATTTCTCCACCCAAATTTGGCAGGGGGGCTTATATAGTTGGTTTTGCCCCCTAAATCCTCTAACCCTCTGTCTTCGACATCTCCCCTTGAAAGGGGAGAGGGAGAGGAGGACTTTTGCTAATAATTGAATAAGGTACGCGCTGCTTCGCAGATACCCTCGCGATCGCCTTTATGATAAATATATCAATATAAAATTAATAATAATTCATCTAAGTGACAATGAATATAGAAGAAATTTTAATTCATAAATGGCGGTTATTACCCCCAGAAAAACAAGCAGAAGTCATCGATTTTATTTCATTTTTAGAACAAAAATATTCTGAAGAACAGAAACAATTAGGAAAGAAAAGCAATCTGTTAAATTCTTTAGAAGGAACATTGACTTATTATGAAGATCCTTATAAACCTGTAGCGATTAATGATTGGGAGGCAATGATGTGATAATCATGAATACTCACAACTTCCTAACGTCAATTATGGTGGTGGGCATTGCCCACCCTACTTGTGTTAATTTACCATGAGCTTGTGTTAATTTACCATGAGGGGGAAGTTTAAACCTTCCCTTTGGGCGAGGTATTGATGGGCTACTTCACGAGCTAAATTCCTAATTCTACCGATATAACGGGTTCTTTCGGCAACGGCAATGACACCCCTAGCATCGAGAAGATTAAAACAATGGGAGCATTTGAGGACATAGTCAAGGGCTGGTAAGACCAGATTTTTGTCGATCAATTGTTTGGCTTCTTCCTCGTATAAAGTAAAGAGTTTAAAGAGTAAATCAGGATTGGAGGCTTCAAAGTTGTAGGTACATTGTTCGATTTCTCCTTGCAAAAATATATCTCCATACTTGAGGTTGTCATTCCATTGAATGTCATAAATACTATCCACATCCTGCAGATACATGGCTAAACGCTCTAAACCGTAGGTAATTTCGATCGCCACGGGTTTACAATCAATACCGCCACATTGTTGAAAATAGGTAAACTGAGTAATTTCCATGCCATCTAACCACACTTCCCAACCTACCCCCCAAGCACCGAGGGTGGGAGATTCCCAGTTATCTTCTACAAAACGAATATCATGGTCTTCTGGATGAATGCCTAGTGCTTGGAGGGATTCGAGGTAAATTTCTTGAATATTATCGGGGGAGGGTTTGACTAATACTTGATATTGATAATAGTGTTGTACACGGTTAGGATTTTCGCCATAACGTCCGTCTGTGGGGCGCCGACAGGGTTCTACATAAGCCACAGCCCAAGGTTCAGGCCCTATTGCCCTTAAAAAAGTATGATGGTTCATGGTACCTGCCCCTTTTTCTGTATCGTAGGGTTGGGCAATCATACAGCCTCTTTGGCTCCAAAAATCATTTAAAGTGGCGATAATATTTTGAAAGTTAATAGTCATGAATTACAATAAAATTTATTAAAATAAAACTCAAAATTTTGCTGAACTGATTAAACTGATTAGGAGTATAAGACTATACTAGGATCAGTAAAAATCGCTCAGCATACATATAATTTATCACTAATGGATACGCCCCCAACTGAAAACTATAGTGTCCCCATAAAAGGGTTTGTCGCTTCAAAGCAGACTTATTTATTTAACACCCTTAAAAAACATCAATTTACAGGGGAATTAATTTTAAGTTATCCGGGCAATCTGGAATGGAAGTTTTACATATACCTTGGCAGAATAGTATATGGTACTGGGGGAGAGCATTCTGTGCGCAGGTGGCGCCGTAATTTGGGGGCTTATTTACCCGAGATTGCTAGTGATCAAGGTTTTTTGGAACGGGAGTTGCAATGGATTGCGGATCAAGAAATTAAGATCTGTTGGGAGTATGATTTGTTAAAGCGTTGGTTATCTTTGGAAAAAACTTCGAGAAATCAGGTTTTGGATATGATCAATGCTATTTTAATGGAAATATTTTTTGACCTCAACCAAGTTCCAGAAATTACTTTTCTTCTTAATAATGATGTGGACGTGCCTTTTTCAGAACAACTTTTTTTGATTGATAGTAATAAAATAATCACCCCTGCGTGGAAGTTGTGGCAACAATGGTTAGGGGCAGAACTTGGCGATCGTTCTCCTAACAAGGCTTTAGTAATCAAAACCCCCCAAGAACTAAAGTTGAGATGTCCGCCCAAAGTATATCAAGTTTTCACAAAATTAATCAATGGTCGTAATACGATTCGGGATTTGGCATGGCAACTAAAACGAGATTTAAATCAAGTGGGTAAGTTACTGTTACCCTATATCCAAGAGGGTTATATCAGTCTTAATTCCATTGCTGATTTACAACCTCCTGTTTCCCAAAGTACCATCTTCCAACCTGAAAAAACTCGTCTTGTGGCTTGTATTGATGATAGCCCTGCCATCTGTCAAACTATGAATGGCATTGTTAAACCTGCGGGGTATCGTTTTTTAGCCATCACCGACCCCATAAAGGCGATCGCCACTATCCTAGCATCAAAACCAGATATAATATTCCTTGATTTGGTGATGCCCAATGCTAACGGGTATGAAATTTGTGCTAGTGTACGCAAACTTTCTTTTTTTCGCAACACACCCATTATTGTTTTGACATCTAATGATGGCATGGTGGAAAGAATGCGTACGAAAATAGTTGGCGCCACAGATTTTCTTTCTAAACCCATACAACCTGATGAGGTTTTACAGATGATTAGTAAATATTGCCCTTTAACTTAAATAATTGACAATGAATATCAACATAAGTGAGTTAAAATATCAACTTTTTTCGGAAGAAACTCAAATTAGAAAAAACCATAAACAATTAAAAGAAAAATTAAAAGCTCTTTCTCAAGAATTACAACTAACGATTTTTACCAGTCGTAAACTTGCCATTATGAATGAGATGGATGATATAGAAAAAAAAATTAAAAATGATCTATTGGAAATAAAGAAGAAAAAAGAAATAATCGAAAAGAAAAAAACACAATCAAATATTAAACAAAATATTAATGAAACTCTGATTTATCGAGAGCAAGAAAAAAAGATAAAAGAGAAGGAAAAAATAATTCAAGAGACGAAGAAAATATTTAATAACCATAAAATAGAGCTAAATAATCATAACTTAGATGTTATTGATATAGAGATTATTGATAGCAATGAAAATGATTTTGATTATTTATATAAAGAAATAATATCCAAATTAGATAAGAAAGAAAAATTAAAATTAGCAAAAATGTTGTTAGACAATATTTTGCCAGAAATATAAAAATATCAGTATTTTTTACAAAAACTGATACTCAATTTATTAATTATCAATTATCAACTATCAATTATAAATTTTTGACATGGATTCTTTATTTCTCCTCATTGACGGACATTCCCTCGCTTATCGTGCCTATTATGCCTTTGCCAAAGCCAGAAAAGGGGCATTGCGTACCTCCACAGGTATTCCCACTAGCGTTTGTTTTGGCTTCCTTAACTCCCTTTTTCAATTAATTGATAGTTATCAACCAAAGTTAGTGGCGATCGCATTTGACCTAAAAGAAGCAACTTTTCGCCATACTGCTGATGCTAATTATAAGGGCGATCGAGCGGAAACTCCCGATGATTTTATTGAGGATTTGTACAACCTTCAGCAACTTTTACAAGCCCTCAATATCAGTATTGTTACTGCCTCTGGTTATGAAGCTGATGACGTTTTAGGGACCCTTGCCCTTCAAGCCGCCCAAGAAAATTATACGGTCAAAATAGTAAGTGGCGATCGTGATTTATTTCAATTAGTAGATGATCACCGTAAAATTAGCGTTCTCTATCCCGACAAAAACTTCGGTAAATACAACGAATTTACAGAAAATGAAGTTTTTGACAAAATGCAGGTAAAAACCAAGCAAATAGTGGATTTTAAAGCCCTCTGCGGTGATAAATCAGATAGTATACCAGGGGTGTTAGGTATCGGTGAAAAAACCGCTGCCAAACTATTACAAGAGTACAATAATTTAGAGAATATTTATAGCAACATTGATAATATAAAAGGGGCTATTCAAAAAAAATTAATTAATGGAGAAAAAGATGCTTTGCATTCCCAGTATTTAGCTAAAATTGTCACTGACATAAAATTAGAAAATAGCTTAAAAGACTATCAATTAACAGGTATAAATCAAGAACAAACCATAACTTTATTAGAACAACTAGAGTTAAAAACTTTCATTACTCAAATCAATAAAATTCAAGACAAATTAGGTGGTCAAGAATTTAAACTAACCTCCCCAAATGAGCCTCAAGAAAGTGAGCAGTTATCATTGTTTAATACTCCTACTCAACAAGAAAAAATTAACCCTATCATTGTTGATACTGAAGAAAAATTAACTGATTTAATTGCTACCCTAAAACAAAAAACAAATAGTAAAACTCCTCCCGCTTGGGATACCGAAACCAACTCCCTCGATACTCAACAAGCCGATTTAGTGGGCATTGGTTGTTGTTGGGGTGAAAGCGAAAAAGAAACTGCCTATATTCCCCTCAAACATACCCAAGGGAAACAGTTAAATTCTGATATGGTTTTGGCAAAACTAAAACTGATTCTTGAGGATGAAATATATCCAAAAACCTTTCAAAACGCAAAATTTGATCGCCTAGTTTTTGCCCATCAAGGAATAGAATTAAGAGGGGTTGTATTTGATACTATGTTAGCTAGTTATGTATTACAACCCGAACAAAGTCACAAATTAAGTAGTCTTTGTTTGCAATATCTTAGTGATACTGTATCCCAAGACTATGATGATTTAGAACTCAAAAAAGGGGAAACCATTGCTGATTTGTCCATTGAAACCGCAGCTTCTTATGGAGCCTTAGATGCGATCGCCACTTATAAATTAACCTTAATTTTAGCAGAAGAATTAAATAAAATTCCAGAACTAAAAGAAGTATTTGAGCTTGAATTAAAACTAGAGCCAATTTTGGCACAAATGGAAAGAGATGGTATCAAAATTGATAGAGAATATTTAGAACCATTATCCCAAGAAATTGGTAAAAATTTAGAAGAGATTGAACAAAAAGCATACGAATTAGCAGGAGAAAAAATTAACCTCGCTTCTCCCAAACAATTAAGTGAATTATTATTTGAAAAACTAGGACTAGACACCCGTAAAAGTAAAAAAACAAAAACAGGATATTCCACCAATCAAGTAATATTAGAAAAACTAGAAAAAGATCATCCCATAATTCCCCAAATTCTACAACATCGCACCTTATCAAAACTAAAATCAACCTACATAGATAGTTTACCAACCCTCATCAATCCCGACACCCAAAGAATTCATACCAATTATAATCAAACCGTTACCGCCACAGGTAGACTCTCATCATCCAATCCCAACTTACAAAATATTCCCATTCGTTCAGAATTTTCTCGGCAAATTCGGAGGGCTTTTATTCCCCAAGAAAATTGGTTATTTTTGGGTGCGGACTATTCCCAAATAGAATTAAGAATTTTAGCCCATCTTAGTCAGGAACCTATTTTAATAGAAGCCTATCAAAATAATCGAGATATTCATACTGTTACTGCCCAATTACTATTAGATAAAAAAGAGATTAATTCCTATGAAAGAAACCTAGGAAAAACCATTAATTTTGGAGTTATTTATGGCATGGGCGCCCAAAAATTTTCCCGCACAACGGGGGTAAGTGTCAAAGAAGCTCAACAATTTATTGAAATTTACCATGAAAAATATGCAGGGATTTTTAATTATTTAGAAAGGATGAAAAAAGAGGCTCTTGGCAATGGTTTTGTAACTACTATTTTAGGAAGGAGAAGATATTTTAATTTTAGTAGTAGCACTTTAAACTCCTTAAGAGAAAAAGAACCAAACTCCATTAATTTAGAGGAGTTAAAATTAAATAATTACGACGCTCAAGCCCTCAGAGCGGCTGCCAATGCTCCTATTCAGGGTTCTAGTGCCGATATTATTAAAATGGCAATGGTCAAAATTCATGATTTATTATCCAGCTATGAAAGTAAATTGTTATTACAGGTTCATGATGAATTAGTATTTGAAATCCCCCCCCATGAGGTGGAGGAATTAACAGCTAAAGTAAAACATATTATGGAAAATGTTGTTAATTTGTCTGTGCCTTTAACTGTTGATATTCATACAGGAAAAAACTGGATGGAAACAAAATAATATCAAGTTCGACGAATCAGTTATGAAAAGGAATCCTGTTTTGCCCCCTAAATCCCCACCCCTCTGCCTTCGGCATCTCCCCTTGCAAGGGGAGAGGGGGGACTTTCATTGTAACAATTTATCCGAACTTGATATTATTTCTTCACCTGAGCATATAACGCCTTAAATTTTCTTTGTTGTTCTTTATGATCTACAATGGGGGTTACATATCCGCAACTCTGAGCCTCCATAGGGAGGATTTTCCCCGTCACTAAATCCCCCGTATCTAAAGAACTAATTTCGGGCAACCATTGGCGAATATACTGGGCTTCTGGGTCGAATTTTTGGGCTTGGGAAGCGGGGTTAAAAATTCTCAGGGGTTTGGGATCCATTCCACTGGATGCGCTCCACTGCCATCCCCCATTATTAGCGGCTAAATCGCCATCATAGAGTTTTTGCATAAAATATTTTTCTCCCCAACGCCAATCAATAATTAAATCTTTGGTGAGGAAACTGGCGACAATCATTCGACATCGATTGTGCATCCATCCTGTTTCGTTAAGTTGACGCATGGCAGCATCGACGATGGGATAACCTGTTTTACCTTCGCACCATGCCTGAAATTTTTTCTCATCATTTTCCCAAGGAAATTCCTTGAAATGTTCTCGATATGGCCCTTGGGCTAACTCAGGAAAGAAATATAAACAATGTTGATAAAATTCTCGCCATGCCAATTCCTTGCGCCAGGCGGTGATATTTTCCCTCGCCTCATCACTCTGACAGTTTTCCCATTCTTCTACGGTTTTTTGCCATATAGTTCTAGGTGCGATCGCCCCAAATTTCAGAGCCGCACTTAACAGGGAAGTGCCATCAATGGCAGGAAAATTGCGATTATCGTCATAGTATAGCAATAAATCGGAACAAAAATATTCAAGTCTTTCTAGGGCAGATTTTTCTCCCGGTGCCAATATCAAATCCCCTTGCCATTCATATCCCAAATTTTCCGCCTTTGGTAAATTAATTGCTCCTAATTGATCAACAATTTTTTGCTCATTTTCATCTAAACTAATTAAAGAAGAAGGGGCAGGAAAAGGAGCTACTTTTTCTAACTTTTCCCAACTACGCCAAAAAGGGCCATAAACTGTATAGGGGGTATTATTACTTTTGGTTAAAACATCTCCGGGAGGGTGCATTAACTGATCCCAAAAAGCATGATAATTGATGTTCTTTTCTTTTAAAGTTTTAGCTAATTCCCTATCTCTATTTCTGCTATAGGGTTCTACATCTTTATTCCAATAAATAGAATTAGCTTTTAAATTATGAGCAAGTTTAAGAATAATATTTTGAGGACTATCTTTAAATACTAAAAATGTTCCTCCTCTTTCTTGATATTTTTTTCTCAATTCTTCTAAACAACCAAGCATATAAGTTACTCTGGCAGGGGCGATGTCATCCCGACTCAAAATATCAGGATCTAAACAAAAAAAGCCAATAATTTTTTTACTGTTTTGATAGGCTTCATGTAACCCTAAATTATCGGTTATTCTTAGGTCTTTCCTGTGCCAAAATAAAATTAAGTTATCCATATTATTATTTTTTAATTTAGTTAATTATTATATTATTTTTTCTTGCTATTTGTAGATAAAATGTTGTCATTTATTTTTTTTATTTTTAATGTTCAGTAATTTATTTAAATTTACCTTGGCTACAAAAATTAATTATCTATGACCATTGCATCATAATTATGGCGTTGCTTAATCATTGTATGAAATATAATTGAATGACACGAGAAATTAAGACTTTAAAATATCAGAGTAAAATATATTGCCCTGAGCAAAACCATTGATTATTAAAAGCATTACCACTATTGCCTGTTGTCCATTCCCGGCCGACCTCAAAAAATCTTATCTCGAACTCAGGTTAATTATATATTTGAATTCTAAATCGTATTAAAATTGATATACTCAAAAACAACTTTAGAACTACAATAGTTTAGTTTTTATTATCAATATCATGAATCCTAGTAATAATTATTTATTTAGTATCGATTTTAACCTTTATCAAAAAATGAATGATTTGCCTGTGAGTTTACGGGCAGATTTACTAGGATATTTTGAGACTATCATCGATAATCCGACTTTTAATAAAGCGGTGAATAAAAAAGCGGAAGATGGATTAAATATTATTTATCGTATTAATTATAATTATCGTCTCGAATTAATTGCCATTTCTGTTTATCAAGATGAACAAAAAATAATTAAATTCTTAAGCATTTCTGATAAAACTAAACTAAAACAAGCTGTTGTTATTAAAAATAATTTTGCCCATCGCATTATTGATATTGATATTAATTTAGAACAAAAAAATATTAAGCTAAAACCCGAGCATCTCAAAAAATTTCAAGGCAAAGGTAGTATCAAAATTGGATTAAAAGATTTTCAAGTTCAGGTCAATGATTTTTATCCTTATGTCATTGGTAATGAAGAGAGTAATATTAGTTTGTCTTCTTTGGTGTCCGCCGAACAAATTGAAGTCATCGAGAGACAGTTACCATTATTATTGAAGGGTAATGGTAAGATGGGCAAGACAAAAAATTTACTTTTAAAGGCTTTAAAAGAGAGTTTAGATAACCCTTATCAAGATTTGGCAGTAATTAGCACTGATAGCATTAGTCAGTATCGTTTACAAAATAGTTATCAACAATTAACAGAAAAATCTAGTCATAATTTACTAATTAATAATTATATTAATGTGATTCGAGCTACTGCTAATAAACTACAATTAATTTCTGAAAATAGTTATAGGCGATCGCACCTAATTGATTATAATAAATTTAGGCAATTATTTGTCAGTGATTGGGATTTACCAGAAATCGAAATCATTTATTTATGGAACGAAATCCAGTTTATTTTAAAAGGAACAATTAATTATCCCCATGAAAATAACGGATTAATATCCCTAAACAACTACTACCAAGAAATTCCTCCAGAAAATAAAAGAGTATCTAATCTCGAAGCAGATAATATCTATCGTATAGCCGAAAAATATCAAGACTGGCTCAAAGAAAATCAATACTGGGATATGGTCGACTTAACCCAAAAAGTTTTAAAAAATTTACCTCCTTATTTTAGAGGGGAATATGACATCATTTTTGCAGATGATATTCATAACCTCAGTGACTTATCCCTACAACTTCTTTTGCGTTTAGTAAAAATAAATCCAGAGCAAACAAAACCTAACATTGTCTTTACTTACGATGAAGCACAACTACATCATAGTCAGCCCACTATTCCAGAAAAACTCAATCAAATATTTAGCCAAATTTTAGAGCAACTAAAACTAAACTCTCTAACGGACAACTTTTCCTCTCCTCTCACCCTAACTGTTGCCCAAACAGAAAATCAAGAATTAATTGAATTAGAAAAAACTATCGTTGATTTAGAGAAAAAATTAGCATATCAACCAAAAATTAATCACATTATCAGTACCATTGAAAACTGCCATTGGTTAGTGGCACCCCATGAAAATATTATCGCTGCCCTAGAAGAATTACAACCCGATACCGTCATCATTGTAGCCAACTTAGAAGAAAAAGAAACCTTCTTACAAGAAGTTGCCAAATCAGACAAAAAAACTGCCCAAATCCTCACAATCCATCAGGTAAATAACTACGAATTTGATAATGTTATAATCTGGAATTTCTTTAGCTACTTTAATGAAATTAATCCCCAATCCCTACCCCAACTCATTCAACGATACCTATACCCCTGTTTGAATGCCGTAAAAGATAAAGTATTCTTCTATGAAAAAGACTATGATATTTTTGAACATTATCCCATCCTTACTAACTATATCCATAAATCAGGCATAAAGGCGATCGCCCCTATCCTCAATCAAAAAAATAGAGAAGAAATAGAAAAACTAGCCCATAACTATAGCCAACAAGGTGCATGGGAAATCGCCCAACAATGTTACAAAATCCTAGGCAACCATAAACAAATCAAATATTTAGATACCCCCATCGCCGAATTAATAGGGGAATGGGATAGTGCAGGAGACTTATGGAATCAATGGCAAGAATGGGATAAAGCTATCTTGGCATGGCAAGAAATCCATCCCCATCTCTGGCTAGAAAAATGGGCAGAATTAACCCCTAACCAATGGCAAGAAAAAGCAGACTACCTCGCCCAAAAACATCAATATACCCTCGCAGGAATCTGTTATCAAAAATGTGAAAACACCGAAGGATACCTCAAATGTTTACAAGAAAATAGACAATGGGAAACCATCGCCGACATCTATCAACAAAATAACCACCTAGAAAAAGCCCAAGAAAACTATCTCCTTGCCCAAGAATACTACCTGCAACAAAAAAATCTCACCGCCGCAGGAAAAATGTGGGAAAAACTAGCACAATGGGAAAAAGCCGCCCTCATCTGGGAAAAACTAGGTGCCTGGGAAACCGCTGCCGAAAATTGGATAAAAGAAAACAACCCAGAAAAAACAGCCCAATGTTACGAAAAAAGTCACCATTGGCATAAAGCCGAAATTTATTGGCGACAACTAAATAAACAACCCCAAATAGCCCTTGCCTGTGAAAAACAAAAAAAGTGGAAAACCGCTGCCCATCTCTGGCAAAAATTAGAAGCATGGGAGAAAGCCGCCCATTGTTTCACCCAAGCCGACGATATTCAAGCCGCCGCCCAATGTTATCAACATGGTATGGCATGGGCAAAAGCCGAAGCCTGTTGGCGACAATTAAATAATCCTCAAAAAGTAGCCATCACCTGTGAATGTCAAAATAAATGGTTAGAGGCAGGGGAGATTTGGCAACAATTAGGAGAATGGGTAAGGGCAGGATTTGCTTGGGAAATGGGTACACAAATCCAGAAAGCTGCCCAATGTTACGAAAAATCCCAACAATGGGCAAAAGCAGAAGATTGTTGGCGACAATTAAATAATCCCCAAAAAGTAGCCGTCACCTGTGAATATCAAAATAAATGGTTAGAAGCAGGAGATATTTGGCAAACCATAGCAGAAACCGAAAAAGCGGCCCTCGCCTACGAAAAAGCAAAAGCATGGCAACAGGCTTTGGAATTATGGCAACAACTCCACAACCCCCAAAAAGTAGCCTTTACTTGTTATCAACTAGGCAAATATGAAACTGCCGCCCAAATTTGGCAAACCCTCCATCAATGGCAACTAGCAGGGGAAGCATGGGAAAAACAAGGGGATATGGAAAAAGCTATCATGGCTTATGAAAAGGGAGAATATTGGCAAGAGAGCGAAAACATTTATCGTCATCAACAAAAATGGGCAAAAGTAGCCATAACCTGTGAAAAACAACAAAAATGGTCAGAAGCAGGAGATATTTGGCGAGAATTAGAGCAAATACCCAACGCTTCCCGTTGTTATGAATTAGCTAGAGACTGGCAAAAAGCCGAAACAGGATGGCGACAACTAAAACAATGGGCTTGTGTAGCCGTCTGTTGTGAAAGACAAGGCAAATGGTTAGAAGCTGCCCAAGCATGGGAAGAAGTAAACCCCCTCATCAAATCTGCCCTTTGTTACGAAAAAGTAGAAGACTGGGAAAAAGCCGAGGCATTGTGGAGACAAGAATCTAACTGGGTGAAAGTAGCAAGGGTATGTGAAGCCCAAGAAAAATGGGCAGAAGCCGCCCAAATTTGGCAAGATGTGGAAGAATGGGAAAGGTCTGCTAAGATATGGGCAAAAATTAATCAGTTAGAATTAGCCGCCCCCTGTTATGAAAAAGCCCAATTGTGGCAAGAGGCAGAATACTGTTGGCAACAGGTAGGCAACATCGAAAATTTAGCCCGAATGGCAGAGTCTCGGGGAGACTGGCAAAAAGCCGCCCACATTTGGGAAGAAGAAAACCAATGGTTTAATGCAGGAAAGGCTTGGGAAAAAGCTGAGGAAATAAAAAAAGCGGCCCTCTGTTTTCAGCAGGATGATAGTTGGCAGGAGGCACAAAATTGTTGGGCAAAATTAAAAGATTTTCGTCAAGTGGCAATTTGTTGTGAAAAACAAAAGGCTTGGCAACAGGCAGGAGATGCTTGGATAAAGGTAGGGGAAATCGAAAAGGCGGCCCTTTGTTTTCAACAGGGGGGCAGTTGGCAAGATGCCCAAGATTGTTGGCAGAAGTTACAAAATTATCCCAAGGTGGCAATCTGTTGTGAAAAACAGAAGGCTTGGCAACAGGCAGGGGAGGCTTGGTTAAAAGCTGATGATGTGGAAAAGGCGGCCCTTTGTTTTCAACAGGGGGGCAGTTGGCAAGATGCCCAAGATTGTTGGCAGAAGTTACAAAATTATCCCAAGGTGGCAATTTGTTTACAAAAACAGGATATGTGGGCGCAGGCGGCACAAACTTGGGAGTCGTTGCAAAATTGGCAAAAGGCGGGAGATGCTTGGTTACAAGCAGGAAATAAGGAAAAATCTGCTCTATCTTATGAAAATTGCGGTTTTTGGGAAAGGGCAGAAGGCCTCTGGGAAGAATTAGAAAATTGGGAGAAATTGGCTTATATCTGTGAGAAACAGAAAAAATGGCAAAAAGTTGGTTACGCCTATCAACAAGCCCAAGAATGGGCAAAATCTGCCCAAATCTATGAACAAATTTCGGCTTATGCAGAGGCGGAAATTTGTTGGCGAGAGTTAAAGGATTGGCGCAAGGTTGCCTATGCCTGTGAACAACAGTCGAAATGGCAGGAGGCAGGAGAGGCATGGAGTCAGGCTCAAAATTGGTCATCCTCTGCCCTTGCCTATGAAAGGGGAGCAAATTGGCTTCAGGCTTTTGATGCTTGGGCAAAGATTGATAATTGGCAACAGGGGGCGATCGCCCTTGAACAAGGACAAATGTATTATAAAGCAGCAGAGATATGGTTAAAAACTGAATTAGAAAATAAAGAAGAAAAAGCAGGATTAAATTATGAACAAGCCCAAGAGTGGCAACTAGCCGAAGAATGTTGGCGTACAATCTCCCGTTGGGATAAAATCGCTCACTGTTGCGAACAACAGGGAGATGAAAAACTAGATTTAGCCATCGAAGCATGGTTAAATGCAGGGAATAAACTCAAAGCAGCAGATTTATTACGTCGTGCAGGTAGATGGAAAGAAGCCGCCCTCGTCATCACAGGTAGAAAAACCGTGATAGTTGAAGGTAAATAACCTCGGTTCGGAATAATGGTTGTTAGCATGGCAGGGACGTACCATGCTACCTCCTTACAGGTGACTTCAAAAAACTTGATCTTCTATTCCCTGCCACCATTCCCCTAAATTCATTAAATCATCATATATCTGAGCCAAATTTTGCTCATACTCCTCGGGGGGAATATTATCCCTATCCTCCTGCAATTTTTTGAGTCTCAATTGTACCAACAACCAAGGTTTAGAAATCCCCTCAGTTTGCTCGATATAGTGGGCTAATTCTTTACTGTCCATAGTTATTTTGTTTTATACCAAATCCGATTAGTAAAGTTTACTATTATCCACTGTGTAACAATTGACAATAAACAATTGTTATCTTTTGCCTGTTCCCCGTTCCCTGTTCCCCGCCCTAATTAGTATATTATTCAAACAGGATCTAGTATTAGTCAAATGATAGGATAAATTCACATAGTCTCAAAAATAAATGGTAACTATATAAATTATGAGCGAAACCATCTTTAGTAAAATAATTCGCCGAGAAATTTCTGCCGACATCATCTATGAAGATGACCTCTGTTTAGCATTTCGGGATATTGCCCCCCAAGCCCCTACTCATATCCTTGTCATACCCAAAAAACCCATCATCAGGATAGATGATGCTCAAGGGGAAGATCAAGCATTATTAGGACATTTACTCCTCACCGTTAAAAAAGTGGCCGCCCAGGAAAATTTAACCAATGGTTATCGAGTGGTAATCAATAATGGTAACGATGGAGGGCAAACCGTTGATCATCTTCATTTACACATATTAGGCGATCGCCCCTTAAAATGGCCCCCCGGTTGATTTGAGAGCCATAACCTTTATGATATAGACAGTTTCACCCATAGCCCAAAACCTGACAACTAATAGCACATCCTTGAGAAAAGGACAAAAAATGATAAGATTAGATCTGCTATAGCTAGAATTAATAAAGGAAAATAAATGGCAGAAACTTTGATGTTTAACGCTTTGCGTGAAGCTATTGACGAAGAAATGGCAAGAGACGAAAGCGTATTTGTCCTCGGAGAAGACGTAGGACATTATGGCGGCTCTTACAAAGTTACTAAAGGACTATACGAAAAATACGGTGAATTTAGAGTATTAGACACCCCCATCGCCGAAAATAGTTTTACAGGTATGGCAGTAGGTGCCGCCATGACAGGATTACGCCCCATCATAGAAGGGATGAACATGGGCTTTTTACTCCTTGCCTTCAACCAAATTTCCAACAACGCAGGAATGATGCGCTATACCTCTGGGGGAAACTTTAAAATTCCTACCGTTATCAGAGGACCAGGGGGCGTAGGTAGACAATTAGGCGCCGAACATTCCCAAAGATTAGAAGCCTATTTCCAAGCCGTACCCGGTCTAAAAATTGTTGCTTGTTCCACTGCTTATAACGCCAAAGGATTATTAAAATCAGCTATTAGAGACGATAACCCCGTTCTATTTTTTGAACACGTTTTATTATATAATCATAAAGAGAATTTACCCGAAGACGAATACACCTTACCTTTAGATAAGGCAGAAATTGTCCGTAAAGGAAAAGATGTCACCATTTTGACCTATTCGAGAATGAGGCACCATTGCACCCAAGCCCTCAAACAACTAGAAAAAGAAGGTTATGATCCCGAAATTATTGATTTAATTTCCCTCAAACCCCTTGACATGGAAACCATCGGCGAATCCATCCGTAAAACCCACAAGGTTATCATCGTCGAAGAATGTATGAAGAGTGGCGGTATTGGTGCAGAATTAACCGCATCCATCAACGATCAACTTTTTGATGAATTAGACGCCCCCGTAGTGCGTTTAGCTTCCCAAGATATTCCTACTCCTTATAACGGCACTTTAGAAAGATTAACCATTGTTCAACCCAATCAGATTGTCGAAGCCGTACAAAAAATTATGAATAATAAAATTTAACATCAATTCCCCTAGGGCAATATAGATAAACTACAAGCAATAATTGTCATTGTAGGGTGGGCAATGCCCACCATTGCCCATGTCATAACGCTATATTAAAAAAAACTTTTATTTAAAATTTTATTGTGGAAAGACAAAGAGCTTTTATCATACTAATTATAGTTTTGGTGGTAACAGCGATCATCACCCTTGTTAATTTACCCCTACAACTAGGGTTAGACTTGAGGGGAGGATCTCAGTTAACTATTCAACTAGAAACTACCGACGAAGTACCAGAGATTACGAGCGATCGCCTCGAGGCGGTAAGACAAGTAATTGATCGTCGGGTCAACGGATTGGGGGTTTCCGAGGCGATCGTGCAGAGTGTCGGAGATGATCGTATCCTTGTACAACTACCGGGGGTAAGCGACCCCCAAGAAGCCGAGAGAGTCCTTGGAGGCACCGCCCAACTAGACTTTAGGGTTCAGACCGATGATGCTCAAATACAGGCTCAAATCAATGTGCGTCAGCAAGAATTACAGCAACTGATTATTGAAGCCCAAGGCATTGAAGATGCCCAAGAAAGAGAAAATCAACTCAATCTGATTGAAGAAAAACAAGCAGAAATTGCCGATCTATCCCAAGGATTATATGTCAGAAGTGAGCTAAACGGTGAAAAACTGCGTCGTGCCAGTTATCAACCCACCCAACAACCCAACGTTTGGGAAGTAGTATTAGAATTTGATAACGAAGGAGGACAACTCTTCGCTGAATTAACCAGAGATATAGCAGGGACAGGTAGAACATTGGGAATCTTCCTCGATGGAGAATTGATCAGCGCCCCTAGCGTCAGCGCAGAATATCGTAATACAGGAATTATGGGGGGAAGAGCTAGTATTTCTGGAGGAAGTCCCGGATTTACCCTCGAAAGTGCCAGAGAATTAGCCCTACAACTCGAAGGGGGTGCATTACCCGTACCTGTGGAAATTGTGGAAAATCGTACCGTAGGCGCCACTTTAGGACAAGATAGTATTCGCCGTAGTATCATCGCCGCTTTGTCTGGTTTGGTATTAGTATTAGTATATATGGGAGTTTACTATCGCCTACCCGGACTATTAGCCGATTTTGCCCTCATCATTTACGGTTTACTTACCCTTGCTTGTTTTTCCCTCGCAGGAGTAACCCTGACTTTACCGGGGATTGCTGGTTTTATCCTCAGTATTGGTATGGCAGTAGATGCCAACGTGCTAATTTTCGAGCGCACCCGAGAAGAATTAAGAAGTGGTAAAACCTTATATCGTGCCGTGGAATCAGGATTTTCTCGGGCTTTTTCTAGTATCTTGGATAGTAACGTAACTACCTTAATCGCCTGTGCGGCTCTATTTTGGCTTGGTGCAGGATTAGTAAGGGGTTTTGCCCTCACCCTCGCCATTGGGGTATTGGTGAGTATGTTTACAGCGCTTACTTGCAGTCGTACCTTCTTATTAATTACTGTCTTAGGATTTCCCTCCGTCCGCCAAAAACCTCAATTATTCTGCCCTGACTTGAAAACCAAAAACCCTTAACCATAGACAACTAATTTAATTTGCTTTAGTTTATGGTTATTTGTCATAGTCTAATTTTGTACAAAAACATTATCAACTATCAATTATCAACTATCAATTATCAATTATTTGAACATGATTCAATTTAATGTTGTCAAATGGGAGAAACTATGGTGGAGCATATCCGCCGTATTATGCCTCCTCAGTGTAGTGGCGATGGTGGTTTCTTATACAACCATTGGCACCCCCTTACGCCCCAGTATAGACTTTGTGGGGGGAACTAGATTACAGTTAGAATTAGATTGTACCGTGGAAGGTAACTGCGATCGCCCTTTAACTGTTAATGAGGTTCGGGAAGTATTAGAAGCCCAAAACCTCGCCAATAGTAGTATTCAAATTGTCGGGGAAGATCAACAAGGTATTTCCATCCGTACCCAAACCCTTAACGTAGAATCCAGAACCCAACTAGAAGAAGCCCTCACCGAAGAAATAGGGGCTTTTGATCAAGAAACCCTACAAATTGATACCGTGGGGCCTAGCATTGGGCAGGAATTATTCACCTCTGGTATCCTTGCTCTCTTGGTATCCTTTTTCGGGATTGTGGTATATCTGAGTGTCAGGTTCAAAACCGACTATGCCGTATTTGCTATCCTCGCCTTGGTTCATGATGTGTTAATTACCATGGGAGCCTTTGCCGTTTTAGGATTAGTCATCGGTGTAGAAGTAGATAGCTTATTCCTAGTGGCAATCCTAACCATTATTGGTTTTTCTGTTAACGATACCGTAGTAATTTACGATCGCATCCGAGAAATCAGTAATGATGAACATATTGACACTGAAACCATGAACGAAACCGTGGCGATCGCCGTTAACCAAACCCTTACCCGTTCTATCAATACCAGTTTAACTACAGTGTTACCTCTTGTGGCTATTTTCTTATTTGGGGGAGAAACCCTCAAATATTTTGCCCTTGCCTTAATTATCGGCTTTTTAGCAGGTTCTTATTCCAGTATTTTCGTGGCTAGTACCCTCTTGGGATGGTGGCGAAAATTGATCAATAAAAATCAATCTATGGCAATGAGTTAAAATTATTTAGGGGGGGAGTAATGGTTCAAAAACTCTGTCACATGGGGAAATTGATTGTATTCGGCTAAACTTGCCGCCGTATAACCCTGATGATTGCAATGATGGATATTAATACCTTTTACTTGTAATAATAATTTCACCCCTTCTAAATTTCCTCGATGGGCTGACCACATCAAAGCAGTACCTCCTCCCCTATCTTCCAAATTGACATCAGCACCAAAATGTAATAAACAACGAATCATATCCAAATTATTTTGGTCACACACCTTCATTAATACTGTTTTACCATCAGCTAAACGGACATCAGGATTTGCCCCTGCTTTTAAGAGATAATAGGCGATTTCTTGCCAATTATTAATAATGGCAATACTTAGGGGGGTATCTTGACCATTAACATAATTAGGATTTGCCCCATATTTGAGTAATTCTGCCACAATTTCGCTATGTCCTTGTACACAGGCAACCAATAGTGGAGTATCTTTTTCGGCATTGATAGCATTGACATCGGCACCTTTTTTTAAAAGGGCTTCAACGATTTGAAAATGCCCTTCTAAACAAGCGAGATGGAGAGCCGTTTCCCTTTGACTATCTTGGGCATTGACATTTGCCTCTGCGTCTAATAAGGTTCTGACTATTTCTATATTTCCTTGGGCGCAAGCATTCATCAGGGGGGTAAAATCATCCCGATTACCCTGATTAACATCAATAGGGTATTTGAGTAAGGTTTTTACGATGCTTAGTTTATGGTAGTCGATGGCAAGATTTAATGCTCCTTCGTCATAATATAAATCGGCATCATGATCAATTAATAGTTCAATAATCGAGTTATGATTTCTTTTGATGGCTACCTGTAGGGGGGTATCCCCATCAATATCTTGACAATCTACTTTTGCCCCTTGTTTTAATAATAGTTCAGCAACTTCTTTATGTCCCAAATAACAGGCTATCATTAACGGTGGAGTGCGATCGTCATTAGCTAAGTTTACATCAGCCCCCGACGCAATTAATAGTTCGCAAATATCAAAATAGTTTTTGGCACTAGCAAACATTAAGGCGGTCATTTTATGGGGATGGTTTTGGTAATTGACATTTGCCCCTTTTTGAATCAGTAAATGGGCGATCGCCCGATGACCCCCTTGTACCGCATAAATCAAAGGAGTATTATAATGAAAGTCAGGTTCATTCACCTTATCATTATCCTCCGCCAAAAGTTTTTCAACCAAGGAAAAATTTTGCTGTCTTACTGCCTGATGGATAGATAAAAGATTACTCATAGATAGTTAAATAACAGATAAAGGCGGATAATAGTGAATGACTCAATGGCAGTCTGAGGATTATTGAAGGGTCAACCTAAACAAAAATAAATTTCTAACCCTTAACTTTGAGGTTTTCACAAAAAGCAATGTTAGCAATTAAGGGCAAATTTTAGTATTATAGTATAGGTCAATTAAATCTTAACCCATCAATTAGGATTAACAATACACTAAATTTATTATTATGATTAAAATACGCTTAAAGAGATTAGGTAAAAAAAGAGAAGTTAGTTATCGTATCGTCGCCATCAACAGCCGTAGCCGTCGTGATGGTAGAGCATTAGAAGAATTAGGCTTTTATAATCCTCGCACCGACGAAACCAGATTAAACGTTCCCGCAATTGTTACCCGTTTAAAAGATGGCGCCCAACCCACCGAAACTGTGCGTCGTATTTTAGACAAAGCAAAAGTTTTTGAACAAGTAAATGCTTAATAAACAACCTTATCTTGATTTAGATAATGCTACTAGCCCTGATTATGATGGGCTAATTCGTTTCCTCGTTGAACCCCTACTCGAATCCCCTGAGTTACTCAGTTTTAATTGTGAATATATAGCTAGTACAAAAAAAATTTGGATTCGTCTGGCCTTAGAAGAAAAAGAAAAAGGCAGAGTGTACGGAAAAGGGGGACGTAACATTCAGGCAATTAGGACTGTGTTACAAACAGCCGCACAAATGGTCGGTGATACTTTGTATCTTGAAATTCACGAAGATCAAGACCGTGGCAAATTTAGGTCTAGCCCTCGTCGCAAGTCTAATCATAACACAGGTTTTACACCAAAATCCCGTCCTAATGGCACTCCTCGCCCTCCCATTAAGAGACGTGGTCATGTCACCAAGCCTGTTATCGAATAATTTTGCTTTTCTTTTCCCAACAGTTAATGCTGTTGGGTTTTTTTATCAGAATGGGAGCAAGAATACCCTATCCTTCTTTAAGGTAGGGTTCTTCAAGGTGTAGCCCCCTAAATCCCCCAATGCTGGGGGACTTTAATTATAAGAAACTATGAGGCAAAATTAAAAGTCGTGGTGATACGCTTCATGGCTTCGATAACATTTTCACGACTGTTAAACGCACTAAGGCGGAAATAACCTTCCCCAGCCGCACCAAATCCAGATCCGGGAGTACCCACAATATGGACGTTATGGAGCAATTTATCAAAGAAATCCCAGCTAGATAAACCATCGGGGGTTTTTACCCACACATAGGGAGCATTTACGCCACCATAAACGGTTAAACCTGCCTTGGTTAATTCTTGGCGAATGATACTGGCGTTTTCGAGATAGAAATTGACCAATTGACTGATTTCAGCTTTTCCTTCGGGGGAATATACCGCTTCGGCACCCCTTTGGACAATGTAGGATACACCGTTAAATTTGGTAGATTGACGACGATTCCAGAGTTTCCAGAGTTCTACTTCAGAGCCATCACTGGCTTTTCCTTTAAGGGTTTTGGGTACTACGGTGAAGGCGCAACGGGTTCCCGTGAATCCTGCATTTTTGGAGAAGGAACGAAATTCGATGGCACATTCTTTGGCGCCTTCAATTTCAAAGATGGAATGAGGTAAATTAGGATCGGTAATAAATGCCTCATAGGCAGCATCAAAAAGAATAATAGAGCCGTTTTCTTGGGCATAGTTCACCCATTTTTGTAAATATTCTTTGGTGGCAGTGGCACCCGTGGGGTTGTTGGGGAAACAAAGGTAAATTAAATCTACTGCCTCGGAGGGAATTTCGGCGGTGAAATCATTATCGGCACTGATGGGGAGATATACTAAACCTTCATATTCTCCTTTCTCGTTAGCGTCTCCCGTGTGTCCTGCCATCACATTAGTATCCACGTAAACGGGATATACGGGGTCAGTAACAGCAATTTTGTTATTTTTGCCAAAAATGTCTAAAATGTTGCCACAGTCGCATTTAGAACCATCGGAGATGAAGATTTCTTCGGGGGATACATCACAGCCACGGGCTTGAAAATCGTTCTCGGCAATTTTTTCCCTTAACCAGCCATATCCTTGCTCAGGGCCATATCCTTTGAATGAGGTGCGATCGCCCATATCCTCGATAGCTTTCATCATAGCATCACGACAGGCTTGGGGTAAGGGTTCGGTAACATCCCCAATACCCAATTTAATAATATTTGCCTCGGGGTTTTCCTGAGCAAAAGCGCTTACTCTTCTACCAATTTCGGGGAATAAATAACCTGCCTTTAACTTTAAATAATTATCGTTGATACTTGCCATATATAAATAATTGTAAAGAGACTATAAGCTATAGTATCACCCCAGATCCACCAAAGAAACAATTAGGTTTCCAGTAAAAAAGTGGAGTCATGGAGGCGGGGAATAGGCAATGGGCAATAGGCAATGGTTTCCATATTTTTCTTGATTGGTGGAGTATCTATAATTAATTTTGTTGTTTTAACTGTGTTTTTATAAAAAAACTATTTTCCCATTTAGAGAATATCAGCGATCGCACTTTCCAACTCAGCTTGAGTCAAATCAGTAATGATAAAAACCTCTTGTACACTTTTCCCCTGACGGGCAATGAGTTTAAAACCCCCCCGAATGGGCACAGAAACCTTCAATTTTAAATGGGGAATGTGACTGCGCGATCGACTCAAAACCGCAGGGGTAATGGTACGAATCCCCTCATAAACAACCAATTTCTCCAAAATGGGGATCAAACCATCCAAATGAGTCGAATGATTCCAAACAATGCGTCCCTCCGATGACTTACTCATGCTGCCTCCAATGGTGCCATGGTCAAACCCTCTCTCCTTAACTGTTGATGATATAATTCCGCCTGTTCCAACGGGCCCGCCCAAACCATCGCCTGTCCTTGAAAATGTACCTGATTCGTCAAATTCCACGCCAACTCCTCCGTCATTTTGGGAATATAACGCATCAAACAACTGGCAACATGTTCAAAGGTATTAAAATCATCATCCAAAACGATAACCTTATAATTAGGGTACGGTTTGCGGACAGTTTGTTCAGACTTCGTCGGAGTAACTATAGCACTTCCTAATACCATATTAGTCATAAAGGTTATTAATATCGGTTTTTTATAAAAACTTAATGCCTATGCCAATAATTATATAGCACTTCTCCAGCAAACATCGGACGATAATGGATAATTGGTTACCCATTACCCATTACCCATTGCCCATTGCCCATTGCCTCTTACCTCTTGCTTACTTCCCAAAATGTCCCAATTTAGCATAAACTATTTGAAGAAAGTTTGTTTAGTAAAAAAATATATTCAAGGAGATTAAAAAAGATGGGAGCTATATTCCAATTACTTTTAACAGCATTGGTTCTTTTTTCTTTTGTGATGATTGTTTACGTACCCGTTGCTTATGCCTCTCCCCAAAATTGGGAACAGTCTAAATCCATTCTCTATATTGGTTCTGGTTTGTGGGTAGCCCTAGTAATTGCCGTCGCTGTACTTAACTTTTTCGTGGTTTAAGTTCAAAACTTCTTAATAAAAATTAATATTTCTTAAAGATTTTCTGAACAGAATAAACAACAATTTTTTTTAACCAAAAGGGGCTTTCATATAAGCCCTATTATTTTCATCGCAATAAGTAATTTTTTATTTTTAAATATGGCAGTTTTTGAAGGTAATTTTACCCAAGACATCCCAAGTCTTCGTTTCGCATTGGTAATTGGGCGTTTTAATGATTTGATCACCAATAAATTATTAACCGCCTGTCAGGATTGTTTAAAAAGACATGGCATTGATGTAAACCCAGAAGGGGAGCAGGTGGACTATGCTTGGGTCCCCGGTAGCTTTGAAATCCCCCTTATCTCCCGCAAATTAGCAGAAACCAAAAAATATGATGCCATCATCTGTTTAGGAGCAGTTATTAGAGGTGATACCCCCCATTTCGACTATGTATCCAACGAGGTAGCCAAAGGGGTGGCATCGGCTTCCGTGCAGACTGGAGTACCAATTATTTTCGGTGTGTTAACCACTGACACCATGCAACAGGCTTTGGAAAGGGCAGGTATCAAGAGTAACCACGGTTGGGGTTATGCGATGAATGCGATTGAAATGGCTACCCTCATGAAACAATTTAAATAACCTCAGTTCGGGATTTATCGGTATGGTGGGGGACGCAGAATGCGTCCCTTTCTCTTAACTAGCGCGTTTATATGCTTCGTCGAGTACCTCAGAAAGGGTAGGATGGGCGTGGACATTGAAGGCTAATTCGTGGACTGATTGACGAGAGGCGATCGCATTTGCCGCTTCCTGAATCAAATCAGAAGCATGGATACCGATGATATGTACCCCCAAAAGTTCCCCCGTGTCCTTACGATAAATTACCTTGGCGATACCATCAGTTTCTTTCTCTGCTAACGCCTTAGAATTCGCCTTAAAGTAGGTTTTCGCCGTCGCTACCTCAAAACCTTCATTTTTGCCCAACTCCTTGGCTTGAGGCTCACTAAGTCCCACATAGCTAATCTCGGGATGGGTGAAGGCCGCCGCAGGAATACTACGATAATCGATGGTTTTATCATTACCGCACATATTTTCTACCGCCACAATACCTTGTCCAGAGGCAGCGTGCGCCAACATCATTTTACCATTGGCATCACCCACCGCCCAAAGATGGGGAACTACCTGACCATCTTTTAAAACTTGCATTTTGTCGTTGACGGGGATAAAACCTCTTTCGGTTTCGATGCCCAAATTTTCTAAGCCCATATTTTGGGTAGCAGGAATGCGCCCGGTGGCAACTAAACAGGCATCCACTTCCAACACTTCCACCACTTCTTTGGTTTTAGCATCGGTTAACTCAATCATTACAGGGGTACCGGGGATTACCTTGGTGGCAAAAACTCCCGTATAGGTTTCAATGTCACGGCTGTTAATTAGTACCTTTTCCGCAATTTTAGCAATATCGGGATCAAAGGTAGGCATTAACTTATCCATGGCTTCAATCATGGTGATTTCTGAGCCAAGGGCGGTATAAACATCTGCAAATTCTAAGCCGATATAACCACTACCAATAATGGCAATCCACTGGGGTAAAGATTCCAATCTCACCGCATGATCGCTAGTATAAACGGTTTTCCCATCAATTTCTACACCCCTTGGCACAAAAGGCACTGAGCCGGGGCAAAGCATAATATCTCTGGCGGTAATGGTTTTTTCCCCTGATTCGGTTTCCACTGCCACTTTTTGAAGTGCAACTACTTTTCCCCATCCTCTGATGGTATCTACCTTTAATCTTTTTAAACTGTTGGTTAAATCTCCCCTAATCTTACTCACTAAATCATTGGCATGGGATGCGATCGCACTGCGGTCAAAAGTAACACCACCAACGTTTACACCCATATCCTGTAAATGGGAAGTATCTGCCAATTCCCTTACTTTACCAGAAGCAGCCAAAAGGGCCTTAGAAGGGATACAACCACGGTTAACACAAGTACCACCCATATCCCCTGCTTCCACGATGGCAGTCTTTAAACCCATCTTAACGGCGTGTAAAGCGGCACCATGTCCACCGACACCTGCACCAATAATAACTAAATCATAATCAAATTGACTCATAACCTTTTAATTTAACTTAATTTCAATCTTTCTATTTTACTTACATCTGTACCCATAAGTAATTAGGCTTTGGTGAAAAAGTGGTTTAGTAGGCTTGACACTCCCACCGACAAATCAAAGATTATGTCGGGGGATTCTTACTTCACAGACACTTAACTAGATTAAGCAAGTTGCCTTGTCTAATCCCCGTCAGTACGTCTCTATAAGCAATTTGATTCACGGTATGCCCTACCGCAATTAATCCTCTATTTCTAATTACCTCTGCACTAACCACATCTCTTGGTGCCGTATGACCACAAAACTGGCAACTATGTATTCTCTGAGTCAAATGCTTTTTGCCAGTGTGATTCCCACAGCTACTACATTCTTGAGATGTTCCGTTTTTGTCAACCTTGAGATAAAACTTACTTCTTTTCCAGCAGATATAAGGCAATATTTCATTAATAAACTGCCCTATACCCGAATCTAAAGATTGCTTTCTCACAATCCCTCGACTCCAAGAAACAAAATTTATATCCTCCACAAAAATGTTGTCAGTCAAATCGCAGAGGTAATTAGCTAACTTAAAATGCCAATCACGGCGTGTGTTAGCTATTTTTTCATGAATTTTTGCTATCTTGTTTTGGAGTTTTAACCAATTATTAGAGCCTTTAATCTTATGTTTCAAGCGTCTTTGTAGCAATTTCAGCTTACTTTGTGCTTGTAACAAAAACTTAGGGGCTTTGATTAACTCTCCTCTATCTGTAGCTATAAATGATTCTATCCCCGCATCAATTCCTAAACTTGTTTTTCCCACAGGTGCATCATAGCAAGATTCTTTAGATTGAAAAGCAATCATCAGATAATAACCTGATGCTTTTTTCACAATACGAGCTTGTTTAGGCTCAAACCCAGTGGGATAATCCCTAGATTGTTTAATTCTTAACCAGCCTAATTGTGGCAACTTAACCTTACCTTCCCCTAAACAATTTTTTAGCATGGCAGGGAAAACAAAACTTTTCATTTGCTTTTTAAATCTAGGAAAGCCATAACCCTTAGACTTCATATCGGAGAATGCTTTATCTAAAGTTTTCAGAGTTTGTTGTAATACTTGAGCATTAACAGATTTTAAATCTGGGTTAGTTTTCTTGGCAATGGTTAAGTTTTTTGCTTGGTTGTTATAACTAGGATATGGTGCGTTAGCCGGGATTATATACTCAGCAAATAATGAACAACGATCAACCAGTGATTTACGGCTGTTATACCAAGCCTTTCTTTCAGCTAAAGCGTAATTGTAAACCGACTTACAGACAGTCAAAATATGCTCAACTTCTTGAGTTTGTTGTCTATTTAGTTTTAGCCTGAACTGGTAAGTTAAGGTAATCACTGATTATTAGTCAACATTGTTTGTTGCCCTAATTGTATAACACAATCTCAATAACTAAAGAAAAATTATTGTTAGTAGTTACCAGAAGTTACCGAAAAATAAAGACTCGCTGTCGCTCGGTTTCTGTTGTGGGTCAAAATTCATCTCCCGTTAATTTCTGTGGGCTTTTTTTTCTTGATAAATGTAACCAGAGTCCTCTTTTGACACTGCCAGATAGATAAAAGAGTAATTGATAATTGATGATGAAATTTTTACTGTTGAAGACAAAAGACTAGAAAATATATTCTCGCAAAGACGGCTAATTCATATATTTTAAGGAACAAGAAGCCTTGGGAAAAATTTGGTTAAATAGTAGGAAAGTTAATTAAAATATAAGCAATTTATTTTTGTTTATTTTTATCAAAAACTATTTAACCATGGCTTATTCTTCATCAAATCATTCTCAATGGCAATGGAAATCAACCCCTGACGGAGAATTTTTAACCTGTGAATTATTAAAAGATTGGTGTCATGGTTTTTTTTCGGTAGATTTTGCGGGGCAATCTCCTTTTCTTTTAAATAAGTATTTAGATGAATCAGCGCAGGTTTTTCGTCTCAAACAAATTCATAGTAATATTTTATTTTCTACTTCGGCGGTGGAAATTAATAAAGATGAACAAGGTAATATGACTTATTCCCAAGGGGATGGTATTATCACCGAAAAAGCGGGGGAGTCTGTATGGGTTGCTAGTGCTGATTGTACCCCAGTTTTAATTGCCGATCACACCCTAGGGAAAGTATGCGCCATTCATTCGGGTTGGCGTGGTACTGCTGCGAATATCGTACCAGATGCGATCGCCCTTTTTGATAAATTGGGTTCAAAAAAAGAAGATTTACTCTTTGCCCTAGGCCCTGCCATTAATGGAGAAGTATATCAGGTCGATATTCCTGTGGCATTAAAAGTATTATCGACCATTTTTGAAGGAGCAGAACAGGAAATTTTAGAGCAAGGATATAATTCCCCCCATAAAGTCATTTTAGCCGACGAACAAGAAGGTAAAGTAAGACTAGATGTTACTCAAGTAATTTACGCTCAAATTAGACAAAAAGGCATGGATAAAGAACAAATTGCGATCGCACCTTATTGCACCTACCAAACCCCAGAGCGCTTTTTTTCCTACCGTCGCACCCACCAAAAAAATGTCCAATGGTCAGGTATAATTTCTCATTCAGGTAGGTAATAGGTAATGAACAATGATGATTTTGATCAATCAAATAATAAAATATAGCCTACACTTTCTCGCATCCATCTTACTCCTCATCAGCTGTACACCACAAAATAACTCATCCCCTACTATCCTAGTCGGTGCCGCCGCCAGTTTAGAATCCGTTTTGACAGAAATTGATCAACTATATCCCGATAACATTGAATATACCTTTGCCTCCTCTGGCATCTTACAACAACAAATAGAACAGGGGGCAAATATTGACCTCTTCATCAGTGCCTCATCCCGACAAATGGATGCCCTAGAAGAAAAAAACCTCTTAATGCCCCAAACTAGAACAAACTTACTAACTAATCAAATCGTTTTAATCACCGCCATAGATAACCCCATAACCATCTCAGACTTTAATCAACTAAACACAGATAATGTTAACTTAATCTCCATGGGAGAGCCAAACAGTGTACCTGCAGGGCAGTATGGCAAAGAAATCTTAGACAATTTAAACCTTTTTGAGAGCCTACAATCTCAATCAAAATTGTTATTTGCTAATAATGTTCGTGCCACCCTCACCCATGTGGAAACTGGTAATGCCGATGTTGGTATAGTTTATCTCACCGATGCCCAAAGCTCAAACCAAGTCAGAATAATAGCCACTGGCGACTCCCATCTACACTCACCAATTATTTATCCCGTGGCAATTACCCAAAACAGTCAAAATTTAGCCCAAGCCCAAAAATATTTAGAATTTTTAAAAACCGAAGAAATAGAAAATATTTTTACTCGTTACGGATTTGGCGTAAATAATGGTTAATTTTTCTCCCCTCTGGATTTCCCTCAAGGTGTCTATTATTGCCACCATTATTACTTTTGTTTTCGGGGTTGTCGTTGCCTATGGGGTATATAACTATAAAGGCAAAGGTAAATCAATCCTAGAAGGGATATTGTTAATTCCCCTCATCTTACCCCCCACGGTGGTAGGTTTTATTTTGTTGGTACTTTTGGGCAAAAATGGCTTTATTGGTCAAACTTTAGCTCCATGGAATCTGAGTTTAGTATTTAATTGGTATGGTGCGGTGATAGCTGCCATGGTGATGGGATTTCCCTTGATGTTTAGAATTAGTTTGGGGGCTTTTGAACAAATTGACACCTCAATCCTCGATGCCGCCAGAATTGACGGGGCATCGGAGATGGTTGTTTTTGCTTATCTTGCCATTCCTATGAGTATTCGAGGGATTCTTTCAGGATTGGTACTCACTTTTAGTCGCATCATGGGCGAATTTGGGGCAACTCTAATGATTGCAGGTAATATACCTAATAAAACCCAAACGGTACCCATGGCTATCTATTTCGCTGTACAAGGGGGAAATATGAGGGAGGCTTGGATATGGTGTGGGATACTATTAGGAATTTCTTTTTTGTCCATATTTGCCCTGAATTTCTTGTCTATTTTTAAAACCTAAAATACAGGGGAAATATTCGGTTTTTGTTAGGAAAACCATAATCCTAAGCATAATAAGATGCCGCTGAGAAAGTGAAAATTGACGGCGATAAATTTGCTATTTTTGATTTTTTCTGGTTGATGGTGGTATTGATTGACGTGGTTGATTAGTTGATAGGCGACGGGAAAACTCAACCAGACTAATAAACATTGTTGGGGTAGTTGCCCTGTGAATGTGAATATTGTACTGAGGATATAGACGAGGGCAACGGATATTATTAAAACATTTGCCCCTGTTTTGGTGCCAAGACGGACAATGGGGGATTTTTTTCCTGCGGCTAAATCATCTTTTATCTGGTGAAAATGGGAGCAAAATAAAATAATTGAGGTAGAAATGCCGATAATACTCGAAATAATCAGAGAATCTCCTGAAAATGACTGAGTTTGACTATAATAGCTAGATGCGATCGCCATCGGGCCAAAAGTAAAAAAGCAAATAATTTCTCCTAAGCCCTGATAACCAAGGCGAAAAGGTGGCCCTTGATAGGTGTAACCCAAGAAACAACTAGCCAAAATCAGCCATAAAACTGTCCAATCCTGTTGCCACCAATTGATCAAAAAAATTCCTCCTAATCCCAAAAGGAGGATAATATTGGCAATCCAAAACACGAGAGTTTTATTTCCTGTTAAATTTACCACCGAATGATGTTTATTAACGTCTATGCCTGTATCGGCATCAAATACATCATTAGTTAGGTTTAACCAGGCTATAATGGCGATCGCACTTAATAAAAAAGTCAGAAAAACAGAAAGATTAAAAATTCCCGTAGCAAAATAAGCAAAAGCAGTACCAAAACTAATGGGAATTACCGCCACAGTGTACATAGGAGGCTTGATAGCCGCTAACCAGAGTTTGCTTTTTGTTTGGGGGTTAGCCTGAGTAATTGGATTGGTAATCGTCATGGTTACTTATATTCGATAAAATAGACAATAATTAAAGATTGGTTTTGTAAAAGTTCTTAATCTCCGCCAAGGTGGGGCATACGATTAAAACCAGATTTTAGTTAACATTTTCTATAGATACCATCAGTGATCCTCTGAGGTTAACAATTTAATATAAATATTCATAATTTTAAGTGTTATGCCGGTCATTCCCGATAACCATTTTTTAACCGATTACTCCCAAAAACTCAAAGAATTAATTTTTTTGTCCCACCCCGTCAACAAAAATGACGAGCAAATAGTGTCTATTTCTCAAGAAATAAGTCCTATCGATTTATTGGTTTTTCTTGCTATGTTAAAACCAGAAAATCAAGTTTCTTTTTATTGTGAAAATCAAAGAAAACAGGAGGCGGTGGTTGCCATTGGAGCAATTAAAAGTTTGGAGGTTAAAAATGAACGGGGGGAAATGAATGGTCGTTATAACCGTTTCCAACAGTGTCAAAATTTTATTGAAGACAATCAAGATAATATTGCCTTTGAAGATAACTTAGATAGTCAAAAAATACCTTATTTCTTCTCCTCTTTTAATTTTCTTGAACATAGTTCCGATAATTATCAAGCCTTTCCCCAAGCAAAAATATTTATCCCCTATTTGCAATTGGTCAAAAAAGCTAATAACTATCTAGTTATTGTCAATACCTATCATCCCAAAAAATCCCCCGAATTAAATTTAATTAAGCAGTATTTAAAACAAGATTTTAGTCAAAATATTTTACATTACTATCATCGTTTTTATCATTCCCAATCTACCCCCTCCCGTTATACCCTCGAACAATCTAACTATCATAATTTTACTGATAAAGTTAATCATAGTTTAAAGGCGATCGCCTCAGATAAATTAACCAAAATTGTTGTTGCCCATGCCCTAGAAATAAAACTCGAAGAAAATTTTAACATCATTAAATCCTTAACCAACCTGAGAGGAAATCACCCCGATTGTTATATTTTCTGTGTGGGTAACGAAAAAGAGGAATACTTCCTAGGCGCAAGTCCAGAAAGACTATTATCAATCCAAGATAGGCAACTGGTAACAGATGCCCTCGCAGGTTCGGCACCGAGGGGCAAAAATGACTATGATGATAGTATCTTGGGCGAAAATCTACTTAATAGTGAAAAAGAAAAAAGAGAACATCAGTTCGTCAGTGATTATATCTTTGAAAAACTCTCCATCATGGGTTTAAGTCCTAAAAGAGCGTCATTACAACTGTTAAAACTATCTAATATTCAACACCTTTGGACACCCATCTATGCTGAAATAAGGGAAGAGTGTAATCCCCTAGAAATTATTGCCCAACTACATCCTACCCCCGCAGTGGCAGGTATTCCCATTGATATAGCCTGTGAGGAAATCGAAAGTTATGAAAATTTTGATCGCTCTTTATATGCCGCCCCCATCGGCTGGTTAGATACCAATGGTAATTGTGAATTTATTGTCGGCATTCGTTCGGCTTTAATTCAAGGTAATTATGCCAGATTGTATGCGGGGGCTGGAATTGTGGCAGGTTCTAAACCTGATCAAGAATTAACGGAAATTGAGCTTAAATTTCAAGCTCTTTTACAGGCTTTGGTGTAATGAATATTTATTATTGCCATTGCCTATTCCCCGTTCCCTTAATAAAACATATAATTAAGATAGGCAGAAAGTAAGGTATCACCATAAAATAAGGCAATCATCGCACCAACTACCAAAAAAGGGCCAAAGGGCATTGGTTGACCTTTTTTTAAACTTCCTAGGGCGATCGCACTTATCCCCACCAAAGCACCCACCAAACAAGCCAAAAAACCCGTAATCAGGACATTTTGCCACCCCAACCATACCCCAATCATTGCCACCAATTTAGGATCTCCTCCTCCCATGGCAGGTTTTCCAAAAGCAAAAGTACCGATGATTAAAATGGCATCAAATAACCAAATACCCACCACGGCACTTAAAATTGCCACAAATAAAGACAAACTAGCTTCTGCCACTCCTCCATTCATTAAACCCAAAGCCGTTTGGAAACATAAACCCACTACCAAACCTGTTTGAGTTAAAACATTGGGTAAAGTTAAAGTGTCAAAATCAATCAAGGCGAGAACAATTAACCAACTGACAAAAATAAAATAACCCAGAGTTTGCCAAGAAATACCAAATTGTAAAAAGACGAGAACAAATAATAAACCTGTAAATGCCTCTATCAAAGGATAGCGGAAAGAAATGGGAGTTTTGCACCAACGACATTTCCCCCCCAACCACAACCAACCCAATACAGGCACATTTTCCGTTACTCCGAGGGGATGTAAACAATGGGGACAACGGGAGGGGGGATGAATTAGGGATATTTTGGCAGGTAGTCGATAAATGACCACATTTAAAAAACTACCAATACAAGCACCTAACACGAACACGATTAAATTTACCAGATAAGGGGCGATCGGCATATAGTTTTAATTAGACAAAAAACAATGTTTTCCATACTCCAAAGCATCAACAGTCAAACTGAATTTTTAAGTTATCATCATTAACTGTTTGAGAAAATGTTAACATTATCCTTACTGCGAAAGGTAAAAAATCTGTCTATTACTAAACAAAAAATACCCTCAACAGATCTGGTTAAACATCATTTCATAGTAGAAGATTAGAGAATCAAAGGTATCAATCTGTGGCTAGAAGAAAAAAAAATCTCCCTTAATTAAAGGCATTGTATGGGGAAGTACCTTAATCTTAACGGCAGGTGCTTCGGCTATGATAGGAATGTCTGTGGCTTTAAATGGACCTCTTCCCTTCAACCTAGAAGACATCTGGCAAAAAATAGAAGGAGTAAGACAGGCAGGTTTTAGCGTTCTATGGCAAAGAAAGTTAGATCAACCTGTTAATATTTTGGTGATGGGAGTTGATGCTCAACCGGGAGTTGCATCGGATTCGCCCCAAAGATTTTCTGCCCGTAGCGACACCATCCTCTTAGTAAGATTTGATCCTCATAATGATAGTTTGAGGATGTTGTCTATACCCAGGGATAGCCGTATGAGATTTCCTAATGGTAATTGGGATAAGGTTAATGCAGCTAATGCCATTGGTGGTGTAGATTTAACGGTGGCGGTATTACAAAACAATCTTAATGGTGTTCCTATCCATCGATATGTGCGCATCACCACAGAATCTTTTCGGGAATTGGTTGATGCGGTGGGGGGAGTAGATGTTTATGTACCCATTGATATGCAATATACCGATCGCACTCAGGGACTATATATTGACTTAAAACAAGGGCAACAGGTATTAAACGGAGATCAAGCAGAACAATTTGTACGTTTTCGGGGTGATAATAAAGGAGATATTGGCAGAGTGGAAAGACAGCAGATTATACTACGGGGAGTAAAACAAAAGTTACAATCTCCCACCATGGTATTTAGAATACCCCAACTGTTAAATGTTGTTAATAACAACATTGATACTGATTTGACCAATCGGGAGGTGCTTACTCTACTTTCCTTTGCCCAAGGATTAGAGCAAACAAATTTTGACACAACGGTATTACCAGGGCGCCCTAGTAGTCCTAGAGAATTTCGTCTTAGTTATTGGCTGATTTCGGATAATCAAAAAAGTCAGGTTATTCGACCTTATTTGAACAATAATTAGGTCTGTGGATTAAAGTAGCGGTGACAACGCCACTACATTAAACCCATGAAAAAAGATTAATCGCTAGGCAATTCTAAGCAGTATCCTGCACCATATACCGTTTTAATATAACGAGGACGACGGGGATCAGGTTCTAGTTTTGTCCTCAGATGGCGCACATGAACCCTGATGGTTTCAATGTCATCGTTGGGATCATATCCCCATACTTCTTTGAGAATATCGCTAGGGGAAACTGTCTGCCCATGTCTTTGCAGTAGGCAGTGTAATAGTTCAAATTCGAGATGGGTTAGTTTAATGGTTTTATCAAACCAAATCACCTCAAATCTTTCGGGAACGATGGTCAAAGGCCCATAGTTGAGAATTTCGCTATGTTTGGCACTTTGGGGGGTGCGATCGCTCCTACGTAACAAAGCCTTAACCCGTGCCAACATTTCCTCCACTTCAAAGGGTTTGGTGAGGTAATCATCGGCACCTGCATTAAAACCTTCTACTTTATTTTTTGTTTGACCCAACGCAGTTAACATCAGTACAGGGATATTGGCAGTACGTTCATCCCTTCTTAACCTTTGGCAGACGGTAAAACCATCTACTTTCGGTAACATCAAATCTAACATAATCAGATCTGGTTGTAGCTGTAGGGCCAGGGCTTGTCCTTTTATACCATCTTCGGCTTGGGATATATCATATCCTGCCATTTCGAGGTTAATTGCTACGAATTCAGAGATCGCTGGATCATCATCAATGACCAATATTCGAGACATTCTTTATCGTTTTGTTTACGTTTTAAATTGTTTTGTTAAAAAAAATTATGAAATTTTATCTTATGTTACTGATTATAAGCAATATTACAAAGGGTGGATCTTTTTTATTTATGAAATGTTACTTAAACGGGAACAGGCAACAGGCAACAGGCAACAGGCAACAGTGTAAGTAGGTTGTACCTATTCGCTATTAAACTAAATTACTTTTTACTGGGGCGATCGCCCGTTAGCTTATAATGGATATAATCTGCTAAGATACGATGGTGATCAAAACAGAGATTTTGAGGTAAATCCCAAAGAGGAAACACACCCACATTTAAAGCATCATCATCGGCCTGGGGGCTTCCCTCTGCCTTCGCAATAAAAACAATACTGATGGTATGCTTCCTTTTATCCCTATGGGGGTCAGAATAAACATAAAATTGCTCCACCAATTCCACCTTTAAACTCACCTCCTCCAATGCCTCCCGTACCGCCGCCGTTTCCACCGACTCGCCATAATCCACAAATCCCCCCGGAATAGCCCATCCCAGAGGGTCAAATTTACGCTCAATGAGGAGAATGGGGGCAAACGAATGACTGGCAAATTGATAAGCTGATTTGGGTGCCACAGATGCCATAGAATCCATTTCGATGATAATGTCCACCGTGGGGGCAGGATTTTTATAAATCACCGTATCAACATCTACCGCCATAGTTTAACTGATAATTTCTAAATAGTCATGTAATTGTTGACGGGTGTTGGGTTGTCTCAATTTTTGGATTGCCTTGGCTTGAATTTGTCTGACCCTTTCCCGTGATAGGTGCATCATCTGGGCGGTATCACTGAGAGAGTAGGTTTTTCCATCCTCGAAACCGTAACGCAGACGTAATATTTTTGCCTCCCTTTCGCTCAAGGTATCTAGTAATGTACTGACATCTTGACGCATGGACAATAGCATCAAATTTTCTTCGGGGGTTGCGGAATCCGTTTCAATTAGTTCCACCAATTCGGTGTTATAATCTTCTCCCACCTTGGTTTCTAGGGAAATAGAGCGAGGAATTTGACTCAGGAAACTACGTAACTCAAAGGTGGTCATTTCCATTTTTTCCGCCAACTCTTCGGCTTTGGGAGTTCTACCGAGGGCTTGGGATAGTTGCCTTTGGGTTTTTTTCAATAAATTTAATTTTTCGGTAATATGGATAGGGATACGGATAGAACGGCTCTGAGTTGCGATCGCCCTTGTCATCCCTTGACGAATCCACCAATAGGAATAGGTACTGAAATGATAACCCTTGCGATAATCAAATTTTTCCACCGCCTTCTCCAAACCCAAAGTACCCTCTTGAATCAAATCCAACAAGTCTAAACCACGGTTTTGATACTTCTTGGCAATGGACACCACCAAACGCAGATTTGCATTAATCATCTGTTGTTTTGCCCTTTTACCCACCGACAAAATCTCTCTCAACTCATCCACACTTAAATCAGCCAACTCGGCCCACTTTTGAAAACCACTCTGCAAAACCTGTTCTAATTGAAGTGAGGTGAAATCAAGCTCTGCATACCATTCATCGAAACGAGGAAAACGAGACAATTTTTTTGATAGAGACTCATAAACTTCAAAAACCTTGATATATTCAGCAATCTTTTCCTCTTCCCCGTGTTTATCCCGCAAATCGATCAGTTTTTTCGATGCCCTTACCTTTCTGGCTAAATCAATCTCTTGTTCTTTGGTGAGCAGAGGAATTCGCCCAATATCTCGTAAATACAGCCTGACAGAATCTCTGGAATTTGGAGGTCGATTTGCCGATTGGGTTTTTTCTGAAAAAGTCACCGTCGGAAATTCCCCAGATGATGATGAAGAAGCGGAGGGCAACTCTTGCATAGACGAGGCACAGACTTTTTCTGGGTGAAAATAAAACTTTGACATAATCGCTGTTCTTTTCCTAATATGACTTATTCGATTTCCCTCAATATACACCAAAAAAAATTTTTCGCTACATTTTTCGCAAAAAAACTTTATTCATCTTATCGAATGTATACATTGTTTAAGGTTTGTAATAAATTAAGATGTACAAGTTATCAAGGCAGGGAATAGGGAATGATTTGCTTGAAAGAGCTACCCTTGTCAACGTTCGGTTATACTCATTTCTGAAAACCTGAGTCACAGGTTATTATAAACTTGTGCGAAATGTTATTAATGTAATATTAAGTAATGATTGTATCTGATCCCCTATCTCTTAAGTTAACCAACCTTTTTCCTTCTAATGGTTCTTTTAATGCTCAGTTTGTGGATGTTCCCCGTGAAAAAACTGAACTAAAAGCACAGCAAGAGTGGGATAGTGCGATCGCATCTATACAACAATTATTACGCCTAACCATCGCCCCTCAACCCCCGAAAACCACACAAGGGGTAGTAATTTCATCACCCACTCCTGCTATTACCCACACCGAGTTATTAAACAATTTAGAAATAGCAGTTTTTTCTCCCTCCCTAGAAGGAAAAATGATTCTCCCCGCCTGTGAAAAAAATACCGTCGTCACACAGCAACTTTTTTCCCCCATCAACATCCCTCTCCAACAACAAGACTCTCTCAATAACGAAGATTTTTGTCTTATTCTAACCAACGAATTTAGTTGTTTATTTGTCAAAGGAACTAACCTGCAAGGACAAAGTCTTTTTAACTTTTCCTTTGACCCAAATTTAATTCATCAAGCATGGGTATTACTCAGAAAAAAATTAGTTATTAACTATCAATATCAAGAAAAATATTTACAAGAATTAATTAACAAATTCTCTCCTAAAATACCAGACTACAAAATTGTTAGTCAATTTAGTCAATCCCTGATGGAAAATTTACGATTAATAGATCTAAAATCTTCCGAAGCAATTACCAAAAAAGAACCAAAACAACGTCGCCAAAGTATTTCTCTCAAGAAAACCCCCCTACCTCCTTACCCAGAAATTGAACTATTACAAGCCCTAACCCATGAAATTAGAACACCTCTAACCTCTATAAAAACCCTAACCAAATTATTACAAAAAAAAGCCAAATCATCCCCCGATTTAGCTAAATATATCGAAATGATCGAACAAGAATGCACCGAACAAATTAACCGTATGGACTTAATTTTTCGGGTAGCAGAATTAGAAGCAACACCCCATAAACAAAAAGAAGTTAATCTTGTTCCCATCTGCCTAGAACAAATTTTGAATCAGACTATTCCTATCTGGAAAAGACAAGCTCAAAGACGGAATATTGTCCTTGATTTTATCGTACCCCAAAAATTACCTCAAGTAGTGAGCGATCCTGTAATTCTCACTCAAATGTTGGGAGGATTAATGGAAAAATTTACCCGTAATATTCCTAGCGGTGGACATTTTCAGGTGTTAGTTTTACCCTCTGGAGATCAACTAAAATTACAATTTTTATCTGAGTCAAATTTAAATAGTAATCAGGTAAAATGTTTAGGAAAATTACTTTTATTTCAACCAGAAACGGGTAGTTTATCTCTTAATCCTGATGTTACTAAGCATATTTTTAACGTTTTGGGGGGTAAATTAATCATTAAACAAAAACAGGATAAAGGTGAAGTTTTAACCGTATTTCTTCCTCTCGGAAAACAAAAACAATTGACGATGGAGAAATAAAATTTCTTTACGAAAAGAGAGAAAAAAGTATATAAATTAGAAAATATTGAGATTGGTAAACTAATTTTTCACCAAGATGGATTTATCATCATTAAACCTAACCATGGATTGATGATAATTTTTTAAACTTTCACGGTGTCCCACACTAATATAAGTAATATTTTGTAATGTTAAATGATGGTATAAACGAGCCTCATTATCAATATCTAAGGCACTGGTAGCTTCATCTAATATGACGTATTTTGGTTTATTAACAAAGATACGAGCAAAGGCAACTCTTTGTTGTTCCCCCAAAGATAATACTTCCCCCCAGTCTTTTTCTACTTCAAAACCGCCAAATCTTTCCGCTAAATTAGACAAGTTAACTAAGTTTAAAACCTCTTGTAATTCTTGATCACTTATGGATTTATCTACACTAGGATAGGTTAATTGTTCTCGTAGTGTGCCAATAATCATATAAGGGCGTTGGGGTAAAAAGAGCATTTCGTCTAATTCTGGTCGATAAATTACTCCTGTGCCAGAATTCCATAATCCTGCGATCGCCCTTAGTAGGGAACTTTTACCGCATCCACTACTACCCATGATTAATAACCCTTGTTGGGGTGGTAATTCGAGGGAAAGATTATTAAACAGAGTATTTTGATAATTGGGGGTTTGCAAAGTTAATTCTTTGGTAGCTAATTTACCGTTAGTAATAGTATCAATAATTGGTTTATTTTTTGTATCAAGAGGTTTTTTATCTTCTATTTTTAAGAACTCGTAAAAACCTGATAAACGATTGACTCCTGCGGCAAAACTGGTTAGGGATTGGAAGCGACTGACAATAATATTCAATGAGAAAAAGACACGGGCAAATGCTCCTGTGGCTTCGCTGACTTTGCCTACTTCTAAATCCCCTGATAAAACACTAGGGGCGACTACTATAGCAGGTATCACATAGGGTAAAAACTCAAATGTGTTGACAAATAAACCTAAATATAATTCTTGCCAAATAATTAAAGAGTTAAAGTTTTTATACACATCGTCGAATAAATTTATCAGGTGTTTTTCCTCTTGTTTTTCCCCTTGATAAAAGGCAATAGATTCACTATTTTCCCTCACCCTTACTAAACCAAAGCGAAAGTTAGCTTCTTTTTGTAATTGGGCAAAATTGAGGTTGACTAATTTTTTTCCAAATACCCCCGCTGTGATAATGGTACCTGCGATCGCATATACTAATAAAAAGATAACTAACTGTTGAGAAATAGACCACAAAACAGCACTAAAAGCAATTACCTGTAAAAATGATTGCACAATCACCAGTAAAAACAAAAGAGAGTCTTGGGTAAAACCCCTTATATCCTCAGAAATACGTTGATCTGGGTTATCAATTTCCTTATATTTCGCACTCAACTGATAAAATGAACGATTAGCAAAATATCGCCCCAAAAAATGCTCACTCAACCATTTTCGCCAATATAAACCGAGTTTACTTTGTACATAGGAAAACCCTGCAAAAAGGGGAACATAAATTACTAACACCGTTAAAAAAGATCGCACCGCACCCCAAAAAAGGGCCTCATCTTTTGCGGCTAAAGTAGATATTAATTCTCCCTGATTACGGTTTAATAATACACTTAATTGAGTGTAACCGATTAATAGTAATCCTAATAATATTAGTAGGGTAAAAGCTCCTTTTTTTTCTTCTCCTAACCAATATAATTTGGCAATATTCCAGAACTTTTTAAGGATATTAAAATTGACTTTTTTGTTCATTTAATTTAAAAATAATCGTAACTCGCCATGGGTTTCTCTGGTGCGAATGCTAACCAGAGGGGAAATTGTAGTAGTGAAAGATTTACTCTGTCTTCGTTTTGATCCATAATAATTAAGGGTAAATCTCTCTCATCCATAATTCTATCTGCTTTTTGAGATAGTGCCTCGGCGGTTTCAAATAAGACAACCCCACGATTTGGACCAAAATCTCCCCGAGAAATACCCAGACAATCTTGTAATCCCCTACGCCATTCCCCTAGTTTTTCTGGGGTGTCGGATAAGATTAAGACCCGGAGGCGATCGCCATATAACTGTGATAATATCGATATGATAGCCGAGGCAATGAGAATATTTTGTAACCTTGATGTCATACCTTTTAATGCACCTCTACCTCCTTGGGTAAAAAACCAGTTAGATACCCTTTCAGCGTGGATTGGCTCGAAAGTGCGTCGCAACTGCCAGGAAGGGCCATAATAGTCTGGACGGGTACGATATTGATCAATTAAACTACGAATAATTCTCGTTTCTTCTTGGAAACTTTTTTCGACAAATTGAGGATTAAGGTTATCAGTGGTATTACTTATCACGGGTTGAGGGTTATTGTTCGTTTCCCACCCATCCATATTATTAGTAGTATTGAGGTCAAGTTGTTCAGCAGCAATGGCTAAATCTTGTAAACTACCCACAAGATAATCTTTAAAACCCTGTACCCGAATAGCTAAATCTTGAGAAACTCCCGAAAATGTAGTTCTCATTTCCTTTTCTATTCTCTCTTTACGACGCTCTAATTTTTGCACCGCAATCTCTAGGTTTTGCTTTTTATCCTCGAGAACTTTTAAACTTTCTTGCACTAAAATACTAATATTTTTAGTAGTTTCTTGTTGTTCTTTGATTAGTTGATCTTTTTGAACTAAAAGACTTTGGATTTCATGGATGAGGGTTTCTTTTTGGCTGTGTAAATCCCCTGTATCTTCTTTATCAGTTAGGGTATCCTGTTCACTGTCAGAAATTTCGTTTAATAATTCTTTTGCTACATCTTCATTATTAAAGTTGTCGATGTCATCATTTTGATCCATTTCTTGCATTTCTAAGGATAAATTTTCTTCTACTATTTCCTTCACTGTTTCTTGGTTATCTTCTTCTGATAGGGTTTCAATTTCTGGGGTAGATTCTTCCGAGGATGGGATTATTAATTCCTCGTTATCGTTGGATTCTTTTTCAATGATAGAAGTGGTAACGATTTCTTTTTCTTCTTCCTCTGGGTTGTCATACGTCACAGTTTCTAACTCTTCTTTTTCTTCAAAGTCATAATTAGGGAGATTTCCTGCTTCTGTGGATTGACTATCCCATAAATCATCGTCATTACCGAAGGTATCTTCTATATTGTTATTTTGAAGGTTATTTTTATCTGTTTCTGACATGGTAAATATACTACTTATATAATTTTATTTAAAGTTATTAATTTTAGTTTTTAATTATTTTTAGGGAAACATTTTTCTAAGCAATCCCGTAAAGTTTTAGCATCAAAGATAATGGGTAAAAAATGAATACTCTTAACTTCTTTAAAATAAAACAAAATAGGAACAGGTTGCCAATAAATTTCCCAGTTTTCCCATTCCGCATAGGGAAAAGTCCTAATCATTTTTTCTCCTCTATATACTTCTAAAGTATCTGGGGCAAATTTTAGTTTTATCTGGGTGGTTTGAATGGTTAAAAAGATACCAAATAAACCGACAACAGCACCTAATACGGGTTGAAGAAGTATTAAAGGAAAGGCACTGATAATGATAACAATGGGGATTCTAAAATTAGGGCTTAATTCGATGGTTTCAGATATTTTCGATGGAGTCTGATTAATATTCATATTTATTAATTTAAAAATTTCTTTCCTCAATTCTACCGAAATCAGTTAATTAAAATATACGCCCTTTGTGAGATTTGATCCCCCCTAACCCCCCTTGATAAGGGGGGAAGTTAGTTTTAAATTTTCGTAAAGTTTAAGATATTATTTCTATAAATCATGGTGGGTAAAAGGTTTGGGATTTTGTCCGCTATAGGTGGCGGCGATGTCTCCGTTGCCTGTTAATTTGTATTTATAGGTGACTAATCCTTCTAAACCTACTGGCCCTCGGGGGGGCATTTTTTGGGTGCTTATGCCTACTTCTGCCCCAAAACCGTAGCGGAAGCCGTCGGCAAAACGGGTTGAACAGTTGTGATATACTCCTGCGGCATCTACTTGGTTGAGGAAGGTATCGGCGTTGTTTTGGTTTTCGGTGATGATGCCATCGGTGTGTTTTGAACCATAATTGTTAATATGGTCGATCGCCCCTAGTAAATCATCTACAATTTTGATAGAGAGAATCAAATCACTGTATTCGGTGCGCCAATCTTCCTCGGTGGCACTTTCACAATCGATAATAGCTTCGGTGGTGGCATCTCCTTTGAGTTTAACCCCCTTGGCGCTTAAGGCTTCGGCTACTAAAGGTAAAAATTTAGGGGCGATCGCACTGTGTACGAGTAAAGTTTCAATGGCATTACAAGCCGCAGGATATTGGGTTTTGGCATCCACGGTAACGGGAATCGCTTTATCTAAATCGGCGGATTCATCGATAAACAGATGACAAATGCCGTCAGCATGACCTAAAACGGGGATTTTGGTGTTTTCCTGCACATAACGGACAAATTCGTTAGAACCACGGGGGATAATCAAATCCACATATTCATCGAGGGAGAGGAGGGTTTTTATTTCTTCTCGGGTGGTTAAAAGTTGCACTGCATCGGGATTAACCTCCGTCTGACTGAGGGCTTCGTGAATTATTTTTACTAAAGTGGTGCAGGTGTTGAGCGCTTCCTTACCCCCTTTCAAAATTACTCCATTGCCCGATTTGATCGCCAAACTGGTGATTTGAATCAGAGCATCGGGGCGCGCCTCAAAAATGACCCCCAACACCCCCAATGGGCAACTAACACGGCGTAGAATTAATCCTTGATCGAGTTCTCGGTGTAGGGTAAGAGTGCCGAGGGGATCTGCTAATTTTGCCACATCCCGCACCCCTGCGATGGCACCTTTTAACTTATTTTCCCCTAACAGTAAACGGGCAGAGAGTGCCTTAGAAATTACCCCCTCAGAAGCACGACAATCGGCATCATTGGCATCAATAATCTCTTTTTGATGTTTTTCGAGGGCGCTTGCGATCGCCTCTAGGGCTTGATTACGAGCCGTATCAGAAAGGATCGCTAATTGTTGCGCCGCCGTGCGAGTTTTTTGGGCAATTTCCTTCATAAAATCAACAATAAAAGTTTACAGTGTACAGTTAACAAGCAACAGTGTACAATTACAACTAAAAATAGACATTATATTAATTTTTAACTGTCAATTGTCAATTGTCAATTGCCTAACAATATGAGTGAAAGAAAAATCGTAACTGGTAAAGGAATCCCCCTAGTGGGAAATGATATTGATACCGATAGAATTATCCCCGCCCGTTTCTTGCGTTGTGTCACCTTTGATGGTTTGGGAGAACAAGCTTTCGCCGATGATAGGGCATCCAATCCAGCACATCCCTTCAATTTACCTCAATACCAAAATGCTAACATATTGGTGGTTAACGCTAACTTTGGTTGTGGTTCGAGTCGTGAACACGCGCCCCAGGCGATCGCCCGTTGGGGTATAGATGCTATTATCGGGGAAAGTTTTGCCGAGATCTTTTTCGGTAATTGTCTTACCATGGGAGTACCCTGTGTTACCACCTCTTCCGCCAACATCAAAAGCATCCAAAACCTACTCAAAGAAAATCCCGATGTTAATATGACCTTAGACTTGGAGGATATGCAGGTCAAATGTGGTCGTTATAGTAGTAGTGTCAAAATGGACTCAGGCGCTAGAAGTATGTTAGTTTCTGGTAAATGGGATACCTGTGGTTTACTGACTAAAAATATTCCTCAAATCCAAGAAACCGCCACCAAACTCCCCTACGTGGCTTGGTAAATGGCAAATCCCCCGTCATTGGCAAGGCTGATTTGTTTTCAGTACCAGACAAAGATGGGGGATAAAAAATTTGTGACCGTGGGCAAAATTAAGGGAAGTTATTACACCTCTGTTTTACGCTTTTTACTGACAATGCCCAAAGTTCCCACACCTAATAAACCTAGTATTACTGTAGGCTCTGGAGTGGTAACGGTAGAAGAAGTTCCGGGGGGATCAAATAATTTCAACTCAAAAGAAACTCTTGCATTTGCACCAGAGGTTTGAGGGTTAATATCATCCCAGTCTAGGCTAAAAAACCCTGTCATTTTTCCAATTTCTACACCTGCAGCCCTATCCGTATCATTAATGACATAGAATAACTTATTAAACTGCTGCCCTAAAGTAGTAGGAGAAGTCGATGACACACTAATATTTAGTGTTTCTGGAGATAACACTGAGTTATTATCTCCATCAACAAATTCGACAGTATCGACTCCAAGGGTAATCGTTGTATTGTTATCAACAACGGTTTGCCCGTTGCTAGGGAGCTGCGTATCAACTTTTGTAATTAAACCGAAAGCATTAAATTGATCTAATTCCTGCTGTTCAAATGTGTAGTTGATGCTTCTATCCCCGCCGATAAAAACTTCTAAATCAGAATCAAAGGTTTTGAAAGGATCAAAAAACGTAAAAACAGCTTCATTCTTTGTTGGATCCCAAGTAAGGGTATATTGATATTCTAGTCCATTTGACCAAACAAAATCCAAATCACTTTGAGGAGTGCCAGTACTCGAACCATTTAATCCAAAAAAGCATTCTCTCGAACTTCCTCCCGCTTTACATTCGACTTCACCTATCTTCGTGATGCCATATTTATCTATAAATGCGTCTTCATCATTTCCTTCATTTATTAAAGTTGCGGAAAAGGCAGGGGCGGACAGGAGAGCAAGTGAACCAAGGGCTGTACCCAAGCCCACCCCCAGCAGTTGAGCGGTTGATTTTATTTTCATCGTCATTTCACCAGTTAAAAATATGTACGTATATACTTATCTGTACCTAAGTAAGTATACATCACTTTTTTTGAGGCGAAATCATCTTCATCAAAACTTTATATAAAAAATTGAAACAATATTGGACTCAGACAAACGATAAAATAACTTCAGTTCAGGATAATAGCTGTCGGTATGGCTAGGTTTTAGGTGACTGGTTGCAGGTGCCAAGTCATAGTTTGTTCATTGTCAATTCTCCCTCATGACCCCACTTTTTCATCAACCCCTAACATAGACTTTTTGTAAATTCTTTAACCTAACACCTGATACCCGATACCTGACACCTTTATTTGTAAAGACTAAAAATGTTATCCCGAACTCAAGTTAAGATAAAAGTCCCCCAGAATTGGGGGATTTAGGGGGCTAAACAGCGATTTTGTTCATAACTGATTACTCGAACTTGATATTATCCATTGCTTTTTGTGCTGACACAAAAAAAGGATGCTCCGAAGAACATCCTTAATATGGAAAACTTAGATTAATTTAAACATCACTAAGTTTAAGATCTCTGAGGGAGTTAATATCAACCTCAATGGAAGGCCCCATGGAAGAAGATACAAACACACTACGCCAGTAACGACCTTTGGCGCCAGAAGGGCGATTACGATCTACAGTTTCTTGTAATGCCTTGAGGTTAGCGAGTAAATCCTCTGCACTGAAAGAAGACTTACCGAACATTACATGGACAATCCCGGTGCGATCGGCTCTAAATTCTAATTTACCTGCTTTAAACTCATTGATAGCAGAAGGTAAATCGGTGGTTACAGTACCACCTTTAGGAGAGGGCATTAAACCCTTGGGCCCTAACACACGACCTAATTTAGCGATTTTAGGCATCATGTCAGGAGTGGCGATTAATACATCGAAATCCATCATTCCTTTTTGAATTTCATCGATTAACTCCTCTTCACCACAAATGTCAGCCCCTGCTTCGGTAGCTTCTTTTACCTTTTCCCCTCTGGTGATTACCGCAACCTTGACGGTTAAACCTGTACCCTTGGGAAGGCTTACGGTGGTTCTTAATTGTTGGTCAGTATATTTAGGATCGATTCCTAAACGAATATGTACCTCCGCACTTTCATCAAACTTGGCGGTGGCAGTTTCTTTTAATAAATTGAGGGCTTCTAAAGGTTCGTAAGCCTTGGGCTCAACCTTTGCTAATGCCTCTTTGTATCTACGACTTAATTTTTTACTCATTTATGTGTCTCCTTTGGGTCAATTAACGAAGTTAGCACTTCTCCCCTTTAATAAATTTTTCTAGTTTTGAGGACTATATAAAAGTCATCAAAATAATTAGCTTATGATTTTGGGATAATTTGCTTGAATAATCTACTGGGTAAAAAATATTACTCAGCAACGGTAACGCCCATATTACGAGCGGTTCCTGCAATAATTTTCATGGCTGCTTCAATGTCATTGGCATTCAAGTCAGGCATTTTGGTTTGAGCAATTTCTCTCAATTGATCTTCAGTAATTTGGGCTACTTTTTCTCGGTTGGGTTCTTTGGAACCTTTATCAATGCCCACTGCTTTTTTGATTAATACAGAAGCAGGAGGGGTTTTGAGGATGAAAGTAAAACTGCGATCTTCATATACAGAAATCTCTACAGGAATAATCATCCCTGCTTGGTTAGAGGTTTGGGCATTGTATTCTTTACAGAATGCCATGATATTGACCCCATGCTGACCGAGGGCAGGACCTACGGGGGGAGCGGGGTTTGCTTTACCAGCAGGTAAAGCGAGTTTGATTAGTGCAACGACTTTTTTTGCCATCGTTTATTCCTTTAAATTTTTATCCTTGTTTTTCTACTTGATTAAATTCGAGTTCTACGGGTGTATCTCTACCAAAGATGGAAAGTAGGGCTTTGAGTTTGTTTTTCTCGCCACTGACTTCGATTACTTCCCCTGCAAAGTCCTTGAATGGTCCACTGAGTACCAAGATTTGATCCCCAATTTCCATATCGATTTTTACGACAGGTTCAGCCTCATCCATTTGTTTGAAGATGCGATCAACCTCAGAAGGGGATAGGGGTAAGGGTTTGACATGACCTCTGCCTCTACCTACGGGGCGTTTTTGCTCCGCACCGACAAAGTTGATAACATTAGGAGTATTTTTGACCATTTGCCAAGCATGATCATCTAAGATCATTTGTACTAAGACATAGCCGGGTAATACCTTTTCTTCTCCTTGATAGCGACTGCCATCTTTACGGATTTTCACCGTAGGGCTTTGAGGAATACGCACCTCAAGAACTCTATCTGCTAAGTCGAAGCCGTGAATTCTTTGTTCTATGTCGGTTTTAACTTTTTTTTCGCAACCTGCAGAAACTTGGACTACGTACCAGCGAGGTTTACCCACTGCTACTCCTTTTTTCTGTTCGGTATCGTTTTCTGAGTATAAACCCATTAAAACACCTTCCCAGCTGACCAGCTAAATATGTTATCAACTAAATAGATAATGGTAGCTACCAATGTCACCATCAAGATTACAGCCACAGATTCACTAATTAGTTGTTGACGGGAGGGCCAGACAACTTTGGCGAGTTCTTCTTTTGTTTCTTGAACAAAGGTTGATTTGTCGCTTTTGACTGTTTGAGCCTCTTTATTTTTTTGGTAATAGTTTCTTTGTTGGTCATGATGACTCCTTATAGTTTTATAGATTGATTACTCGAGCGATAATTTATCACCCTTGAATCTTCATTATAAGGTCACTTAAGCACAACATTATTAACCTTTTAGACACCAACACGTCCTAGAGGACTTGAACCCCTGACATTCGGTTTTGGAGACCGACGTTCTACCAACTGAACTAAGGACGTATATTTGAATACTATAACTAATTTCAGTTTTATTTGTCAAGTATCAAACTTGCTGAAGTTCATTCAGTATGTGTTGGTTTTAGAGGTTAACCATGGTGTTAAGATGACGAATGAAACTATTTAGCTTTAGCTTTACTGGCTTTTTCGATGGGGCGATCAAAACGTTGTTTGATTCTGGTAGCTTTACCAACTCTATCTCTGAGGTAGTATAGTTTAGCTCTTCTAACTTTACCTCTACGAATTACCTGAATGTTAGCAATCTTGGGAGAGTGTAAAAGAAATACTCTTTCTACTCCTACTCCTTGGAAGATTCTTCTGACGGTAATGGTTTCATTGATGCCACCATTGCGCATGGCGATGATGGTTCCCTCGAAGGGTTGTACTCTTTCTTTACCACCTTCTTGGATACGAACACCTACTTTAATGGTGTCGCCGACGTTAAGGGATGGTAATGAGCCTTTCTCTTTCATATAATCCGCCTCGATGGACTGGATTATGGCTTTTGCATTTATAGACATTGATCTTTATTTTGTCCAAAACTCACAATTTATCATCATAGCTTTTTTTGCCATTTGTTGTCAATTCAATTGTGAGCAAGTTATTTACTTCTTTTTCTGTTCTGTGAGATATTTTTCTATCATCGGGTTAGGGTGAATATGTGGGGATTTTGTAGAGATGAGTTGGGGATTTTGTCTGAAAAGCTGTTGATCAATAGTAATGGCACAATAAGAGTAGTAAGTGCGATCGCAGTTCCAAAAATATTTGCTGTTATCTGTCTAGGGTTAGTTTCTTGATTGTTGCTAGACCTACCACTGGCTTCCATATATTTACGTTGTTAAATCTTGAATTAAAAATAGACTGTTTTTTTATATACAATTCATTGTAACAGTTATTTTTAATTGTGATTGTGTTCAAAATAACTTTTTGTAAATTATTTTATTTTTTTTAACATTATTATAAATATTGTCAAATTGTTAGTTTAAGATTATTAATCTAACAAATAGCCTATCATAAGAAATAGCAATAAATTATCCATGGTATGATTTATCAAGGATTGGGGATAAATGGGCGGAAAAAATTTGTCCAAAATGTAGATGAATATAGGATGCGTAAGTATTATGATAATACCATCCTTGATAGTCTATCAATTGATTACGATAAGCATCTTTAACTTTTATTAAAGGATTTTGTGGGGGGCAAGAATTAGTGGCACGATGAAATTCATGACCCCATAAAATTGTTTTTTCTGGTGCAAAAAAATTATTTTTTAATATTTCTATTTTTCGATAGCCTAGGGTTAATTTTTTGCTCATCTTGGCGGTGTTGGGTAATACCCCTGTCATTGCCCATTTTTCACCTTCAAAGTCTTCGATATATTCTGAAAGGTACATCATACCACCACATTCTGCGTAGGTGGGAATCCCTGACAAAATGCTTTGTTTTAGTTGTTGTTTGATTGGTTCATTTTCGCTCAACGGTTGGGCAAATACTTCGGGAAACCCTCCGCCAAAATAAAACATATTTACATTTTTAGGAATTTTTTTATCTGTTAGGGGACTCCAATAAATTAACTCTGCTCCCTGATTTTTAAGAATATCCAAGTTATCTTGATAGTAAAAATTGAAGGCTGGATCAAGGGCGATCGCAATTATTTTGTTATGATATTGTTTTGTTTCTTTTGTTAATATAAAATTTTCATCATAGTTCTTGTATTTAAATTTTAATAAAGGCAATAATAAATCCCAATTAAATGATCTTTGAGCAATGGCTGCTAACTGTTTAAAAATGTGTTTATAGTTGGCAATTTCTTCGGTAGGAATTAAACCTAAATGACGGTCAGGGATAGTGATCTCAGAATTACGAAAAAATACCCCCAGAATAGGCATAGAAATTAATTGCAGAGCCTTTTTTAGATATTCTAAATGTTTCTCACTAGCTACCTTATTCAAAATAACTCCTGCAATGGTAACACTAGGATCTAATTTACTATAACCAAGGGCGATCGCACTTACCGAACCACTTAAACGACTACAATCAATAATTAAGATAACAGGTAAATCCAATAACTGAGCAACATGGGCAGTGCTACTATAATAAGGAGAATTACGAAAACTCAGACCATCAAATAAACCCATTACCCCCTCAATAACAGCAAAATCTTTCCCTTGACTATGATAATTAAACGATGATTTAACATAACTTTCAGAAGTCAAAATAGGGTCTAAATTGCGACAAGGAAAACCAGTCACCCGAGTATGAAACATGGGATCAATATAATCAGGACCAACCTTAAAAGACTGTACTTTTTCTCCTTTTTCTTTTAGCCAAGATAACAAAGCTAGAGTAATAGTTGTTTTTCCAACTCCACTCCTTTCTCCTGCAATAATTATTGACATTTTTTATCTATACAAAACCTACATAGAGCGAAAAATAAATAACCAATCAAACCATAAAAAAATAAAACATTATTGTCCTACAATATCCCCATTTTACTAAAAAATATCAAACAATAAATTTTTGCCCCTGACCATATCTTAGAACCTACCAAAGAAAAAAAACTCCCCTAATCATCATTCCCCCCCACATTTAAAGATAAAATAAAAGATTGCAGAAAAAATTATCATACAAAATTATAATATGTCAGTTAGAGTTAGAATAGCACCCTCACCTACAGGAAACTTACACATAGGCACAGCGCGCACCGCCGTCTTTAACTGGCTGTTTGCCCGTAATCAACAAGGTAAATTTATCCTGAGAGTAGAAGACACCGACATCGAGCGCTCCAAAGTTGAATATACTGAAAATATTAAATCAGGTTTAGCATGGTTAGGATTAAACTGGGATGAAGGCCCTTTTTTCCAAACCGAAAGACTAGATAAATATCGTCAAGCCATTCAAACCCTCATGGATAAAGGATTGGCATATCCCTGTTATTGTACCCCCGAAGAATTAGAGCAGATGCGGGAGACACAAAAAGCTAATAATCAAGCACCTCGTTATGATAATCGTCACCGCAACCTAAGCGCCGAACAAATTGCTGAATTTGAAGCCCAAGGGCGTAAACCCGTTATTAGATTTAAAATTGAAGATGATCAACAAATCCTTTGGAATGATTTAGTTAGGGGTAAAGTTATCTGGCAAGGAAGCGATTTGGGTGGTGATATGGTCATCGCTAGGGCGGCAGAAGGAGATTCTTTCGGGCAACCTCTTTATAATTTAGCGGTGGTTGTGGATGATATGGATATGGATATTAGCCATGTAATTCGAGGAGAAGATCATATTGCTAATACTGCTAAACAGATTTTACTTTATCAGGCCCTCGGGGGTAAAGTTCCTGAATTTGCTCACACTCCTTTGATTCTCAACCCAGAAGGTAAAAAACTATCTAAACGGGATGGAGTTACTTCCATTGATGATTTTAGAAAAATGGGTTTTGTCGCCCCTGCCTTGGTTAATTATATGACGTTATTGGGATGGACTTCCCCTGATGGAGAGGAAATATTTACCCTTGATGAAGCAGCGACGAAGTTTAGTTTAGAAAGGGTAAATAAAGCAGGGGCAAAGTTTGACTGGGATAAGTTGGATTGGATTAATAGTCAATATTTACATAATACTCCTGCTGAGGATTTGTTAACGGCTTTGACTCCCTATTGGCAAGAGGCTGGTTATGAGTTTGATGTGGAAACCCAAAAGGATTGGTTATTGGAATTAACTGCTTTAATTTCTACTAGCTTAACTCGTTTGACTGATGGGGTAAAAGAGACTGCTTTATTTTTTGCCTCCGATGTTACCCTCAGTGATGAAGCCAAGGATTTTGTTACCCAAGATGGAGTAAAGGAGGTTTTGGGGGCGGTTATTTCGGCTACTCCTGATAATGTCACAGAAGATGATGCCAAGGGTATTATTAAGCAAGTAACCAAGGATTTGAAGGTGAAAAAGGGTTTAGTAATGCGCTCTTTGAGGGCGGGTTTAACAGGAGAGTTACATGGCCCTGATTTGATTCAAACTTGGTTGTTGTTACATAAAAAAGGTGTGGCAAAATCACGGTTAGAAAGTCTTTTTAATTCTTTGTAATTAACCTCAATTCGGGATAATAATTGTCGACAAGACTATCAATTTTATCCCGAACTCATGTTAATTATCAATCATTGCTAAAAGCTTTAATAATTTCTCTTTTACTGATTCATGGGTATATTCATCATCAGGATGGGCTGGTTGTCCCGGTTTTTGAAAATAGGGGCGATCGCCACTTATTTGACCTGATTTAACATCCACTTGTTTAACAAAATCATAGTATATATTATCATTAGATATAATATTATTTATCAGCACTTTTAAAGCTAATAAAGGCTGAGTTTTATGGTCGCTAATTTCCTCATCTGCCCCATCAATTATATTTTGTAAAACAGCCTGTAGCGCCCCCGAACTATCCCGCAAATTATTACTAACAAATAACTTAATTTCAGTTTTCAACTGCACAACAAAAGGCACAGGGGACTCTCCTTTCAAAAAAACCTCCTCCCTCCTGCCCAATCAAATCCGCCAAGGAAAACTCTCGCCCTCGCAAAGCATCTTTGCGCACTTCAATCTCTTTTTCTCTATCTTGATTCGATTCAGTCATAGTTTAGTTAGGTGAAAGAATGGGTTAATTAGGGCAGGGAATAGGGAACAGGGAATGATTTTTTTGCTTTAATTAGTGTAGGGTGGGCATTGCCCACCTAAACAATGGACAATGGACAATTAACAATTATTATCTCTTGCCCGGTTGATGAGCGTAGTCGAATCCGCAAGAGTGCCTATTCCCTGCCTTGATTAGTATTTTATTAAAACAGGATTTAGTATGACAACGATCACTAACAACCAAGAAACTATTTGTTCCCTTTTTAAGGCTAAATCAAATTACATTCTTTCGATTATTTTTTGTACGATTTGTACCCCAGTAAACGCTTGCCAAGCAAAAATTAATAACATAGTCATATTCAAACCAACGTGGGATAAACGAGCCAAACTATTACCCTTTTGCATATAGGGTACCAAAGATGCAGAAGTTGTGACCATTGCCATCATACCTAAACCTGCCAAAAGGTGAGGCCCAACAAATAATTTACCACTATTAATATAAGTAACTGCCATACCGCCTACGGTACCAAGTACAATTAAAGCCATAAACAAAGAACCAACTTTGTGATGACGGTTGATAAAATTTCCTTTAACTAATTCCTTTCTTTCTTCCTTATCTGCCTGACGAAGACGTTTTACTTTGATACCTAAATATAGAGCGTAAATAGCCGTACCAAAAAGTACCCACATTAAAACAGGATGGGCAAACTGTGACCAAACTTTAATTGATTCCATTTGTTTTCCTCAATCGATTTAAAAAACTAATTATAAAACTTAATATAAGTTAACATAAAAGTAGCAGATGCCGTAAATGCACAGAGTACCGAGATTATGTCACAATCAAAAGGAGATAGTTTAAGCTCAAAGTGAGAAACAAGAATATGAATTCACCTATTCAAGCAGTACAAGCACCCTATCGAGGTGATGCTTATTATCGTACTCCTCCCCCCGATTTACCTTCCTTATTATTGAAGGAAAGAATCGTTTACTTGGGTTTGCCCCTTGTCTCCCCTGATGAATATAAAGATCAAATTGGGATTGATGTTACGGAGTTAATTATTGCTCAATTGTTATTTTTGCAATTTGATGATCCTGATAAACCCATTTATCTATATATTAATTCTACAGGAACATCATGGTATGGTGGAGAATCCATCGGCTTTGAAACCGAGGCTTTTGCTATTTGTGACACCATTAACTATATTAAACCCCCTGTTCATACTATCTGTTTGGGTCAAGCCATGGGAACGGCGGCAATGATTTTAGCCTCTGGCACCAAAGGATGTCGGGCGAGTCTACCCAATGCTACCATTATTTTACACCAGTCTCGCCAAGGCGCCCAAGGTCAGGCTACTGATATTCAGATTAGGGCGAGGGAGGTAATTGTTAATAAAAAAGCCATGATGAATATTTTGGCAGAAAAAACAGGGCAACCCGTGGAGAAAATCGAAAAAGATACTGATCGTATGTTCTATATGAACCCTCAACAGGCAAAAGAGTATGGTTTAATCGATCGCATCTTAGAAAGTAGTAAAGAGTTACCATCTCCTGCCCTAACTACCATTTAAGCATCAAATTAAGGGGCGATCGTCTTCTAGGGGAATAAAAACCGCTTAAGCCCTGTAGGATTATAGATCCAGATAGCCCCTAAACCAATAACAATAGACTAGAATAATAAATAAGATTAAGAGGAAAAAATATGCCCATTGGAGTACCTAGAGTTCCCTATCAAATGCCCGGACAACCTTACAGCGACTGGGTAAATATATATGATCGCCTTTATCGTGAGCGTATTATTTTCCTTGGTAGAGGCGTAAACGATAGTTTAGCAAACCAAATTATCGCCGTCATGTTGTATCTTGACTCCGAAGACAACAACAAACCTATCTATTTATACATAAATTCCCCCGGTGGTTCAGTCACCGCAGGTATGGCAATTTATGACACCATGCAACATATCAAATCAGAAGTGGTCACCATCTGTGTCGGTTTAGCCGCCTCCATGGGAGCATTTTTACTCGCCGCAGGTACCAAAGGAAAAAGACTCGCCCTCCCCCACTCGAGAATCATGATTCACCAACCCCTAGGAGGTATTCAAGGGCGCCGTCAAGCCACCGACATCGAAATTGAAGCAAAGGAAATCCTACGCATCAAAAATGACCTTAACCGTATTATGGCATTCCATACAGGTCAAACTATCGAAAAAATCGAAAAAGATACTGATAGAGACTACTTCATGTCTGCACAAGAAGCCCTAGAATACGGCTTGATTGACAAAGTCATCGAAGAAAGAACCTAAACCCCAGTACATTTGTACATTGACAAATTCCCAAAGCATCAATTACACTAAGGTTGTGTGGGGAGAGAATAAGATGGAGAATCGAGACGAAACAAGGTAAGTCGCCGATTCTCTTTCTCCTTTTTTAGGCAAAAAAAAATCCCCCAAAATATTTGGGAGACATTTGCCAAACGAAAAATCCTGATTAATTGCTGGTTTGAGAAGCGAACATTTCTTTCAACTTGCTTAACTCATCAGCCCAACGAGGATCAGGTTGTGCAGAATCCGCCGCAGAAAAAGATCTGGAGGTAGATTTAGAAGAACCTTTACGAGTCTTTTTACCTTTTTTACGTTTGCTAGGTTTTTCGGTGGTTTTACCGCCTTCGGCAGTAGCTTCATCCCCAGTGGTAACTTCACCGTTTTCCTTATCGCTTTTGTTACGAGGTAAAGCCTTCTCGATGAATAAAGTAAAATCATTACCTTCCTCATCTTTGAAAGGTTCACCGTTGTAGATTAAAGTTTGATCATTATATTTACTGATAAACTCTTCAGCGGCTTCATCACTAGGTACAGTTACGAAACCAAATCCACGACACTCATTTTTTTTGCGCTCTTTGATTAGTTTTGTGGTGAAAGGAGTTTCAAACTCACTAAACATTTTTTCTAAACTTTCTTTTTCTAATTCTGCTTTAGGTAGTTTTACATAAAGACGTACAGACATTTTATTTCCTCCAAATATTGGCTATTTACTAAAATTTTCTAACTATATAATTATCACCACAGAAAAACCTCAACCCAGACAACAAAAAAGTTAGTAGGCTAAACCAAGCCACTAACTGCTTCTTATCAACTTTCATTTTATGATCGGCGGTGTATGCCTTTACAACCATTTTCTACTTTGATACCAATTTTAAATTGAAGAATCTTAAGGAAGTTTTGAATTTGAGTAAGGATAATCTGAGGTTTTGACTATTTTTTGCTACTTTAAAAACACGACTACAACTACCATAGTACCAGATTGGTAACAAAATGTTAAATCAAGATAAAAATTAAAGTAACTTGATTTCGATATAAAATTTTGGTTGAGATAGGGAACAGGGAATGGGCAATGGGGAATAGTATTTTTAATTTGGGGAATAGGTCATTGATATTTTCATCGAAAAAGCTGACGTATTTTAACCCATAATTCAGGGCGACTTTTAAATAAATGAAATAGATAAAAACTAATAATCACCACAAGGCAAATATTGCCTAAACTAATATAAGTGCCGACAATTTGATTGGTACTCCATCCTGCATAATCATTTAAAATATTTAAATCTCCTCCCGAGTCTCCCCTACCTCCCCACAATGTACCCCAAGGGATGCTATCTCTGCCGACGTTGATATTATGCCACTTGGTAAAACTACTAAAGAAGGTTATGGCACCGATGGCAACGGCACCGAAACGCCAAAAATCCCAGTAAAATTTTTCGGGTAAGCGCCAATAAAAGGCGATAATTAAGAGGGTGCTAAGGTAAAATTCCCCACCAATGCCACTAAATGCCATGAGGGTTACATAATCAGCATAGCTTGTCATCCAGGTAAGAATAAATTGTAAAATCATTAGGATGACGGCGACAATCATGGTGGAGTTTTTCTTTTCTTTCCACCCTGTATAAAAGGTTAATCCTAGTAAGAAAAGAATGCCAAAGTAAACAAAGTTGGATTTTTCAAGGGCGGTAATGGTAGCCCCAAAGGTAATCATTGCCCTATATCCTGAAAACCAAGCAACGGTGGCATGACCAAATTCATGCACCCACATCCCGATAAACCATGTTAGCACTTCGGCGGAACTAAAAGCCAGTGCGATCGCCCCTGCTATGGGTAATACATAAGTATTTAAAGTTTTTTCTCCTTCCTGCAAAAGAATATAGTCATTAGCATAAACTTGGTTATGCTTATCAGGGGTGAGGTTTATATCTTCCTGCCAAAAATGAGTTTTTACGGTTTTCAAAGCCGTTACCCTGACGAGGGTATGGTGTAAATTGTCTGCCCCTCTGAGATATTGATAAATCAGATGGAGAATAGTTGCCTTTTGACGAGGTTTACTACCCCTAATTTTTATCTCCAAATATTCCACCGTAGTATCCACTCGAATCATCAAAGCCATTCCCCGTAACGCCCTAGCGATACCGTTGGTAATTTCTTGCTCATAGGCTTTTTGTTCTTGGGTAGATTCTTTTTGCTGTTGAGTTTTACGGTGATTCAACAGTGTTTGATAGGCGGTTTTAATAGTTTCTATCCTTTCCTTTTCCCCCTGCTTGAGACACTCCCCCACTAGGCGAAAATAAGCTCTTTCTATTTCTGCTATTTCCGCCGATTCATCTAGTTCTAAAATCTGATAACATTCATTTAGGTTGATGTCCATGACAATTTTTCTCGTTTAACGGCATCGTTGGCACGAAATCCCACTAAAACTGCCTCCCCATCTTTGACAAACAAAGGTCTTTTTAATAGCATAGCATCTTCAGAAAAAGCCTCAATCCATTGTTCATCGCTCCATGTCTTTTTCTCCTCCCCCAAGGCACGGTAAGACATGCCCGAGGTATTACGCATGGATTTACTACCCAAGGATTTTACCCAGTCTGTAATCATTTCTTTGGTGGGTTTATTTTCTTTGGTGTTGATAAATTCGTAGTTAATATCGTTATCTTCTAACCATTGCATGGCTTTTTTACAAGTGCCACAGTTAGGAATACCATAGACTAAGATTGATTTCATTTTTATATTTCCTCGGCAGAAGCCAAATGAATGATAGCATCCCCCTGATTGACGAGGGGATTTTGTACATGACCAATTACTATACCGTTAAAAGGAGCTTTGATGGCAACGCTTTTGTTACCAAAGGGATCAGTAATTTTTCCTAAAACCTGCTTTTTCCTTACCTCTGCCCCCAATTCTGTTTCTAATAAATATATACCGCTACTCGATGCCCGAATCCATTTCGATTTGTTAACAATGATGGATTTTTGTTCCAAGTCATGGTTATAAATATTGTACATTTTTAGGTAATTCATCACCCGTAAAATTCCCCTTACCCCCATATCAATGGCTTTACCGTCAAATCTGAGGGCTTCTCCCCCTTCGTACAATAGGATGGGAATACCTTTTTTACTGGCGGCTTGACGCAAAGAACCGTCTCTCGTGGTAGCATGAATCATTACTGGAGTGTTAAAGGCGATCGCACATTGTCTTGTTTCCTCATCCTCAAGGTTTGCTCGAATTTGGGGTAAATTAACACGGTGAATCGCCGCCGTATGTAAATCAATGCCATGGGTACAATTCGCCACCACCTCTCGCATAAAAAGTTCCGCTAAACGAGAAGCCAACGAACCTGATTCTGAACCGGGAAAAGAACGATTCAAATCCCTTCTATCAGGCAAATAGCGGGATTGTTCAATAAAACCAAACACATTGACAATAGGCACCGCAATGATACAGCCTTTCAAACGCTGAGGATTGATTAAAGAAACCACACGGCGGATAATCTCCACCCCGTTAATCTCATCCCCGTGAATCGCCGCACTCAACCATAACCTCGCCCCATCCTCCTTACCATTAATCACCGTCACAGGCAAAGACATCATTGTCTGAGTTGGCAACTTTGCCACGGGAATTTGTATCTGCTTCACCTGAGAAGGGGCAATTTCTTCCCCCGCAATGTTTATTTTACTCACGAAAATAAATGATGTTTAGTAATTTTGAGGTAAGGGGTTTAAACCCCTTGTTGTCGTGACTTTTTTTGAAAAATTTGTAGGGTGGGCATTGCCCACCATTAAAGCTAAGGCAACGTAATGATTGGTCAATTTGTTTAATCTTGAATATAATCCTCTCCAGTCTTGAGGGCAATTTCTGCCCTTACAAACTCCCTACCCAAATAAGCGGCATGATCAAACATACTAACAGGGGCAGGACTGATTTCCTCAAAAAGTTTGATACAAATTTCCTTCGCAGTTTTGCCCGTAAATTTTGTCACCGCTTGACGGGGTTTTGCACCCTTACAGGCTATCACTTCCCCCGTATCAGGATCAACTGCCAAACCTTGGTCATTAATAGCATTGCTATAATGTTCAGCACAAATTAACTCTTTTTCTCGGTCAATGGAGATGATAAAATATCCTTGAGGATCTAATTCTATGAAACGATTAGATAATCTATTGTCAGACTCGCTAAATTCCAATAATTTTGTCATTAACACTTAATTTTCAAAGCTCACAAGTTGTATTGACTATTCTTCCATTGTCGATCATTTCTTGATCAATTGTCAATTAGACTACAATTTGTGTAAAAGGCTGTTGCCGTAAATGTTGCTTATTCGCTTTTATCTAACCATATAAAAACAGTTTTGTTATTAATTCCTAATTTATTTTGACCAGATAATGATTAATAAAAATCCTGAAGAAAATTTAAATAAATTCTGGTTATCTTTATATTTAATGCCTGTAATTGGCGTTATTTTTGCTCTTATAACTGTACTTTTTTCCTCAGAATATAAAACCATCCAAGTAAAGAAAGTAAGCCGTTTATCTCTCAATTTAGGAGGAGGATGGTTAATAATTTATAGTAGCTTATGGTTAGGAAGTATTGTTAGTAATGACTTATTTTCTCTTCGTTTAATGTATCTTAATGGGATGTTGACCACAGGTTATTTTTTATTATGTTTGTTTTTTCTCATTAAATTGTGGGCGAGTAAAATTGACCCTTAAATTTTCTTGAAAAAGCACAGAAAATATTATGTTAAAAAAATGGTGCGATCGCCCTTAATACCAAATCCGATTTAGGTAATATACCTATGAAGCAACTTAAAATAGAGATGATTTAGCCTATCAATCTACCACTATAAACCTTGAAAAACTGTTCCCCGTTCCCTATTCCCTGTTCCCCGCCCTAATTAGTATATTATTAGAATAGGATTTAGTATAATATATATTGTTAAGTTATTGAGAAATAATTTTTGACCATAAAGCCCTAGTCCTAGATTGGTCATAAGGATTAAATCTTACAGCCAAATTACAAGCATCTAAAGCCTCTTTTTTTCTGCCCAATTGATTTAATATCTCTGCTTTTTGAATGGCAGAATAATAATGTTCTTGGAAATTATGGTGATTGTTAGGATGAATACTCAAGGCTTCGTCAAAAAAATTGAGAGCTTCTTCTAATTTGCCTTGTTTCGATAAAATATCCCCTTTTAATTGACGAACCATAATAGCATCCTTAACTATGTTAGGTTTTAAAATTAAACAAGAATCACAAGAACTTAACGCCTCAGATAATCTATTTAACGTAAAAAGAGTAATGGCCTTATCCAGATGAATGGCAGGAGAAAAAGGGTATAGTATTTGTGCTTGATTAAAATAATCCAAGGCATCGATAAATTTACGTTGAGCTCTCAAATCAAGGGCTTTTTTATATAATGAATCGGCTTTTTCATAATCTAAACTGACTCGCATTGTTTTCCCCTCCAAAACATCTTTTGGAGGAGCTTTTATATCCCCTGAAATCACTTCTTTTAAAGCCTCCAAATAAACATAACCATCAACAAAAAACTCAAAATTTTGTGGCTTATTTAACCTTGTCCAGAAGGATTCTGATAATATTAAGTCAACATGATATTTAGTTGTTAATCGTGAGCCAAATTCGTTTTGTGCTTTTTCAGAAATCAAATAACTATAATGTATTTTATAACTACTATCTGTTAATAAAGTATCTAAATCTTCCCTCTTTATAATGTCCAATCTCATGCCATATTCAAAGGGTGGAGCCGAAACAAAAGTGTCTTTAATTAGTGAGTGTAACTCTTCCACAATCAAAACACGATAATTAGATTCTGAAACATCAACGGCAGTCCAATTAGTAGCATCATTAAGAACACAACCCCACCAATTTCCTTCAAAATCTTGTTTAACCAACCCCTCACATTTTGATGTAATATCATCTCTAATTTTCCAAACAAGACCATCATAATATTGAGCTAAACTATTCGCTTTTTCTTGGGTAAGACATTGAGCTAAAAAAATTACTCCCACTAGGTTTATCCTCCTTTTTAAAAATCAATTACTTATCATTTACCTTGATAATTTGTAATTAGTGAAAAAGAATTGCTAATATTTATTTTAATCCTCGATGTTTCCATACTAACTTATTAATTATAATATCTCTATTTCAACTAATTCAAAATTATATAATCCCTGAAAACAAGTAAAAAATCGTCTTACACCTGATAATAGTTGCTATATTAATGGAAAAGAAATAGCTATTATCCTAAAAACAATTTATGTCATCCATTACAAAAACAAAAACAAGCTCCCGCCAAAGAGAAATCATTGAAATTGTCTTGGGAAATGGCTGGGATTATATGCGAGGTATTTTGACTGGGGGGAAATCTGGAGAACCCAAATTACCTACCCCAGAAGTGCTGAGGCGGATGTTAATTGAATTAGGCCCTTTTTATGTAAAATTTGGGCAATTATTAAGCACTCGCCCTGATTTATTACCTCCAAAATATATCGAGGCTTTAACTGCCCTACAGGCGAATGTGCCTCCTGTATCTTGGGGAGAGATAGAACAAAGTTTGGAAGAAGAATATAATCAACCCCTAGAAAATATTTTTTCTACCCTTAACCGTGAACCTTTGGCGGCGGGTTCCATGGCTCAGGTACATCGTGGTACTCTAGTTACAGGGGAAGATGTTGCTATTAAGGTACAACGCCCAAATATTGAAAGGGTGGTTAATCAGGATATTAACATTATCAAGGGTATTGCGGATTTAGTAGCCCTGAGTGATTTTGGTAATGATTATGATGTGGTCAGTTTAGCAGAAGAATTTACTAATGCAGTATTGGCGGAGTTGGACTTTAGAAAAGAGGCGACTTTTACTGATAAATTAAGGGAAAATTTATCTAAAAGCAAGTGGTTTGATCCTCAGAAATTAATTGTACCTAAGATTTTTTGGGATTATACTACCAAGAAAGTTTTAGTCATGGAATGGTTAGATGGTAAGCCGATTTTGAAGGCAGAAATTCCTACTTTTGAGGAGCAACCAGAGAATAATATTAGAAGTGATTTAAGCACTATTTTATTTAGGGCTTTTTTCCAGCAAATATACATAGATGGTTTTTTCCATGCAGATCCCCATCCGGGTAATATTTTTTATCTTGATGATGGTCGAATTGCTCTCATTGACTGTGGTATGATTGGCAGATTAGATCCTCGTACTCAACAGTTATTAACAGAAATGTTGTTGGCGGTGGTTGATATTGATGCTCAAAAATGTGCGCAATTAACTTTAGAATTATCGGAAAATATTTCTCTAAAAACTAATATTGCTAGATTAGAAAATGATTATAATATTATGTTGAGAAAGTATTATAATTTAAGTCTTTCTCAGATTAATTTTAGTGAGGTTTTTTATGAAATTTTAGAGGTAAGTAGAAAGAATAAGGTTAAGTTACCGGGTAATATGGGTTTGTATGCCAAAAGTTTGGCTAACCTTGAAGGGGTTGCCCGTCAGTTTAATCCTCAAATTAATTTGTTGGATGAAATTAAGCCTCTAACTATTGATTTACTTCGTCGTCAGTTATTTGGGGAAACTCCTTTACAGACGGTATTTCGCACGGTGTTAGATTTAAAATCGGTGGGGTTGCGATCGCCCCGTCAACTTGATGTAATCTTAGATAGATTAAGTTCAGAAACCCTGCAATTTAACCTACAAATTAGGGAATTAGATAACCTACGCCGTAGCCTTGATGATTCTGCTAACCGTCTATCGTTTAGTATTGTAGTAGGGTCGCTGATTGTGGGTGCGGCGATTATTTCTACAGGTGCCACCACAGCCCAGTTAGTGCTGTTAAGTAATATCTTATTTGCCGTAGCTAGTTTTCTCGGTTTATGGTTGGTAATTAGTATTTTACGCTCAGGCAGACTGAGATAAATAATATGGGGATAATTGTCAATTGTCCATTATCAATTGTCAATTCCCCTTCTATCTTCCCGGTAGATAAAGACGCTTGAGAAAAGACATATCAACATTGCTAAAATTTACACTAAAAGCAACATTCACCTTTTCTAAACTCCTCACTAACCACATGGCCCCATCCTTGGTAAAAGACTCATAATGGTTAAATAAAATAGAAAATCTTTTTTCCAAATAGGGCTTAATTTTACTACAAGTTAGAGCTAATTTGAGGAATAAACCAACGGTTTTTGTTGTACCCATATTACTAATCATGTCCATAAAAATTAAATGGTTAGGATTTTGCGGACTTTCCACAATTAAATAATTAAAAAGTTGACTATAGGTGCGCATCTTCAAAAACTCATCGGGTTTTTTGTTATTATATTGAGGATATAAACCCTGAAATTGATCATAAAGTCTCTTATTAAAGCTGTTTTTGCCATATTTACCCTCAATGGATTGGGTAATATATTCATAGAGATTATCTTTAAAAATTTGATAATTGCGCACCCCTTCAGTGTGGGTAATAAAGCTACGGGATAATTCTTTGTAAGAATAACCATTCTCTGCTACTCCTACATATTGTTTCAAACTACGTCCTAAATCTCTTTTGCTTAGTAGGGTAGGGTTTTCCACAGGAGTAATAATACGGCTATCGAAGGCTTCTCCAGTTTCTTTTTTCTGTGCCACCCTCAATTGATAAGTCACAAAACGAGAAAGATTGGTTTCAAATTTTCTTTCTAGTTCATGTTTCACTTTATAGACGGTTTCCTGTTGTTCTTGACTACTGCCTACTCCTAATAAACAATGATCATAAAGGTAAGGATAACGACTAATTAGATTACCGACAACCTCTTCCTTTTTTTCGCCCTTTCTAATTTTGCCCTCACCGATGACATTAGCAAGACGTTTTAATTGTTTATAATATTCACTATGGATAAATTCTCTAACACATTCTCTTAACTGTTCACTAAAACTGCGCAGATAACCACGGTGGAGGCTTTTGGGTACATATTCAAAAGAGTTAACCAAATCCACAATATATCCCTGAGTTTGGGGGGATAATTGCCAACTGTTGACGAGAATATGGCAACAGCGGTTGAGAATGAGGGGAAATTGTTCTGATGAGTGAGGATTACCGATAATATGAGCTAAACATTCCCACACTTTTTGATCTTCATAACCTTGTGCCTGAATAAATAGCCGATTAAATCTTTCGATTACTTTTTCGGGGGATTCGGTTTTGACACAATAGACTAAATGATCAAAAAGATATTGTTCTCCGCCTGTATTATTAAATTGTGTGTGTCTGGACAATTTTGGGATATTCACGGCAGTTCATGGTATGTTGTGGGTAATATAGTTATCCAATTTAATTTCTATTTTAAAGTAGAATTTTTCTTTTTATATCTGTTAAATTACTCAAGTTTTACCCGAAAAGGTTATCCTATTTATCAGTTAAAATACTGAACTTAATTGTAATTTTTTTATGAATTTCTCTTTAAATATTAGTCAAATACGTGAAATCACCGAAGCATTTTGTGAGGCTGAAAACAATGCTATTTTAACACAAGAATGTAGGGGGATAAGCACTGATACAAGAAGTTTACAAGGGGGAGAGCTTTTCCTTGCTTTGAGGGGAGAAAACTTTGATGGTCATGATTTTTTGACCGAAGCTATAAGTAAAGGTGCGATCGCCCTTATGGTGGATGAAAATCACCTAAGTGAGGAAAATTTTAATGTGCCGATCTTGAAAGTAAAAGACACTTTAGAAGCCTATCAAAAAATTGCCCATGGATGGAGAGAACAGTTAAATATTCCCATTATTGGAGTGACAGGTTCGGTGGGCAAAACTACCACAAAAGAGTTGATTAGTGCGGTGTTAAGCACTCAGGGAAAAGTATTAAAAACTAAGGCGAATTATAATAATGAAATTGGTGTCCCCAAGACCCTTTTAGAAATAACAAAAGAAGATAATTTTGCCGTAATTGAAATGGCCATGAGAGGGGAGGGAGAAATCGCTTTACTAACGGATATAGTGAATCCCACCATCGGTTTAATTACTAATGTGGGTACTGCCCATATTGGTAGATTGGGATCACGGGAAGCCATTGCTAGGGCGAAATGTGAACTGTTGGCAAATATGAATCCTGAAGGGGTAGCAATTTTAAATGCTGATAATGAATTGTTGATGGAAACTGCCAAGACGGTATGGCAGGGAAAAATCGTCTCCTACGGCTTGGAGCATGGCGATTTTCAGGGTCAAATCATTGATGATGATAAAATTGAGGTGCAGGGAGAAATCTATCCCTTACCGCTTCAGGGTAGCCATAACGCCCTCAACTATTTAGGGGCGATCGCCCTTGCCCATGTCCTCCAATTAGATTTAGAACCCCTCAAGGCAGGAATTGAGGTCAATATGCCCAAGGGAAGAGCGAACCGTTATCATCTCGATAACGACATCGTCATCCTTGATGAAACCTATAACGCAGGGTTTGAGTCCATGCTGGCATCCCTTGAGCTACTCAAAAATACCCCCGGAGAGCGTAAAATTGCCGTCCTTGGTACCATGAAAGAACTAGGGGAATACTCCCCCGCCCTCCATCATCAAGTGGGGGAAAAAGCCGAAGAATTAGAACTGGATCTGGTTTTAATTTTGGCCGATGAAGAAGACACCAAAACCATCGCCTCCGGGGCCAAAGGTATCCCCACAGAAATTTATGAAAACCACGACCAACTCCTCCATCGAGTGAAACAAATCATGACTAAAGGCGATCGCATCCTATTCAAAGCATCTAATTCCGTCGGTTTAAGTGCGATCGTTGATCAACTAATTTAACCCTTAAGGGTAGGGAAACCTACCCCAAAATCTGCCTCCACCACCATCGAAAAAACCTAGAAAGTATTATAATATTAAGGTGTAACTCCTATTCATAGAGCTTTCACAAGAACCCTCATCAAGCTATGCTAGAATCGCAATCTCCCAAACTAAACATTACCAGTAGTTACGGTCATCTTTCGACCCCCAAGACAGAAAGCATCAGTAACAACACCACCGTTCCCATGGTAGTAGAATCCTCGGGCATGGGTGAAAAAGTATTCGATGTTTACTCCCGTCTACTTCGGGAGAGAATCATCTTCCTCGGTACTGCCATTGATGATAAACTAGCCGATTCAGTAGTTGCTCAACTGCTTTACCTAGAAGCAGAAGATCCCAAAAAAGACATCTATATCTACATCAACTCCCCCGGGGGGTCCGTTTATTCTGGTATGGCAATATATGACACCATGCAACAAATAGAACCTGATGTATCTACAATCTGTTATGGTATCGCCGCCAGTATGGGTGCTTTCTTGTTGGCAGGGGGAGCCAAAGGCAAAAGACTAGGTTTACCCAACTCTCGGATTATGATTCACCAACCCCTAGGAGGTGCGCAAGGACAAGCCAGTGACATTGAAATCCAAGCCAAAGAAATTCTCTATATCAAACAAAGACTAAACGAAATTCTGACCCATCATACAGGGCAACCCTTCGAGCGTATTAGTGAAGATACCGAAAGAGACTTTTATATGTCCTCCACCGAAGCCAAAGAATATGGAATCATCGATGATATTATCTTACGTGATGGAGTAAGCCTTCCCCTCAGTCGTAAAGATATTGATCTATCAGAAGCCCTATAACCAACACAAAAAATATTTCCCTCGGTAACATTATCAATTATATTTATTGTAATTTAAATGATAAATAGTATTTTTTGATTCACCCATAATGTTACCTAACCGCCAAAATACTATTAAATCATTATAATTCTTAATTCCCTAATCTCTTTTTGAGAAGTCTATTTGTTAAAATAATAAAAAAAGCAGTTTTATGTCTAAATACGACTCCCATTTAAAATGTTCTTTTTGTGGGAAATCCCAAGAACAAGTACGCAAATTAATTGCAGGGCCAGGGGTCTATATTTGTGATGAATGCGTAGAACTATGTAACGAAATCTTAGACGAAGAATTAATTTCTGCCCCCCCTCGTCCTAGCAATCCTACCCTAAAAGGGAAACCTGTGCCGAACCAAGCTAAATCGTCCAGTTTCACTCCTCTTTCCCTCAAAGATTTACCCAAACCCAAAGACATTAAGGCGGAATTAGATGAATATGTCATTGGGCAAGATGAGGCAAAAAAAGTTTTGTCCGTGGCAGTATATAACCATTACAAACGTTTGAGTATTAAGGAAAATCAAGATCCTTCCATTGCCCTAGAAGATAGTATCGAGTTACAAAAATCTAATATTCTCCTCATTGGCCCTACGGGATCTGGTAAGACTTTACTGGCTCAAACCCTTGCTAAAATATTAGATGTACCCTTTGCCATCGCCGATGCTACCACCCTCACCGAAGCAGGTTATGTAGGGGAAGACGTAGAAAATATCCTCCTCAGACTTCTACAAGTAGCAGATTTAGACTTAGAACAAGCCCAACGGGGAATTATCTACATCGATGAAATTGATAAAATTGCCCGTAAAAGTGAAAACCCTTCTATCACCAGAGACGTATCAGGGGAAGGAGTACAACAAGCACTACTCAAAATGCTTGAGGGAACTGTGGCAAATGTTCCCCCCCAAGGAGGTAGAAAACACCCCTATCAAGACTGTATCACCATCGACACCAGTAACATTCTATTCGTCTGTGGCGGTGCATTTAGTGGTCTAGAAAAAATTATTGAGCAAAATCATCAGCAAAAAGTTCTCGGTTTTGAAATTCCCGACGAAAATCAAACCAAAGAAGAAAAAATCGCCAACGCCGCCCGACAAATGCAAACCGATGATTTGGTCAAATTTGGTTTAATTCCTGAATTTGCAGGACGTTTACCCGTAGTTGCGGTGTTAGATTCCCTCAATGAGGAAGCCTTAACAGCTATCCTTACCCAACCTCGTAATGCCTTAGTTAAACAATATCAAAAACTGCTCGGTATGGATGATGTGATCCTCGAATTTGAACCCGAAGCCATCAGCGCCATTTCCCAAGAAGCCCATCGTCGTAAAACAGGGGCAAGAGCCTTGCGGGGTATCGTGGAAGAAATCATGCTCGATGTCATGTATGAAGTACCTTCTCGTAAAGATTTAAGAAAATGTTTAATTACTAAGGAAATGGTTGAAAAACGAAGCACTGCTGAGTTATTATTACATCCATCATCCTTACCGACTCCAGAGTCTGCTTAAGTATATGACAGCCACCAAAAATTACATCTCTTCATCTCAAATCCATGAACATCGTAACCGATTGAGAAAAGAAAGAGCGCGTCGTCGTCGCATTGCTACCTGTCGTTTTTTAGTCATTTTTGGCACGGCAACGGCGGTTTTTTGGTGGATAACTTTACCTCAATGGGTTCTTGAAAGTAGCGAACAAATTAATATCACAGGTAATGAACTACTCTCAGAGCAAGAAATTCGTAGCTTGATTCCCTTAGAATATCCTCAGCCTATCCTTACCCTTTCAGGACAAGATTTGGCGGAACAATTGACCGAAAAAACTCCTTTACGGGATATTACGGTGACTAAAAAAATGTTACCCCCTAGTGTGACTATTAAGGTAGAAGAAGATCCCCCCGTTGCCATGGCCTATGGCCCGGTGGTCAATGAAAATGGACAAGTAACCATCGGACACCTTGGATTTATCAATGCTGATGGTATTTTTATTGAAAAGGGTATGTATGAAAATTTACAGGAAAATCCCGATAAAATTCCTCCATTAAAAATGATTGGTACTCCTAATTTGTATTTGCTTTATTGGGAGGAGTTATATCGACTTTTAATCAATTCCCCTGTGGCTATCGAGGAGATTGATTGGCAAAATCCGAATAATATTATTCTCACTACAGATTTGGGCAAAGTTCACCTAGGGGCTTATACTTCTCGCATTACTGAACAGTTGGAAGTGTTGGCAAGAATTATCCCTATTACTCAACAAATTCGCCGAGAGGATATTGTTTATATTGATTTGATCAATCCTAATCAACCTTTTATTAAGGAAAGACCAAAACCACAGGAGGGAAGTAATTAGGTTTTGGCGAGAAAATAACCTGTCCATCCCCTAGGCTGCATCATGCCCATAGAAAGACACTCCCCCACCATAGGCAAAAGATAGATTTTCCTCTCGTAATACCTTCTCCCTTGTACCAGAGGCGATGAGACTTTTGTTGAGCAAAATCAGATCATCAAAGTTTTGGATAGATTCCCCCAAATCATGGTTAACCACCATCACGATTTTATTATTGTCTGCCAATTCTCGAAAAATGTTAAAGATAATTACCTCAGTTTTTTGATCCACCCCCACAAAAGGTTCATCAAAGAAAAATATATCAGCTTCCTGTGCCAAAGAACGGGCTAAAAATACCCTCTGTTGTTGCCCTCCCGATAGTTGTCCTATGGGGCGATCGCCCAAATCCCCCATCCCCACACGTTCGAGGCAACTTTGAGCCTTCATTTTACTAATGCGAGAAAAAGGACGAAACCAACCCGTCTTTTTTACCCTGCCCATCATCACCACATCCCACACCGTAGCGGGATAAGTCCAATCAATTTGGCTTCTCTGAGGTACATATGCCACTCGATCCCGTTGTTGGCTCAAGGGTTTATCCCCCCATAACACCCGTCCAAATTGAGCCGAGATCAGCCCCAACATCCCTTTAATAAGGGTACTTTTTCCTGCCCCATTAGGCCCGATAATTCCTGTAACCCTCCCCGGTGCGATCATTAAATTAATGTTTCGTAGCGCTTCTACCTGACGATAACTCACCGTCAAATTTTCTACACACACAGGATTTAGGTTACTCATTATCTACATTACTTTAATTTATCGTTTAGCTTATTTTAGCAAATAATGAAAACATTATGAAAGATTTATGGTAAAAAAATGAAAAATATTAGCAAAAAACCAAATCAAGCAAAATCAAGGTCAATTGTCAATGATCCCCATCGGAGTATAATAAAACGTACTTGTTGAAAATAAAATTTTCAGACCCAAATCAATCAGATTATATAAATCCGATTTAGCGCCTAGACATCGGGCATAATAATCAAAAAAACTAGAAAAATAAAGGAGTACACACCATGAGTGACAACTGGGAAAACCAAGAACATAATCAAGAAGAAAACCAAGAAACTTCTGCCCTAGAAGTTGCCAACAAACCCACCGCCTTATTACCCAATAATAGACCAATTCAACCCAGTAGGCTAGAAGTAGTAAGCACCTATAAATCAGTGGGTTCCATACGTCCCATCACAAAATCTGATCTCAGTGTTAAAAATACCCTTGTATTATCAGGATCAAGACCTATTTCTGCTGGTACCTTACAAATTAGTGAACAGTATAACGTCATGGGAAATCGTCCCGTAGCCTCCAACGAAATTGACGATGTATTTCTTTTAATGGGTTATTTAGACTAAAACAACCACAAAAAAGCCCCTCTCTTGTGGGAGAGGGGTTATGACAAATCAATCCAAAAAAATTAGTTACTTGTTACCAAAGAGGCAGTAGGCTGGGGAATAGAATCAGAAGGTGCCTCAAACTCTCCAGAAAGCACATATTCTAAACGTAATTTAAGGAAAGTAATCCACTCCTTATCCAAAGAAACCACCGCCGCAGAAGGTTGAGGACATTTTGCTTTCACATCAGCCAATTCAGGGGCTTCCAAAAAAGCAGGTTGCTTGATAAACCAAAAATCAATCTCTTTATTCTGTTCCTTATAAAATCTGTGTCTTTCGTCTAAAACCTCATGGAGATTTTCATTGTCACTGGTCAAAAACTTCTCACTGGCGGCAATATAATAATAAGTCGTCATAAATCGATTTAAATAAGTTATTTTCTTAATATTTTCTACTAATATTCAGTGTAAATAAATACCGAGAAAAAAGACAAGGGCAAAACAGTTAAGAATTAACACAAATATTCAGGTTGTTGGTTACAACTCACCCCTCATTGCCAATTTCATTTCCCTTACCGCCCTTTCCAAGCCCACCAACACCGCACGGCTAATGATGCTATGACCAATATTCAACTCCTCCATACCCTCAATACAAGCCACAGGGTAAACATTCCAATAAGTTAAACCATGACCAGCATTCACCCTCAAACCCAAATCCAAGGCTTGTTTTGTGCCTACCTTTAAGGCTTCCAACTCTTGGGCTTCAATGTCCTTATTTTCTGCATCGGCATACTTACCCGTGTGTAACTCGATAAATAAAGCCTTAGTTTTTGCTGACGCTTCAATTTGAGCCTCATCGGCATCGATAAACCAACTTACAGGGATACCAGCATCCTGTAACTTACTGACTACCTCAGTAAAACGAGTCAGATTATTAACAATATCAATACCCCCCTCCGTGGTGACTTCCTCTCTTTTTTCGGGAACAAGGGTAACATAATCAGGCTTGACATCGAGGGCAATATTGATCATTTCTTCGGTGGGTGCCATTTCTAAATTAAGATGGGTTCTCACCGTTTGCCTTAGTAGCTTAATATCTCGATCTTGAATGTGTCGTCTATCTTCTCTAAGGTGCGCTGTAATGCCATCAGCACCAGCCAACTCAGCTAATACGGCGGCACCAATGGGATCAGGTTCTACAGTACGTCTGGCTTGGCGAATAGTCGCCACGTGATCAATATTTACACCGAGGGTTAACAATTTTATCTATTACTCCTGTTATATAGTTCTGACAAAAGTTTGATGGTAAACAAAAATCGGGAAATTCAACGTTTATATCTTTCTAGTCAAATCTCCCAATACCTATTTACTTTTAGGGTTATGTAATTATTTTACTTTATTTTGTAAGGCTTGAATTTGATGTAATAACAGATCGATTTCTGCTTCTAGGTGAATGTATTTTACTTGTTGATCTGCGTTGTAGGCTCTTTGTAATAATTCGATGTTGGAGTTTTTAGATTTTGATTGAGTAGTCATAGTTATAGAAGGTATATTATTGTTGATTTTATTAAAGTTAAGTAACTGATTGTAACTTAGATTTACATGTTATGTTATTTATTAAGAAAAGTAAAGATGTATTTCCCTAACCTAATGGGAAAACAAAGGACGAATAACCGATAAAATATAAAGACAATCATTAATAATAAGGATTAAGACTAAATCATTGTCGAATTTCCAGACTAAATTGTTTCACAGGTTGAAATATTATCAAAATATAAATTTGCTATATGCCTAAAATTGAAACTAGAACAGAACCCATGGTATTAAACATGGGGCCTCACCACCCTTCCATGCACGGGGTTTTGAGGTTAATTCTTACCCTCGATGGCGAGGATGTGGTTGATTGTGAACCTGTCATCGGCTATCTTCATCGGGGTATGGAAAAGATTGCGGAAAACCGTACCAATGTGATGTATGTTCCCTATGTAAGTCGTTGGGATTATGCGGCGGGGATGTTTAATGAGGCAATCACGGTTAATGCCCCTGAAAAGTTGGCTGATATTGAAGTTCCTAAAAGGGCTCAATATATTAGGGTGATTATGCTTGAGCTTAATCGCATTGCAAATCATCTCCTTTGGCTTGGCCCATTTTTGGCAGATGTGGGAGCCCAAACTCCTTTCTTCTACATTTTCCGTGAGCGGGAAATGATCTATGATTTATGGGAAGCGGCTTCGGGTATGCGTCTTATCAATAACAACTATTTCCGTGTGGGTGGGGTGGCTGTTGATTTGCCCTATGGTTGGGTTGATAAGTGTGAAGATTTTTGCGATTATTTCCTACCGAAAGTTGATGAATATGAAAAACTAATTACCAATAACCCTATTTTCCGCAGAAGGGTTGAGGGTGTTGGTACTATTACCCGTGAACAGGCTATTAACTGGGGTTTATCTGGCCCTATGTTACGGGGTTCGGGGGTAAAATGGGATCTGAGAAAGGTTGATCATTATGAATGTTATGACGACTTTGATTGGGATGTACAGTGGGAAACTGCTGGAGATTGTTTTGCCCGTTATTTGATCCGCATTCGGGAAATGCGTGAGTCTGTGAAAATTATTCGTCAAGCGCTTAAGGGTTTACCGGGTGGCCCTTATGAAAACCTAGAAGCTAAAAGAATAGCTGAGGGTAAAAAGTCTGAATGGAATGATTTTCAGTATCAGTACATCGCCAAGAAGGTAGCCCCTACTTTCAAAATTCCTGAAGGTGAGCATTATGTTCGTATGGAAAGCGGTAAGGGTGAATTAGGTATCTTTATTGTGGGTAATAATGATGTGTTCCCCTGGCGTTGGAAAATTAGGGCCCCTGATTTTAACAATTTACAGATTCTTCCTCATCTACTCAAGGGGGTTAAGGTTGCTGATGTGATGGCAATCCTCGGTAGTATTGATGTAATTATGGGGTCTGTAGACCGTTAATATTGTCTTGAATTTTTGTGATAAGGATGCTTCTCGGAGCATCCTTTTTGTTTTTTTTGATAATTATTAAAAAAAGTAACAAGTGAGACATCATCCTTGACATAAAGTAATCTAATATGCTGTTAGTCAATCAAATATTGATGAATAATTTAACTGTGTATGAGGAGTGAGGTTATTATGCAACCCCCAGCTAATTTAAGTTTAGAACAGCAGTTCAAGTTAGAGGTTTTGAAGGAACAAGTAAAAACCCTTTCTCAGGAACAAGCTCAAAATTATCTGATTGAGGTTTTTCGGCAGATGATGGTTAAAGATAACTTGGTTAAGCATTTGATGAAGGATGCTTAAAAAATTATCGGGTCATTGTGGTGTTGTTTGCAGATTAAGATATTAAAAGAATAGCAATGAGCAAACGATTAATTTAACTATCAATGACCTATCAATATTTTGCCACTGTGGGCAGAGGTTTAGAAGATATTGCCTCCCAAGAAATTATTAAATTAGGAGGTCAAGATGTTCAAACAGATTTTACCGGGGTACATTTTAAGGGCGATCGCACCTTACTTTATCGAGTAAACCTATGGAGTAGAACCATATTTAGGGTGTTATGGACTCTGCAAACCGTTCCTAGTTACGATCCCGAACAACTTTACAAAAACGTCAAAAAGATTGATTGGTCATCCTATATCAATCCCTCCCAAACCTTAGCAGTGCATTGTACAGGGAAAAGCCCCCGTCTCAATCATAGTCACTTCACCGCCCTACAGGTCAAAAATGCGATCGTCGATCAACAACAAGAAAAATACGGCACCAGATCCGACATCGACACCCAGAATCCAGACATCATCATCAACGCCCACATCCGTGAAAATAAATGTACCCTTAGCCTAGACAGTTCAGGAGACAGCTTACATCGCCGAGGTTATCACCCCGCCATGGGTATGGCACCCCTCAAAGAAACCCTCGCCGCCGCCCTGCTATATATGACAGATTGGACTCCCGAACTACCATTAATTGATCCCCTTTGTGGTTCAGGTACTTTTCCCATCGAAGCTACCCTCATGGCACTAAACATCGCCCCCGGCTTATATCGGCAAGAGTTCGCCTTTCAACGCTGGAATGATTACGATTCCGACTTATGGGATCAGATTTTCACAGAAGCCGAAGAAAGCGAAAAAGAAACCATGCCCATCATTATGGGTAGTGATGCCGACGAAGAAGTAATCAAACAAGCAAGAAGTAACGCCCGTGCCTGTGGATTTGCTGATAAACTACAATTTCACCACCAAAAATTAATTGATGTGGAAGCCCCAGCCGATCATGGTATCTTAATCTGTAACCCCCCCTACGGTAAAAGACTATCAGAAACAGAGCAACTATTTCCCTTCTATAAACTATTAGGAGACGTATTAAAACAAAGATTTAAAGGATGGACAGCCTATATTCTCTGTGGAAACAAAGAACTAACCAAAAAAGTAGGTCTGAGAACTTCCCAAAGGATTCCCGTGGATAATGGTGGTATCCCTTGTACCCTCTTAAAATATGAATTGTATTAAATCAATCACCATAAAAGTCCCCCAGAATTGGGGGATTTGGGGGGCGAAACAACAATATAACTGACCACTCAGACTTAATACTATCTTAGATTAAAATCAAAAACCATCATCAAAGTTTCCCAGAATTGAATGATCACGAGGGCAAAACAACAACCTTAAGGCACAATCATCGAACCAATACCATCATCAGTAAAAATTTCCAATAACAAAGCATGGGGAATCCTGCCATCAATAATGTGAGCCGCTTTTACCCCTTGGGCAAGACAACGCACACAACAATTTACCTTCGGTATCATTCCCCCTGATACTACCTCTTGATCGATTAAATCCCTTGCGTCCTGAATAGAAAGTTTATAAAGTAAAGTGGAGGGATCATGATAATCCTCTAAAATTCCGGGAGTATCTGTCAAAAGAATTAACTTTTCTGCCCCCAAGGCAGCGGCAATTTCCCCTGCCACCGTATCCGCATTAATATTGTGGGCTTGTCCTTCAACGTCCGCTGCCACACTAGAAATAACAGGCACATAACCACTTTTTACCAAAGAATCCACCAACGCACTATCCACGCTAGTAACTTCTCCTACAAAGCCCACCTGCTCACGATTTACCGATCGCGCCTGGATCAAATTACCATCTTTTCCGCAAATACCAACCGCTTTACCCCCTGCATTGTTAATCAGGGTGACTAACTCCTTATTTACCCTACCTACCAATACCATTTCTACCACATCCATGGTTTGGGCATCAGTTACCCTCAAACCGTCTTTAAATTGGGGTTGAATACCGAGTTTAGTTAACCAGATATTAATTTCTGGCCCTCCCCCATGGACAACCACAGGATTTAAACCCACGGAAGCCAAGAAAACAATATCCCTAATCACTCCCTCTTTGAGATGTCCGTCTTTCATAGCGGCACCACCATATTTGACAACAATGGTACGTCCTGCAAATTTTTGGATATAGGGTAGGGCTTCACTTAAAACTCTAACCCTTGTGGCTTCTGATTCTTTATAGTATTCGCTTTCCCTGTTATCTACCATTTTCTACGTATTTTGACATTATTTAAGTATTCACTCTAATAACAAGGTACTACGAAAATTGTTCATACAAAACAAATGGGAGTTTTTGACCGTGATGATTAATTAATTTTCTATTTTCTGGTTAGGGCGGGGAGAAGGCAAGGGGCTTAAGCCCCTTGTTACAAAACTTGAGTTCGGGATAAGCAATTATTATCTCTTGCTTGTTGCCTTTTCCCGACTGACAACCATTATCGCAAACTGAGGTTAATTAAAGATTTGTGAGTTTAATTATGGCTTTTTGGAGGGCATTAATGGGAATTTCTCCTCTTTTTAAGTTAAGTTCTAATTCTAGTAAAATGGGCAATGTAGATTGTAGTTTTTGGGCAGAGATATTATTAACTTCTTTGCGGAGAAAATAAATTCTTTTGGGATTATTAACATCTGCTTGTTTGGCAATAATTTTCTCGTCTTTTTCTCCCGATTCAATGACGGTTTTTACCATTGTCCAGGTGCGAAATTGTCCCACAAGGGTAGCAACAATTCTTAAGGCAGGTTCGTTTAAATTAATTAATTCTTGGGCGAGTTGGATGGCTTTGCCTGTATCTTGGCTGAGAATGGCTTGGGCGAGTTGTAGGCTGTTTTGATTACTGACGTTGACAAGGGAGGTAACGGTTTCTTGGGTGATGGGTTGGGGGTTATCTCCTTGGTAGATGGCGAGTTTTTCTAACTCTTGCCACAATAGGCGACTGTCATTACCGACACAGGTGGCGAGGGTTTGGACGGCGGAGGAAGATAGTTTGATGTTTTTTTCTTGGGCTGTTTCTTCTACTCTTTTGATTAATACGTCGGTTTGCCAGATAGGAATCAGGGAAAATTCTTTTATTTTGGTATATTGATTGATTAATTTGGTGCTTTTGATTCTGGCATCGGGTTTTTTGCGACTGGTAAGTAATAAATGGCTGGTGTCTGGCATCTGTTGCAGGGTGTTTTTTAGTAGAGATAATAATTCGTCGCTACAGGTTTGACATATATTTGTATCGTTTAGCCATACAAGACGATCGCCACTACCAAAGGGAGGAGTCATAACCTCCATTAAACCTTGTTTTATGTTGTCTTCTTTATCACCGCTTATTTTTTCATAGTTAAACTGTACCCAGTTTGAATCTATTTTATCTTCTTTTAAAGTGGCGATCGCCCTATTCATGGCGAAGTCATCTTCGCCCCAATAATAATGAACTGTCATAGATTATTGTTTTTATACTTACTTAACGACGGCTAATTCAGGGTAACCTGCATCTATCAAAGCCTTGTTTCTAATACGGCAAGAATCACATACTCCGCAAGGGGTTTCGCCTCCCTGATAACATGACCATGTTTTTTCGATAGGCACGTTAAGGGCGATCGCCCTTTGTACTATTTCTACTTTCGATAAAGTTACAAGAGGAGCTATTAACTGGGGGGATTTTCCTTCGATACCCACCTTAGAGGAAAGATTGGCGAGGTTTTGGAAGGCGGTTAAATATTCGGGGCGACAATCGGGATAACCGGAATAATCCACGGCGTTAATACCCAAATAAATAGCCTCTGCGCCCTTGGCTTCGGCGAGGGAAAGGGCAATGGCAATGAAAACCGTATTACGCCCTGGCACATAGGTTGAGGGGATTTCATCAGCTTTTACTCCATCTTTGGGGATATTCATTGTCGCATCGGTGAGAGATGAACCACCCCACAAAGAAAGATTCACATCGATAATATAATGTTCTTTGATGCCCAAGGCTTCGGCGACATTGCGGGATGCCTCCAATTCCTTGAGATGTCTTTGTCCATAACGAAATGATAAGGCTATTACATCATAACCTTCTTTAAGGGCGATCGCGCCGCTAGTGGCAGAATCTAAACCTCCTGATAATAATACAATGGCTTTTTTGTTCATAGTAATAATTAGGGTTTGATGAAAAATTGGAATCGAAATTTTCAGCACTAAATAATCAAATCTTTGCTTATTTTTTTTAATTATTATAGTTTATAAATAATCTTGATTATTCTCTTTATTTTGTAATAATTTTAGTGCCTTTTTTATGTCCTGAGTTTGGTTTTTATTAACCACCAAAGTAGCATTACCATCTCTGACAATTACTATATCTTCTAAGCCAATAGTCATAATTATTTCATCATTTTGACTACTATAAATAATAGAATTTTTAGTCTGATAATTAACACTATTAGTATTAGTCACATTATCATCATCAGTTTTAGATAACAACCTTTCTAGGGCATTCCAATCCCCCAAGTCATCCCAAGGAAAATCTGCAGGTAATACATAAGCCGAGGCAGTTTTTTCCATTAAAGCATAGTCAATGCTAATTTTTTCCAAATCAAAATATCCTTGTTCTCCCTTTTCCCGTAAAGGTTTCAAGATTTGAGGGGCAAACTTTTCCAACTCTTGTAATACAAAATTTACCTCAAAAATAAACATCCCACTATTCCAACTATAATCCCCCGTGGCGATGAATTTAGAGGCGGTTTCTTGGTCTGGTTTTTCCGTAAAACGAGTTACTTTATACACAGGTAAACCGTTTATTTCCCCTTCCTTTTCTCCCTGTTGGATATAGCCATAACCCGTAGAGGGATAAGTCGGATTAATACCAAGGGTGACAATAGCTTTTTGAGTTTGGGCAAACTCAACTCCAGCCTGAATCGTTTTTATAAAGCCCTCTGGGGAGTTAATCCAATGGTCAGCGGGGAAAAAACCTGCGATCGCATCATCACCGAAAAGCCGTTGTACCTCAAGACTAGCCCAAGCCACAGCGGGGGCGGTATCTTTACCTTCAGGCTCCACTAAAATATTTTTTTCAGGTAACAAAGGCAACTGTTGCCTCACATTCTCCGCCACCAAAGCCGAAGTAATCACCATCAAATTATCCCAACCATCCACCAAAGGCAAAAGACGGTTAGCCGTAGCCTGTAAAAGACTGATACCACTACCATCCAGACATAAAAACTGCTTGGGGCGGGTGCGACGACTCAAGGGCCAAAAACGCTCACCCTTTCCCCCCGCCAAAATTACAGGAATAAATTTCGATTTCATCTTTCTAAAAAAACTAAATTAATGAATAATACTAAATTCTATAGTAATAATATATTAATCGTGGCGGGGAACAGGGAACGGGGAACAGGCAACAGATAATAATCGTTTACTGTCAATTCTCAATTATTCATTATCAATTATCCATTGCTTTCCTGCCAAAGTTTGAAATCGCCACACAAAAACCACAGAAGCAATAATTACCCCAATCAAAAGTCCTAACCACAAACCCACAGCCCCCAAATTTAAGCCAAATGCAAACCAGTAAGCACAGGTTAAGCCAATGCACCAGTAGAATAGGAAACTTAAAACCATTGGCACATGGGTATCCTGTAAACCTTGCAACGCTCCATAGGCAATTTTTTGGACTCCATCAAAGATATGGGCGATCGCCGCTACCCTTAGAATAGATACTGCAAGGGATACGATGGGGGCATTTTCTGGCTCAAGCACATTAATATATAATCCCACAATTTGCTCAGGAAAAACCAACAACAAAACCACCACAAACATACTCCACAAAGTCCCCACCGTCACACTGACTAACCCTGCCTGACGAATGCCCAACATATTTTCTTGCCCAAACCATTTACCAACCCTAGCAGTGGCGGCAAACGACATCCCCAACGGCACCATATAAATGATATTCATAGTTTGAAAAACAATCTGATGGGCTGCCAATCCATCCGTACCAAATTCTGCCATGAGATAGCTAACGGCGGTATATACCCCCACCTCAAGAGTTGTAAAAACTCCAATGGGTACCCCTATTTTTAGCAATTTCCAGAGTGTTTTTGGTTTTAGCTGATAGAGGCGGGAAAAAAATTGATAATCTTTGAAATGCTCATTGACAGAAAGATAGATAATTAAAGCAGTAAACATCCCCCACCATGTGAGAGTAGAAGCCAACGCCAAACCTGCCAATTCCAAACGAGGAAATCCCCACACCCCAAAACCCAAAACATAGTTACCTAAAATATTAAAACCCGTGGCGATGGTAACAATCCAAAAAATTGGACGGGCTTGGGATAGGGCAGAAACTACACCCCGTAACATGGCAAAACCCAACGCAGGAAATAAGCCCCATAACATAATATCAAGGTATGTACTGGCTAATGCGATGGTGGTATTATCTAATCCTAATCCTCCCACTAAACTATCAAAGTGGGCGGTGCCTATCATAATGGGGATAGATAGAAGTAAGGATAACCATAACCCCTGTCGGGTAAATTGTTCGATGTCATTTTTATTTCCAGCACCATAGGCATTTGCCACTAAGGGAGTCACACCCATAACGATGCCACTGGTGGCTATCATGATGGAAAAAAAGGTAATGGAAGCTAATGCCCCAGCCGCCAAAATTTCGTTGCCCAAATGTCCCATCATCACGGTATCAGCGAATCCTGTGGTTAACTGTGCCACCTGCGCACTGGCTAGGGGTATGGCTAGTTTTAGAAATGCTCTAATTTCTGTACGAATACCCAATTTTGGATGATTGGGAATGGTCATGTTAAAAAATCTCCTGTATCCTTTATTGTTATTTTGGCGTTCCTGATTTTAGATATAATTTCTCATTTAGGCAGGGAACAGGGAACAGAGAATGGGCAACAGTAATTGTCCATTATCAATTATCAATTATCAATTGTACATTACCTTTACTATTCCCCTGCATGGTAAGAGCTACGCACCAAAGGACCACTACGAACATGACTAAATCCCATTTTAAGGGCGATCGCCCCTAACTCATCAAATTCTTTTGGAGTCCAATATTTTTCCACAGGTAAATGAGCCAAAGACGGACGCATATATTGCCCGATGGTAATGCGATCGCACTTTATACCCCGTAAATCCTCCAAAGTAGCAATAATCTCCTCCTTAGTTTCTCCCAAACCCAACATTAAACCCGATTTCGTGGGAATACTATCATCAAACCCCTTCACCAACTGCAACACCCGCAACGAGCGCTCATACTTACCACCCCGACGCACAGGATTTTGTAACCGTGGCACCGTTTCCACATTGTGATTATAACAAGCAGGTTTTGCCCTCACCACCGTAGCCACCCTGAGCGCCTGTTGATTTTCCGCATCCTTTCCCGTGCCAAAATCAGGAGTCAACACCTCAATTCGTGTCGTGGGGTTAACCTTCCTAACCTCATCCATCACCTTCACAAACCAACTCGCACCCCCATCAGCTAAATCATCCCGCGCCACCGAAGTCAACACCACATAACGCAACCCTAATAACTTTACCGCCTCTGCCACCTTTTTCGGTTCATCCTCATCCAAGCCCATGGGTGCATGACCTTTTTCCACCTGACAAAAAGCACAGCTACGGGTACACACATGACCCATTAACAAAAAAGTCGCCGTACCATTACCATAACATTCTCCACGATTAGGGCAACGCCCCTCCTCACAGATAGTATGAATTTCCCTTTGTTTAACAATCTTTTGCACCCGAGAAATTTCCGACGCTTTACCAATAGGGGCTTTTAACCAACTGGGCAAAGGGGAAGGAGAAGATACCCTTAAATTCATAAATTTCTAAAAAACTACAAAACCGTTGCGCACTCTCCGAGTTTAACATATTCAGAGTCATTCCATAGGTACTCCATCATCTAGGGATAAGGGAAAAAGAATCCAAAAACGTTAAAATGGAAAGATATAGAACCTAAAAAATAAAAAATCTCTTTAATAAATTAATTTCATATAAAAATGTCCATCAACTATCAAAATATTATTAACGAATTAGAAGATATAAAGACAATAATAGAACCTGAACAACTCAAAAAATTATCCCAAGACTATTATTATTTCAGCCCTATTTTAGTCGATAAATTAGCAGACAAAAGAGCCGATTTAGTAGTTCAACCCACCACAGAAGAAGAAATTTTAAAAATAGCTCAAATGTGTGTTAAATATCAAATTCCTCTAACAGTAAGGGGCGCTGGTACAGGAAATTATGGACAGTGTATCCCCCTTAATGGGGGTATCGTCTTGGATATGACAGAAATGAAAAAAATTCACTGGATCAAAAATGGCAGTGCCTGTGTACAAGCAGGGGTGAAAATGGCAACCCTAGAAAGGGCAACCCGCAAAGAAGGATGGGAATTAAGAATGATCCCCTCCACCTATAAAATTGCTACCATTGGGGGTTTTTTTGGAGGTGGTAGTGGGGGCATCGGCTCAATCAATTATGGACAGTTGAGAGATAGGGGAAATCTGCACCGAGTAAGGGTTGTTACCTTAGAAAAAGAGCCAAGAATTTTGGAACTAAAAGGAGACGAAACCCAACAAATTAACCACGCCTATGGCACCAATGGTATTATCACAGAATTGGAAATTCCCCTTGCCCCTGCCTATCAATGGTTAGATGTCATTGTTACTTTTCCTCACTTCATGGATGCGGCAAAATTTGGGCAAGATTTGGCAGATAGTGATGGCATTATCAAAAGGTTAATTAGTGTCCATGCCAGTCCTATTCCTGAATATTTTACAGCCCTAAAAGACTATTTACCAAAAGGAGAAAGCTGTGCTTTATTAACGGTGAGTGACAATTCATTAAATGCTCTTTCTGAATTAGTAAAAGAACATCAAGGAAAAATTACTTATCAAGAAAATTTAGAGAAAAAAAATAGCCTAAATTTAATTGAATTTACTTGGAATCATACCACCTTTCACGCCCGAAATATTGACCCCAATATTACCTATTTACAAACCTTCTTTTTTAGCCTTGAAAAAGTGGAAGAAATGTATAAATATTTTGGGGATGAAGTGATGATACACCTTGAATTTATGAGGGTGGGAGGTAAAGCTATTCCTGCAGGATTGCAGTTGGTAAGATATAGCACCCCAGAGCGATTAAATGAAATTATCCAGTATCACGAAGAAAATGGGGCTTTTATTGCCAATCCCCATACCTATATATTAGAAGATGGAGGAAGAAAGCAAATTGAACCTGAGCAACTAAAATTTAAGCAAATGGTCGATCCCTATGGTTTAATGAATCAAGGTAAAATGAAGGCATGGACAGAAAATAATTAATTTCTGGTAAGTGTAGTTACTCCTCAGCAGTAAAGATTATTCATTTAATTTTTTCTAACCAATAAAATATCAATTGCCTACAACCTAATTATGAAACTTAATCGACGTACTTTTTTACAGGGGGCAGGTTTTACTTTTGCCTCATTGGGAGGTTTTTTCGGTGAGACAATTTTACCGAATCATCAGCTTAACCGTTATGCCCAAGCCTTGGGGGCTTCTAATTCTCGTAAGTTAGCCCTTTTGGTGGGTATTAATCAATATGCTTCAGGTGATAGTTATTTACGGGGTTGTGTGACGGATGTGGAGTTACAAAAGGAGTTATTGGTTTCTCGTTTTGGTTTCAATCCTAGTGATATTCTGAGTTTAAACAATGGAAAAGCCTCGAGAGAGTCGATTTTAACTGCTTTTGATGAGCATTTGGCAAAACAGGTAAAGGAAAATGATATAGTTGTTTTTCACTTTAGCGGTTATGGGCGACAGGTAAGGTTGAATGAGGGTGATGGCAAAATAGGAGAAAGTTTAATCACCCATGGTAGTAGTTTGAAGGGTGATGGTAGGAATGATGATATTTTATTGGATAGTTTAATTAGTTTATTTCAGACTCTCAAAACTAGCCGTTATACTTTGGTTTTGGATACGAGTTATCAACCTTTTGAGGTTTCGACGGCGACAAAGTTATGGTTAAGGTCATATCGTGGTGATAATATACCGATGATTGGTAGTCAAGAGTTGGCTTTTAATCAGGATATTAAACAAAAAAGTAAAAAGTCTAATTCTTTATTGAAGGGTAAGGATAAATCGGGAGGAATTATTTTTACTTCGGCTACGGAGGGATTAGCGACAGAAATTACCAGTAATAATTTTAATGCTGGTTTATTTACCTATAGTATTACTCATTCTTTATGGCAAAGTGTTGCCCCTATTAATAATTTAATTTTAAGCAAAAAGGTGGCTGCTAATATTGCTTTAATTAATGGAGAATTACAATATACAAATATTACTCTGGCGATAAAAAATGATCTGTCTCCCTATTATATATCTGCGGATGAAGAACATCATGGGGATATAGTAATAACTAATGTTAGTAAGGGTAACAATGTTGAATTTGATTTGGTTGGTTTACCTTTATTAGTATTGTTTAATTATGGTGTAAATTCTTGTTTTTCCACAGAAATTGACCTATCGCAAAATGTGGTAGTTCAAGTTAATTCTTTGATGGGAAATAAGGCAAAAGGAGTTATTTTAAAGGGTGTTGATAAGGTAGAAAATGGTTTAGTGTTGAGGGAAGCGGTGAGGGTGATTTCTCGGGATATTGATTTGATGGTGGGTTTGGATAATAGTTTACAAAGAATTGAGAGGGTGGATGCTACTAGCGCTTTGACTTCTGTGGGGGATTTTAAGGCGATTAATGTGGGGGATAATTATGCAGATTGTATTTTGGGTAAGTTGACTTCTAATGGTAGTTATGGTTTATTTTCTCAGGCGGGGGTGTTGTTGCCTAATACCATGGCAAAGACTGCTAATGAGGCGGTTTCCACGGCGGTGAAACGATTGAGCAATGCTTTACAGAATAAGTTGGCTCAAAAGTTGGTTAATTTGACTCTTAATGGTAGCGCTTCTCGTTTACCTGTAAGGGTTGAGGTGGAATATAGCCAGAATAAGCAGAGTTATATTAGTTATCAGAAAACCCTTTTCAGTGATGGATTGAGTAATAAGTCTGCTAATTTTAAGCCCACTCCTAATGTTACTCAACAAAAGCAGTTGATTAATATTTCGGCGGGTTCTTCTTTTTCTATTTCTATCCACAATGAAAATGATTATGACCTTTATTATATGATAGTTGGTTTTAATTCTTCGGGAAGGGCGATCGCCTATTTTTCCACCCAAAATGTCATGGTAAATGCCCGAGAAACTTTCACCATTCCTGATCCACAAAATACCATTAAATTAATTGATAATGGTAATCAAGGCATAGGGGAATTAATTATTATTTGTTCTCAATCACCTTTTAATAATACTTTTAATCAACTATATAAAAACAGTAAAAATAGTTTAGAAGAAGAATCTATTATTGTGTTAAAAAATCCTGTGAGTATAGCCCAATCAATTTTACTAGATTTACATGAGGGCAGTGGTATTACTACCGATTTAGTTCCTAATTTATCAGATGTTTATGCTTTAGATTTAAGCAATTGGGCAAGTTTTAATTTTGTCTATGAAATCGAAAGTTAATTAATGGGATAGTGGGGCGTATACTATCCTACTGATTAAAAAGGTAAATCGTCCTCGTCTTCCACATCCAATTCGGGGCGATTAATCACCTTGATTTCTGGAGGCGGAATTATAAACGGTGGTGATTCAATGTCATCAAGAATTTCCCCATTAACACTTTTGGCAAATTTTTCGGCAACTTGCTTTAACTGGGCAGGGGATGCTTGTATTACTTCTATATTATTATTTGCAACCATCGGTTGAGGTGAAGGAGTGGGGGGTGTAATTTCTTCCTTTTTCTCCTCTGATGGTGGTGTAATAGGGGGAGGGTTTTGGGTTGCTTTTTCCTCGATGGCAGGGGATGGGGATTTATCAGGGGCTTTTTTTTTACTTTCTTTTTCTTCTACTTGAAACACCAAGTTAATGGGTTTACCTAAAACTTGACTAAAGGCTTTTTCCATAACTGGTTGATGTTGTTTACTAAGTTTGAGGAAAAATTCTGTGATGACACCAATAGTAATGGTAGTGTTTTGATAGTCGAGAATATGGCATTGTTGCGCCAAAAAACCTTTTGTCATCACGGCGGAGATGGTGGAGACGACTTTTTCTTTTAATTCTTCTAAGGAGTTAAATTCAGGGGTTGGGGTAGTAGTAGTTTCTTTTTCTGGGGGAGGGGAGGCTTGATGATTGACGGTGGCAGGGGTAGCAGGTTGAGATTCTTCTTGCTTTGGAGAAGGGGTAAAGGTTTTTTGAGCTACAGGAGGAGATGCCATGGGAGTTTTGTTGACTACGGTATGGGTAGTTACTACCCCATTGGCAGAGGGAAGGAGATTAAGGAGGGTAATTTCTAACCATAGTCGGGGTTGGGTGGTATTTTTAATTTGAATTTCGCTGTCTTTGAGTTTTTTTTGTCCTTGGAGGATGGTGGAAATATCCCAATGCTGTGCCGTTTCGCATAGTTGTTGCCATGTTTCTTGGGTGACGGTGACTAAGTCCGATCGCCCTGGGGCTGTTTTTGCCATTAATAGACTAAGATAGAAGTTAGCGAGGTTTTGTAGCAAAATCAAGGGTTCTCTACCCCTATCCAAGAGCTTACGACACTGTACGATCACTGTTTCTGGGTTATCCGTGGCGATCGCCCTTAATAACTCCAATAAATCTTGCTCAGATACCGAACCCACCAAATCCCATACCTTCTGGGTGGTAATAGTACCCGATAACAAACTCAATTGATCTAATAAACTCTCCGCATCCCTCATCCCTCCATTGGAAAGTTGAGCAACCAAACTCAAAGCCCCAGAATCGATGTCTATGCCCTCCTCCGTGGCGATATAGCCCAAGTGTTTGACCATAGCATCAAGGGGGATACGACGATAATCAAACCGTTGACAACGGCTGATAATGGTGGGTAGAACTCTTTGGGGATCTGTGGTAGCCAGAACAAAAATTACCCTACTCGGTGGCTCTTCCAAGGTTTTTAACAAGGCATTAAATGCCGCCGTACTGAGCATATGGCAATTATGAACCAATAAACCATTAGCCACAAAATTATGATTATCCTCCACTTCTATGTCATACACATTTTCTTGATCTATTACATTAACTTTCTCTACCACTTCTAAACTTGTAGATAAAGCTCCCACATCCACACTCACAGGGGATAGTATCTTCATTCCTTCTCGAATTTCGTTTGCTTTTATCCATCCCTCTGTTGTCCGAATTAAGTGATTACCTGTACAACGAATTTCTCTGTTATGCGTTGTTATTTTGAGGGTTTCTTTGATCCCTTGATCTAACCATCTGAGAACTTTTTTATATTCCCAGTTGCCCGATTTTTCATTATAGCTAAGAACTTTTTTCCCCTTGATAGAGGGGTTATCTAACCTCATCAATCCTTCATCGGTAATGATTAGGCTATCTCCTGTTAAACATTCGTCAATCACATATACTTTATAACGACACTGCACAGGGGCAAACTGTACCCGCTCAATAATTTCCCTAATATTGTCCACCCCTGTATTACTCGCCGCATCAATTTCAATGACATCTAACGCTGAACCATTGGTAATACTGACACAGGCCTCACATTTTCCGCAGGGGGTAGGGGTAGGTTTATCCGTCGCCATACAGTTTAATGATTTGGCTAAAATACGGGCGCTGGAGGTTTTACCTGTACCCCTAGGGCCACAAAATAGATAGGCAGGGGCTATTTTCCCCGAGGTGAGGGCATTACTCAGGGTTTGGGCGATCGCATCTTGTCCTGCCAATTGTGCAAAAGTTTGGGGACGATATTTATGGTGTAAGGGCTCGTAAGTCACAGTAGTTATGGTTTATGCAGGGGAATAAGAAATAGTGATCATACTTATCTTAAGGTTTAATTGTCCATTGTCTATTGTCCATTGTCAATTGTTTTCTCCATTGTTCATTGTTATCAGTTATTATTGAATATCGACTGAATATGGGTTCTTATTTTTAAAGGCAATGATTAAAAAATTATGGCGCTGGGGTACTAAAAAAGAAGAATCAGCACTAGATTACGAAGCGCAAGAAGGGGAAGAATCTTCCCAGCCAAAATTGTTCACCGATGACAAAACCCTAGAATATCTTTTCAATCAACTATTAGAAGGAGTTGCCAAAGGATGGACAGAAAACCGCATCGAAAAATTTTTTCAAAATTTAGAACCGAAAATAACCGTCGATAGTTGGTTAGTGTGGTTACAAAAATATGGTGAAAGTTTAGTCAATTCCCTAGCACCTCATTACACCATCGCTTCTCGTATGGTCATCTTGGGTGAAAAAACTTCTTCCCTACCATTTTATCGTCCTGTGGGAGATTTAGCCCATGAGTTTGCCAATGAAATTTTAGCCCGTAAAGATGGTATTCAGCTAGAGCCTATTAATGGTAATGGGGATGAGGATGATGCCGCAGAGGCTAGTAGTTTGGCGGATTTACTCAAGTTGTTACAAAATGATGAAAATTTTGCCCGTAAAACTGCTCGTAAGTTGGGTTTAAAAAACCATGAACCGGGAGCTATTATTGATAAGTTAATTAAGGCTAGTAATTCGAGTAAGGAGATTTTGTTGGAGGTGGAGTCCATCACCACAGACGAAGAAGAGGAGTTAGTTGATTTAGAATGGGTAGAACATTGGTTTAATCTTGGTCTGGAAAAGGCGGAAAAGGGTGATCTGCAAGGGGCGATCGCCTCTTGGGACAAAATCATTGAGGTAGAACCTAATTTAGGACAAGTATGGCACAATAGGGGTTGTGCGCTGGCTTATTTACAAAATTATGCCGAAGCCATCGAATCTTTTGATCATGCCCTCGATATTAATGTTAACGATGTGGAATCTTGGCACAATCGGGGTAATGCCCTCTACAATCTCCGCCAATATCCAGAAGCCTTGATGAGTTGGGAAAGGGCGATCGGTATTCAACCCAACCACGCCATGGCATGGTACCATAAGGGCTTAGTATTAGAAGCCCTCGGGCGTTTTATCGAAGCAAAAGAATCTTATCAACAAGTAAAGGCGATCGCCCCTGAATTTGACGCAATCGAAATCCGTCTGCAAAACCTTTCCTAGAATCCATGGCAAACCTTCCCCACATTACCGCCATCCTCGCCATGAGTGCCGATGGCAAAATTAGCACCGAAAGTGCCAAACCAGCCCGATTTAGTAGCCCTCAAGATCTCGCCCACCTAGAAGAACAAATATCTCTCTGTGATGCCATCATCTTCGGTGCCAACACCCTCAGAGCCTACGGTACCACCCTGACCATTAAACAACCCCATCTCCTTGCCCAAAGACAAGAAAGACAACAAAACCCTCAACCCATTAATATAGTTTGCTCTGCTTCAGGCAACCTAGAAACCCATTATTCTTTTTTTGAACAACCAGTAAAAAGAATTTTATTAACAACCCAAAAAGGCAAAGAAAACTGGAATATTAATATTAATAGAAACGATAAAAAAATACTTTTCAATGATTATTTAATAATTGAAAATAAAAACAAAAAAATAGACTGGCAACCAGTATTTAAACACTTAAAAAGCATTAATATAAATCGTGTCGCCGTCCTCGGCGGAGGAGAATTAATCGCCTCCATATTAGAAAAAAAGCTGATTGATGATCTTTGGTTAACAGTTTGTCCAGTGATACTAGGAGGAAACCAAGCCCCCAGCCCCGTAGGCGGAAACTCCTTTCCCCAATCAATTCCCCTGCATTTAAAAAGAGTCAAACAAGTGGGAGAAGAACTATTTTTAAACTATCAAATAATCAAAAATTAACGATCAACCATTACCCCTTGTTCCTCTTTTAACTCCGCAATTTCCTGCTCCAAAGACTCGATTCTATCAATTAAGCCCCTGATTACAGTCGCCTCAGAGTCAGGTAAATTACCATGTTCGAGGGGATTAACCTTCACCCCAGAACGATATACAATTCTGCCAGGAATACCTACCACAGTACACTCAGAAGGTACATCCCGCAAAACCACCGAACCAGCACCAATGCGAACATTATTTCCGATCAACAAATTACCCAAAACCTTCGCACCTGCACCAACTACCACGTTTTCACCGAGGGTAGGGTGACGTTTACCCGTATCTTTTCCTGTACCACCGAGGGTAACACCCTGATAAATAAGGCAATAATCCCCCAAAATGGCAGTCTCACCAATCACAACTCCCATACCATGATCAATAAATACCCCTTGCCCCAACTGCGCCCCTGGGTGAATTTCAATACCCGTGAAAAAGCGACCCAAATGGGAGAGAAAACGAGGAATAAAAGGAACTCCTAAGCGGTATAACCAATGAGAAAAGCGGTGCAAAACCACTGCCTGTAAACCGGGATAACATAATAAGACTTCTAACCAGTTACGGGCGGCAGGATCTCGCTCAAAGATAATTTTAAAATCAGAAATGATTGATGATAGCACTTTATATATATTGAGTAAAAATTTCTACTAAAATTATTATCCCTCAGTATTAACCAATGTGGTGGAAGGGTTTACCGAAATTTAAAAAGGAGATTCATTGGTTCTGGAAACTTGACCAATGGGAGGAACACTGCTCCCTTGATTTTGATTCATACCTTGAGGAGTGGGAGTCCAAGGATTTACAGTGGGGCTAACGCTAGATGGCACATTATTAGTTTGAATGGGAGGAGAATAGTATTGTCCACCACTCGGAATATTATTCTGCATAGGAGGAGTTTGAGATTGGGGAATATTACGATTAGAGTTATAGTTACCCATAACATTACTCACCGCCTGATTTAGGGGACTAGGGGCAATAGGAATCTGTTGTGAGCTAGTTTGTCTTTGTTGATTAAATTCAGGACTTAGTAACCCTTGTAAATTAGCATTACCATTACCATTACCCACAGAGGGAGTGATTTGAGGAGAGATACGGGGAAGAGATAATACTTGATCGTACAACCGACTTTGATTAGGCGCAGTGGGGGCATTTCTCCTTTCCACGGTATCATCAGAACCAAATAAATTCACTTCCCTAATATCTGAATCGAGGGGATCTTCTGCGAGGGGCTGATCTTCTGGGGAAGATAAGCTGTCGGGGTCAGTAGTGGCATTATTCGGATCAATGGGATTTTCAGCAGTTCCCTCTTCGGTGTCCTCCACATTTTCCACCTCAATATCAACGGATGCACCAGATCGAGATGGGGCGGGGGTTCTTCTACTAGCTTCTCTGAATTGGTTGTTAATAGCTATTAATTGCCAAGCAGCAATGCCGATAATTCCCAAGACGACAATGGAAGCCAGAAACAAAGGGCTTAAAAAGGTTCCCATTCTTGACTTGAGATAATCGGGGGAGTGTTTTTTGGATGGTGCCATAATAAAAATACCCAATGATTGTCGGTACACTTAATTATATCATTATCTTTTGGGGACGATCTCTATCTTGTGTTGGTATAAAGAAGCCACCCTCCTATCCCTAAACCAATAAGATTACCTAACCAAGCTCCCATAAATGGACTCATAAGACCAGAAATAGCGAAGGATTCTCCCATAAAAGAGAGTACATAATAAACTAAGATAAGGGCGATACAGATTCCGAAACTTTTGGCTTTACCCGTGTTTTGGGGACGGATGCCAAGGGCTGAACCCATCATGGTAAAAACGATACAAACAAAAGGGAGGGCAATTTTGCTTTGGATTTTGACAGCTAATCTTCTGGCTTCGTCTAAGTTTCCTTCTAGTCTGGCGATGTTTAAGTATTGTTGAGCTTGACCAATGCTCATTTCGTCATAACTGAGGGGACGATTGGCAAAGTCTAGGGGCGCTCGGGGCAGGGCTAGTTGTTGGTGTTGAAAACGAACTACATTTTTTGAACTACCATCCATGGCAATGACATAAATGGTGCCGTTGAAAAAATCCCAAATATTTTCGCTGATGTTCCAGCGTGCGGTTTCGGCGGTTAATACTTGATTGACTCCTTCCCTAGAAAAGTCGAGGATGGTTAAATATTTCATTTCATCGCCGTTAAATTCTTCGGCATAAAAAAGCCTTGCTAACCCGTAATTGACACTGCCATCGTCTCTGACAATATCAGCATATTCAGGATATAAAATATTACGTTCGTTCAAATCTGGTCGAACTTGGGTAAGGGCATTTTGCAGGGTGATGGTGGCTTGTCGGTTGGCAGAAGGTGTAACCACATCATTGATAAAAAATGTCATTCCTGTGATGAATAGACTGAGTATGAGGGCAGGAATAACCAGACGAAATAGATTGATACCTACACTTCTGAGGGCGATGATTTCACTATCGCTAGAAAGACGACTGTAGGCGACTAGGGTGGCAAGAAGCAATGACATGGGAAAGGCGAGGACGATAAATTCTGGCATCCTCAACAAAAACACTTGAAAGGCGACTCCTACAAAGAGCCCTGATTCGGTTACTCGGCGAATTAGTTCAAATAATGTACCAATGGATAGTCCGAGCGCTGTAAATAGACCAATTCCGAAGAGGAAGGGCATGATTAGCTCGGAAAGAATATACTTATCCATGAGGGAAATATGGAATTTAAAGGTGGTGATTTTTTGTTTATCTTCCATAAAAGCTAGACTTTAAAGTTATCTCCTAGATAGTATTGTCGAACAAGGGGATTGTTATATAGTTCTTCGGCGGTGCCTGATGCTAAAATTTGCCCTTCTCGCATGATATACGATCGCCCCGTAATGGCAAGGGTTTCTCTAACATTATGATCTGTGATCAAAATTCCCATGCCTTTATTTTTGAGATCATCAATAATCTGTTGAATTTCGGATACGGCAATGGGATCAACCCCCGCAAAAGGTTCATCGAGGAGCAAAAACTTGGGTCCTTCTCTACCAACGGCTAAGGCACGAGCTAATTCGGTGCGTCTTCTTTCTCCTCCCGAGACTTGAGAACCTTTGGTATTAACTACTTTTTCGAGGCGGAAGTCTTCTATGAGTTGTTTTAGTCTGATGGTACGGGTACGGGAGGAAAGGTTGGTTTGTTCTAGGACTAATTCAATATTTTCTCTGACGGTGAGGTTACGAAAAATACTGGCTTGTTGGGTAAGATAACCGATACCTAGTTTTGCCCTTTGGTTGAGCTTGAGGGAGGTAATATCTTGGTTGTCTAGGTTTACTTCTCCCTGATTGGGCATCACTAATCCTGTGGTGATATAGAATGTAGTTGTTTTACCTGCTCCATTAGGACCTAATAAACCAACGATTTCTCCTTGGGATACTTTGAGGTTAACTCGATTGACTATGGATCTTTTGCCATAGGATTTATGAATGTTCTTCAGTGTTAATTGCATAGGATTTTTTTGGGACAAACCAGCTTTTGTCCTCAGTTTTAAAGGTTGTTTTCCTCAATTAGGTATACGGATTCTACTTGTCTTTGGTTTTGGGGGGTGGCGATAAATCTTCCTTCGTCGATAAGGTAAGTCATGGTTTCGGCTCTCATGCTATTACCGTCTTGGATGACTTGCACGTTACCGTTTAGTACTAATCTTCTTTCTTGGCTAAAAAACTGAGCTTGGGCGGCGGTGGCTTGAATGTTGCGGGAGGGATAGTCGATATAAACGTTACCCCTTGCGGTAATCACCCCTGTTTCTGAGTTGGCTTCTTGTACGTCGGAGCGTACGGTGAGAGCTTGTCTGTTGCTGGTTTGGGCTTGGACTTCTAGGTTATTTTGGTCTAGGTTGGGGCTGATGGTGGTGATGAGGGTACTTATAATGGCGGTGGAAATCAGCAGGGGATAGTATTTTTTTGGTTTCATGGTTAATGGTTTCATGGCGATCGCACTTAATAGAGGATATTTTTATTTTATACTTTCTTTTCTCGGCTGAGATGTTCCATAGAAAGCTGAATAGTTAGATTTTGGAAAGAACAAATATGTTCCCTTGATTACCTCGACTAATACGCAAATCATGGTCTAAATAGGTGGTTTCTAACCAACCATTGGTATTAGTGATGGCGTCTAAGGCTTGATTGAGGTTAATGTCGAGGGGAAAAATATGTTTTTTCTGACTAATTTGTCTGATCAAATCTTGGGGAGATAAATATTTGAGCCAATTTTTGAGGGTGACAATGGTACGCTCAAATTTGACATTAACTTTTTTGTCGGACTCGACTTTCAAATGGGCAATAACTACCATCACACTATCTAATAAGGGTAATCCTTTGATTTCGGCAATGTTATAAATTTTTTGGGTGGAGGTATTGATGGATTGATAAATATTCTCTATTTCCACAAGGGGAATATTATTTAAGCCAAATAAATTTTTGCTGGAGGTATAGAGTAACTGCCAATCTCCGTCGAGAAGATCTCGTTTTTGCAACGGTTGGGGGTTCGGATTATTGTCTTCTAGTTCTTCGATGGCACTTAAAATCTCAATTTTATCGTTGTCAGAGGTGCTTGTTTTTCCGTTACAACGGGCGATCGCCCCTAATAAATTAGTTTTCGCATTCATGGATAATCTGGTAAAATATATTTTCTCGACGAAATTTACACGGCTAGTTATATTAGTTTATGAAAAATCCTGCACTGCGTAAAGAAAAGCGCTACGAACCGGCGCCTGTGATTCCTTTAAAACAGGAAGGTTCCATTTTAGAGTGGTTGGAAAGTAATAATAAAATTATTTATCGGGAGGAGAAAGAAGAAAAAACTAACATCGTACCCGTACCCGAAGATGAGGAAATCGCAGAACTCATTGACGGTGATGATGATGATTTTGATAACGACTTAGATGATGATGATTCCGATGTAGATGATGATATTATCTAACGGAAAATAATAGGGGTATTGGTATTTTTCCAATACCCTTAATGCTATTCCTCGGCGCCTATTTCTTCCTCCTCAAGGGGAGTAATACGATTGATTAATTGAATCAGTTGATCTCCTTTTTCTAAGGATGAATCTTCCCTAAATCTAATTTCGGGAGTATGACGTAAACTGATTTTCTGCCCTAAACTACGACGAACAAAAGGAGTACAGGCTTTTAAACCCTCCATGGTTTCCCTTTTTGCCTCTGCAGTTCCGTAGATACTGACGAAGATTTTAGCGTGTTGTAAGTCCCCAGAAACTTCGACGTGGGTAATACTTACCATCCCTGCACCGACACGATCATCTTTTATTTCACTAATCAACATCTGACTGACTTCTCTTTTAATCAGAGAAGATACCTTTTCAATACGACGACTATTAGCCATTGTTCTTTTTTTCTATGTGTTAACAACAATTTGTTTGTGAGTATTAGGTGCTGCTAATACCTAACATTGCTTCTAGGGTAAAATAAAGGAAAGAAAAAATCCCAATTAAAACTCCAAAAATAGCAATTCCTGTCACAGGATTTTTGAATAAAGGTTTAATTTGTTCCCATAAAAAAATGAATATTCCTAAAATTAAACTCACCATATAGCGAGGATAACGTAGGACATTTTCCCAAAAACCATCCATAATTTGACTTTCTTTAATTTATTTATTATTAACTAATTATTGGACTGAGTCTTAATTAAGACAAAATACCTATACTATGTATTTTAGCAGTTATTTTTTATTTGGCATCGAGACATTAATCACTAGAGCGAGTATTTTTATTGACCACCTTAATGATGTGTTGCTGATGAAGGGGTTTAATCAGAACATCACAAAAGCCCACGGATTGATAATCTTGGGGTTGAATTTTGGTTAGGTCTTCGGTAATGAGGATAATGGGAATATTTTGTAAACTAGGAACTTTCTTAAATTTACTGATAATATCATAGGCACTAATAGAATTTATTTCCAAGTCCACAAAAATGATTTCGGGAGGATTTTTTTGGGCAAAGGCGATCGCCAATTCTCCATCCCGAAACGAAGTAAAATTAAAGCTCAATTCATTGATAGTATTTTTCATACCATTAACAACCTCTTCCTCCTCTGTAATACATAAAGCCTTGTTACCATCACCGTGGAGAGAAGATGCCTTAGACTTAATCAACCAAGGGAAAGGAATATCCTCCGTCGCAATCAATTCAATTAAACCCAACTGAAAATAAGGATTCATCATCCTAGTCATAGAAACAATATCTTGATTTAACTGACTATGTAAATCTCGCAAAGTATTCTTACCATTAAACAACTTTTTCATTATTTGATAAGTGGTCGGGGAGGTTCTTTTTTGTAACTCAACTTGCTGACGAATAACAGGGGCTTGATTTGGGGATCTATCTGCTAATTTGGCTCCCAACCATTTTTGCCAATCTTGCCAAACCTCTACAATAATTGGTTCAGTATCAATAAAAACCAATGGAGAAAGAGGATTTTTATCTTCTACAATATCAAAATTAACCTCCATTGCTCTGGTTAAATCAAATAAAATTTCTTGGACAATATTACGAATAATTTTATTAGTCGTTAAAGGATTAAATACTTTTTGATCAATCAGAAAAGAAAATAAATTATATTCCCAATTATTAACAAAGGTTTGGTTATTAAAAAACTGAGGATCAAAAGTATCTAATAGTTGGAGTGCTTCGGGCGCAAATTTATTGACATTTCTACGCCATCGCCTACAAGGATGTACTCCTCCTGTAGCATAAGAGATCCGCCCCAAATACATAGAAAAAACCCACTGAGTATTATCTCTAGCGGTAAAAATCAGTTTTCCCGTAAACTGAGGAGCCTTTAAGGTTTTAAATAAATGAGCCTGGCGAGTGCCAACAAATTGAGGAATTGCGACTTTAAAAGAGTCATTTATATCCGACATTTTTGATAGAAGTAGAGGAGTAAAAGGATTTACATACTTTCAGTGTACTTTATTTGATAGATTATTAGACACAAAAAATTGTGAGTGAGAAGTAGTCACCTGTTAAAACAGGTGGCAGAACGAACGCCGCAGATTTTAATCTGCCTTTTTTGTTTTATCTAGGCTTATGCGATCAATGTAAGATTCAATGATTTGTGTCATTGTTACATCTTTTTGTTGGGCATATTCTTTTAGCTTATTAAATCTTGTTTCTGATAACTTGATTCCTAATCTTTTACTTTTTGTTGTCATAAATGTGTAAACAATGTTAGTATATTTACCATGGATTATAAAACAGTAAAAGTCCTTTTAACAAATAACATTAACGATGAGTGTAATGATTACTTACAGTTTGCTTGTGAACAATCCAATAAACTGTATAATTCGACAGTTTATGCTCTCAGACAAGCTCACTTTGCCAACTGTTCTATAAGAACTTTCTTTGACAAAGAAGATCTTTACCGAGCATCTTTCAAATTGGGCAAGGTTAAAGTAAGTTATCCGCAGTTATGCAAGGATTTAAAAATTAATGATCATTATCAAGCTATTGGGGGTAACCAAGGACAGCAAACTATCAAGTCTGTAGTTGAAAGTTTTAAGTCTTACAATAAGTTGTTGTCTATGTGGTTTCAAGGTGAGTTATCAAATAAACCAAAGTTACCCAATTACCGCAAAAATGGATTATATCAAATATCTTTTGTAGGTAGAGATATTAAGTTTGCAATGGACGGTTTATCATGTTATCTTCCTATCCCAAGATCTCAAAAAGATGAGTTAATCACAGGTAAGCTAAACATTCCTTGTGCAAAAGGAGTAACAGCAGATAACATTGCAGAACTCCGAATAGTTCCATCCCTAGGGAAGTTATGGGCTGAATATGTCTATAAAACTCCTGAGAAAAAAGCAACAGAATTAGATTACAGTCAAGCTATTGGCATAGATAGTGGTATTAATAACTTTATAACTGCTGTTAGCAATACGGGCAAGTCATTTATTCTTTGTGGAAAACATTTAAAATTTATCAACCAAAAATATAACAAAACAGTAGCCCAATATAAAGAAGGAAAATCTGATTTTTATTGGGATGATTATTTGAATGAAATTACTCATAAAAGAAACTGTCAAATCAAAGATAGTGTTAACAAATATGCTCGTTTTGTGATCAATTACTGCCTTAATCACAGGATAGGTAATATTGTTTTTGGTTGGGGGCAAGGGGTGAAAAGTGAGGTTAATTTAGGGAAACGAAATAACCAAAACTTTGTTCAGCTACCTACTGCAAGATTAAAAAATCGTATTAAAGAATTAGCCCATGAAGTAGGTATAAAGTTTGCCGAAACAGAAGAAAGCTATACGAGCAAATCATCTTTTCTTGACGAGGATTTACTACCAAAATATGGTGAAAAACCCAAGGAGTGTAAATTCAGCGGAAAAAGAGTTCAACGTGGCTTGTATAGAACGTCTAATGGACAAACCATTAATGCTGACTGTTTAGGCGCTATTAATATTTTAAAAAAAGTAAGCATACAGCTAGGTTTAAATTTAGCCGAGGTGTGTAGGGGAGCATTGACTCTCCCCCAACGATACCGGGTTAACGACTTAACCAAAGTATATCGTAAGCGAAGCGAACAGGTTTTAACCTGTGTAGCGACATCTGCTTAGAATCCACGTATTTCAATGCGTGGAGAAGTCAAAAAAGAATTGTATTTTATTTTTAGTGTTATATAAATTTATTATTTGTTATTTGACACTCCTCGGCGTGAACGCATGAGGATTCTTGGTTCACTGATTCATCTTACCCTGGCAGGTGTTGCCACCAAACAAGATAGAGGATAAATCTCCCCAAGCGTTTAAGTCCAATAAATCAGACTTGCTTCCGATGTGCCCCATCGTAGCTTTTCTCAAAATATTTAATGATGCTTGTGTATCACGGTCTTCAATGTATCCACAACTACAAACATGAGTTCTGGTTGAAAGACTTTTCTTGATTCGTTTCCCACATTGAAAACAATCTTGAGATGTGTAGGCTGGATTTACCGCAATGGTTAATTTTCCATACTTCACCCCAAAATATTCCAACCATTTACGGAATTGACTCCAACCAGCATCATTAATACTTTTTGATAACTTACTATTTCTAACTAGATTTTTCACCTTTAAATCTTCATAGGCGATCAAGTCGTTTGACTGAATTAGACGCAGTGCGGTTACTTTGCCGAACTCTTCACGTTGCCTACTTACCTTTAAATGTGCTTTGCTGTATCGCTGTCTAGCTTTAATATAGTTGTTACTAACTGGTTTTCCCTTCTTCAATTTCCTCGACTTGCGATGATTGAGTCTATTTAATCTGGCTTCTGAGTAACGATAAAAACGAGGATTCTCCACAAAATTTCCATCACTATCAGCGTAGAAATATTTTAAACCAACATCTATACCCACCATCTTTTTGGTTTGGGGTAGAATCGGAGTTATATCCCTCACATCTAACTTCAAGCAAAACTGGCAAAAGTAACCATCTGCTCGTTTAACAAGTCGTACTCTTTGTATTTGAAACTCTTGGAAATAATATAAATCCCTTGAGCCAATTAACTTGAGAGTACCGATGTTATTACCATCAGTGAAAGTGATTCGTTTATGATCTCGATCTAGTTTCCAACCAGATTGTTTATACTCAATACTACGAGTGCGTTTAGAAAATTTAGGGTATCCTTTTTTTCCCTTAACTTGCTTTTTGCAATTATCATAAAACTTAGATATAGCACTCCAAGCCCTTTCTCCTGCCTGTTGACAAGCAGTGGAGTTAAGACACTTAACAAAAGGAAATTCTTTTCTTAAAGTAGTGGTATATCGATAAACTTCGGCTTTGCCTACGTTTTTAGAGTTCATCCAGAGACTAACACATTTATTGCGTACGAATTGGACTGTACGAATGCCCTCATCGATAGCTTTAAATTGCTGAGTTTTTCCTCTTAATTTGTACTCTAAAATAAACATTTTACGCTGGTTAGCCGAGAATAATAAATATAATAGCATAAAAAAGTCACCCTAAAAGGGCGAGGCTTTAAACCCGTTTTTTAAGGTAAGAATATTTCTCATGAAAAATCAAGAAAAAAGTTATCAAGGGACTGTTTTGTCGGCATTAATTACCAATGCAGGATTTACTGACTATTTAGATTTTAGTCGTCGTACGGGCATTGGCGAATTAATTTTACATCGCATCGATTGTGGATTATTAGAACAAATGCCCCTCAAGCATTTGAGAATGATTGCTAGGGCGTTGAATATGTCTGTGGGTGATTTTATTGTCGCCATTGAGGGAGAGTCTGGTGTATCTGATTCCAAGATTCCCATCAGTAATGATTTAACACAGGAAATTACCCAACAGGTACAACAATCGGTAATCGAAATTTTGGAATCCTTATTATTACAATTACCAACCATGATCAAAGTGGTGGAAAAAAATCCTCAGTTACCTGCTTCTCGCCTTGTGCCTTTGTTAAAGCCATTGAATAAATTATTATCTCATTGGGATATAAAGGCGATCGCCCCAGTAGGTGCTATAGTAAAGTATGATCCTCAACAACATCAACTGATGTCAGAAACCGAGGAGAAAGTAAATGACCTCGTAGAAATCCGCTACGTAGGTTATCGTCAAAAAGACAAATTACTATATCGTGCCAGAGTAAGCCCTGTTAAAACAGTGGAAAAAAAGTAAATCAAGTAATCTAAAAAAATGTAACCGTAACGTAGTATTCGGGAGACACCACTATAACCCCAAATGGGCAAAATGGTACGCTTGAACACGAAGACACAAGAGGTAATCATTTATGGAACTTTTATTACAAGTTACCGCAGAAACCAGTCATTTTCCCGTCACTGCTATATCAGTGCTAATCGTTGGATTTATCGCTGTTATCAGTATCGGGTCTTTAACTTGGTATAATTCTAACCGTGTGGTGGGCTGGAAAAATGAGGTCGATGGTGAACCTACAAAATATTCCCAAGAGGAGAAAAGGGAAAAATCTGCCAATTATGACCGCAACATCATCTCAGCAGAAACCGCCGCCCGTATGGAAAGAGAAGGTCAAGGATTCAAAAATGTTCCTGAGTCTGAGCAGTCGGTAGATACCACTGGAGGTTATACCGTCAGTCGTGAGGGTTTAGTCAATAACTATGCCGTTGAACCTGAAATGTATGTAGACGAACCCGGAGACTTGAAAGAAAAGCAAGAAGCCGAGAAAAAGGAACGGGCTAAGGAATTAAAAGACATCAACAGTAAAGATGGAGATAAAGGGGTAGGTGTTGTATAGAAAATAAATCATCCTACTAGACATAATCTGTTTAACCTTTTTCACTCTACCCTTTTGGGGGGAATGGGAGAGGTTTTTTTTTGGCTTTCGGTCAAATAAATTTATAACCTCTCCATGATTTTTTAGGTTACTATATAAGATTAGTCGATTTCGATGTGAACGGTAACAATAGTAACAGCAAAAAAATCAAATTATGGCAGGATCTCAGGTAAACGCAGACATTTGGATCAGTGAATATATTACCCCTTACGATATATATGTTCATGGAATCACTAACATTTTGGCTCACAAAAAAACCCCCTATCAGGATATGTCCATCGTCGAAAGTGGTGCCTATGGCAAGGCCTTGGTTTTGGATGGAAAGTGGCAATCTTGTACTGGGGATGAATTTTTATATCATGAGGCGTTAGTGCATCCTGCCATGATTGCTCATCCTAACCCTGAAAATGTCCTCATTTTGGGGGGTGGTGAAGGTGCCACTACCCGAGAGGTATTTCGTTGGAATGCGGTGAAAAAAGCGATGATGGTGGATATTGATGGAGATGTGGTAGAAGCCTGTCGGGAGCATCTACCAGAGATGCACCAAGGTTCTTTTGATGATCCCCGTTTAGAATTAGTTATCGGTGATGCTTTTAATGTGTTGGATAATAGTCAGGCTCAATGGGATGTGATTATTTCTGACCTTTCTGATCCTATCGAGGAAGGCCCTTCTTTTCAACTGTTTACCCAAGAATATTTTACTCAGTTAAAAGGTTGTTTACGGGATCATGGTATTGTGGTAATTCAAGCGGGTCCTGTGGCTCCTGCTAATTTACATATTCACGGACGTTTGGTAAATACCCTAAAAACAGTGTTTAGCAATGTTCATTCTTATTTTACCCCTACCTGTACTTATGGTTCTGCTTGGGGCTTTGCCATCGCCTCTGAGCAAAGTTTTGATACCATGCCTAATCCTGAAAAAATTGATCTTCTTCTCGAGCAGAAAACTACTAATGATTTTCGCTCTTTTGATGGGGTTAGTTTATTGGGAATGTTACAAACTCCCGGTTATATCCGTCAGGCTATTAAGAATGAAACGGAAGTTTATACCATGAAAAAACCTCCCAAATTTTTCGGACAAGGGATTAATGGTTAATTTTGGACATATGAGATGAGAACAATTGACAATGGTCTAAGATCAACTAATAATAACAAAGTCAAACATAAATACAAATGAACTTAGTGACTAATAACAATAATCACTGGCGTATTTTTTTGACCATCTGCTTAGTGAGTTTAATTACCCTAACAGGATGTCAAACTACATCAGATTCTGCCGTAACTGGTGGAAGTAATAGTGAGGAAATAGAAAGCCCTATGGCTGATGTAACCCAAAACCAGTCCACTGATATAGATAACAATATAATGAATTTACCAAAATTAGAAGGAAAGGCGATCGTTGAAATGAAAGTGAAAGGGCAATCCATCACCATCGAATTAGATGGTAATAATGCACCTATCACCGCAGGAAATTTTCTCGATTTAGTAGATAAAGGGGTTTATGATGGTTTAGTTTTTCATAGGGTTGTCACCGAGCCGCAACCATTCGTAGCACAAGGGGGAGATCCTCAAGGTAAAGATCCTAATTTTCCTGTGAGTCGCTTGGGTACTGGGGGTTATATTGATCCTAATACTAATTCTCAGCGTTATATTCCCCTAGAAATCAGACCTCAATATGATGAGTCTGCGGAGGATGCCACTCCCCCTGAGATTATTTACAGTCAAACTACCGATGTGACTCCCCAATTGCGTCATGAGTATGGAGTAATTGCCATGGCACGTTCTCAGATGCCTGATTCTGCTTCTTCTCAGTTTTATTTTACCCTTGCTGATTTACCTTTTCTTGATGGTAGCTATGCTGTTTTTGGGAGAGTTACCAATGGTATGGATGTAGTTGAAGGTATTGCACAGGGCGATCGCATCGATTCTGTTCAAGTCATTAGCGGCATTGAGAACCTAAAACGATAGGAATAATAGAGAATTAAGACACAAGGGTTTTAAACCCCTTGTTACCTTAGATAATTGGTTTTCAATATAATGTGATTCCTAATATTAAAGTTGTTTTATTATCAAACTAGCAATAATAAAAAAGAAACTATAAATCATGAATCACATTCGCCATTATTTACAAAATAATCCTCCTATGTATGATTTAACCAGAAATATTTGGAGGGGTTTAAAAAAACCAAGTAATCCAACTTGGCATTTTTTGAATAACTTTTCAAAAATAAAAAAAAGAAAAGTAAATTTTGTTCAAATTGGAGCTAATGATGGTATCAAAAATGATCCAATTAGAGGATTTATTATTCGTGATAAATGGAATGGTATATTGGTCGAACCATTACCAAATGTGTTTGATGAATTAAAACAAAATTATAGTCACCTAAAAAAATCAGATCTTATTTTTGTTAACGCTGCAATATCTTCTAATACAACTTCAGGATTAGACTTTTGGACTTTTAGTGAACTATTCTTGAAAGATTTATCTCAAGATGCTCAAAAATCTTGGTTACGTAAATCATCTTTTGATAAAAATCACCTGAAAAAACATCTTAAAAAATATTATTCAAATAAAGACAAATCTTCAAAACAGGAAGATTTTTTTGAAAAAATTACCATTCCTTGTTTAAGTATTAATGATTTAATAACAACATACTGGAAAGACAAAATCGTTGACTTATTAGTTATAGACGCAGAAGGACATGAATCAGAAATAATTAATAGTATAAATTTTGATTGGTTTTATCCTGATGCAATCTTTTTTGAATCTGCTCACCTAAAAGATAAAAAAGAAATATATCAATTATTACGCCATAAAAATTATGACATAATTGATTTAGGTATGGATTCTGTAGCTACTAGAATAAACATAATTTAATCAACAAACACCATTTTTAATACTTTATTATTGTCATGAAACAAAATTTTGAACATTTTTTGATAACAAGAATTAATATTGATTGGCATATATCTAGACCAAAGACAGTTCAAGAAAGAAATGACCCAAATTTTTTAAGTTACCGATTAGATTTATTTGAACAAATATGTTTGCCTTCCGTAATAGCTCAAAAAAATCAAAACTTTAAATGGCTTCTTCTATTTGATAAAAATTTGCCAGATTCATTTCAAAAACGTATTAATGATTATCTTATAAAAGACAAAATAATATCGGTATATATAACTGACAAAAATAGTTGTTTAGAAACTATTAAATCAACAATTAATGAATATTTTGATAGTTCAAAACAATATTTAATAACAACTAATCTTGATAGCGATGATGCTCTATCTGATGATTTTGTAACCGTGATACAAAATAATTTTGCTCATCAACAATTAGAGTTTATTAATTTTCCATTTGGTTATCTTTATCGTTTTGAAGATGAACAACTTTACTTGAGAGAATGGTTAACTGCCCCTTGTCATACACTGATTGAAACATATAAAAATTTCAATACTGCTTTAAGTTATAGTCATGCAAGTATTACTAGATATAAAGTAAAGCAAATATTTACTAAGCCGATGTGGTTGATGATAGCTCACGGTAATAATGTTAGAACCTCTTATGATGTTAGTGCGGCATGGCAACCCATCAGTAGATTAAAAAATAATTTTCACATAAAATTTAAATTAGGTAATAGTTCAGATAATTTTCATCAAAATGAAAACATATTTAAGAATATTTACAAAGTGATTATCAGTAAAAAATCATGGGATACACCACAAGTAAAGTTAAGAAAAATTTTAAATATTGTTAATCCTTCTATCATAAGATCACTTAGAAAAGTAACTTATTCGATAAAAAAATAATTCTTTTTAGATAAAATCATTAAATCTACATAAATAAGTCTAATTAGCGGAATAAATATTATCATATATTTTTAAATAAATGAAGGTTGTTGTTAGTGGTGTTGGTTTAATATCCTGTTTGGGAGATACTCAAACAACTTGGGATAATATGAGTAAAGGATTATCAGGGATCAAACTATCCCAACCCTATGATTTTTTAGCAAAATATCCTTTGGGATTGATTGACCAACACCCTAGCAATATTGAACCTATAACCATTGAGGTGATTAAGGAAACCTTCAAATCTGCTCGTTTATCTCCGCCTTTGCAAAATATGGGAGTGGTGGTGGGTTCTAGTCGTGGTTGTCAGGGCAACTGGGAAGTTTTTGCCCGTGAATGGTTGGAAAATAAATGTCCTCCTCAAAATTGGTTAAATACTTTTTCTTGTCAACCTTCTACCCTCACTGCTCAATATGTTGGCTCTTTTGCCCCTGTATTGGCTCCTATGGGGGCTTGTGCGACGGGGTTAGGGGCGATCGCACAGGGGTATGAACTCATCAAACAGGGCTATTGTGAGCAAGTTATAGCAGGGGCGGTAGAAGCACCCATAACTCCTTTAACCATAGTAGGTTTTGAAAAGATGAAAGCCCTTGCGAATAATGGTTGTTATCCTTTTGCGAGGGAAAGGGAGGGGATGGTATTGGGGGAAGGAGGGGCGATGATTGTTATGGAAACGGAAGAATCTGCCCTGAAACGGGGGGCGAATATTTATGGAGAAATCAAGGGGTGGGCAATGACTTGTGATGCGGGGGGGATGACTGCACCAGAGGAGTCGGCAAATTCTGCTATTCACGCCATAAAAAGATGTTTAGCCCATGGTAATTTAACCATCAAAGATGTTGATCATATTCAAACCCACGGCACGGCAACTAAATTAAATGATCATCGGGAGGCGTTATTAATAGATAGGTTATTTTCTCATCGTCCAAAAATTAGCCATACGAAGGCTTCTATGGGTCATACTTTAGGGGCAAGTAGTGCGATCGCCACTAGCTTAACATTATTATCTCTTGATCAACAAAGATTATTGATGAACTATCAGGAAAGAGAATTAGAATATGATTTGAATTGGGTAAAAAAAACCGAAAACTATAGCTTTGAAAATTCCCTGTGTTTTAGTTTCGGTTTTGGAGGGCAAAATGCCGTAATTGCCCTTGGGAAATATAAAATTTAAGAGGCTTTTTTATCGGTCAAAGAATTTTGATTTTTAGCCTTCTTTATATTCTCTTGGGGTTGATTTTCACCCTGTCTATAGTTACTTAGAGTAATAACTGTTTGTAAGACTTTAGTTAATTCTTTTTCCAAACTATATAATTGTTGATCCACAAAATCATCAGCTTGATTGTGAATTTTTTCAGCTTCCATTAAAGCATTTTCCAAAATTTTTCTGGCTTGTTTTTCTGCATTTTCGCGCATTTTTTCAATTTCGCGCTCAGTTTGACTGCGTTTTTCTTCACAATCTTGAAATATTTTTCTTCTAACTTGACTCGCCTTAAATTGTTCTTGTTGTACCAACAAAGATTCATCTAATCTTTGGGCGGCATCCCTTTGAGCTTTATTGACTAAATTAGTAGCATATTCTTGGGCTTCTTTGATAATATAGTCTCTTTCTTCAACAATTTCCACTGCCTGACGAATACAATCGGGAAGATTTCTTCTAATTTCGTCTAGTTGTTCGTTTAATTCTCTTTCATCAATAATTACTTTACGGGTAAAGGGAATATTGATTTTTTGATAGAGTAGGTTATCCAACTCCATGATAGCGTTGTTGATGGGATAACTCATTTTATCGATAAAAGGCTCTATGGATTCAGTGTTTCTTGGTTCAAGATGCTCGTTATTAATGGGAGGTTTATATTGTGTCATGGTTATTTGATGATGCTTTGCTTTACTATAAGGTTTTTTTTGAGATGGCAATTAGATAATAACTATTGCAGAATTGATGATTGAGAAAAGTATTATTTTATATAGTATGACAGGATACTTTTAGGGAAACTCATTACACGAGTCTTTTTCTACAATAATTTGACTAACATTAAATAATAAAACTATATAACATATTATGGATTTTTTGTGGCAATAGTGATATTTTCTTGATTTAAGTAGATAATCTGATTTCTTTTTGTGATAAATAATTAAAATGTTTACTTACTTAAGTATGTCTTTAAGTAATAATGTACTGTTCGATATATATTGACAGTGATTATTTGTTCCATAGAGATTGTATGTATTCTTCTTGGATAACTTGGATGGTTTTATTCAAATTATTTAAATATTTTTCTTGGTTAAAATTGTCCGTGTGGAGAGTAAAAGAAATAATATTATCTTGACAAGTATAATTAAATCCTAGTTTTTTGATAGTTTTTAAGGCATATTTCCAAGGGCGATCGCCCATAGATACTTTTTCTTGAAAAAGACGTATATTAATAGATTTTTGATGATTAATTAAATACTTAATAATTCCTAAAAACTTTAACCATTGTTCTTGATAAAAAACCTCATCTAATAGTTTGTCAGAATTAATATTTTGAGACACTAGAGCTATGTTTTCAGGAAAAGTAGAAGCCTTACCAGTGGTGATAGAATCCCTTTGAGAGCTACATATTTTAAGGTCAATAATTCTCGGTTCATACTGATTGTGATACTTATTATAATCAAATTCAATAACCACGTCATAATTTTCATTGAGACTAATTTCACCAGAATTATGCCCCCACCAACTACCCGAAATGCCCTCGGTATTAGTACGATCACAAAGATTAAAATAAGTAACTAAATATTTAATAGTTTTATTTCCTTTTTTAGGCGAAAAATTTTTATGAAAAACATTAGAAAACCAACAATTTTGAACTAATAATTTAGGAGCAGGATTACCCATACCACAAGGTTCGATTAATTTTAATTCTCTAAATAATTCTTTGGTCAACTGAGCTACCGTTACAGTTAAATCTACATCAATAGTCGGCTGTAGTTTAGTTATATCTAATTGTTGTTTTAATTTCTGATTTATGCCATCTCGAAATAAGGATAAATTTTCCATCGGCAAAGCCAAACCTGCGGCGAAAGGATGTCCACCAAAACCAGATAAAAGATGCTTTTGGGAGAAAACCAAATCATATAAATTAATACCGCTTACCGAACGGGCTGATCCTCGTGCTAAGTTATTATTGTCAGCATTTTTCATGGTACTTAACAGAATACTTGGGCGTCCATATTCTTGGCTCAGGGCGTTGGCAACTAAGCCCAAAACTCCTGTTTCCCATTGATTATCGTCCAAGACAATTACTGCGGTGGTTGATAAATCTAAATCTTCAATTTTTTTTCGAGCCTGTTGTAATACCCTTTGTTGTAATTCTTTGCGGTTGAGATTGGCTTCTTCGGTTTGCTGGGCAAGGGTGACGGCTTCTTTCGTATCTTTGGTAGTCAGCAATTTGACACAAAAACTGGCATCTCCATGGATACGACTCACCGCATTAATCCGTGGTGCAATGCCAAAAGAAATGTCCATGGGGCGATCGCCATTACCCTTGCATAATTTAAGTAATTTGTCAACTCCATAGCGGCGAGTGTTTGCCAATCGTTTAATACCCTCTTGGGCAAGATAACGACAATCCCCCTTCAACTCTACCAAATCAGCAACTAAACCAATGGCAACCAAATCCAATAAATCCTCCACAGGTTGCTCGGGAATGTCTGGAAAAGCCTCATATAAAGCCTCCACCAACTTATAAGCCACTGCCACCCCCGAGAGATGATAAAGAGGATGAGATGATGCAAAATAACGGGGATTGATAATAGAAACCACCTCGGGGCGATGTTCAGGTAAAGTATGATGGTCAGTGACAATTATATCTATACCTAACTCCCTAGCGTAATCTATTTCCTGTAAATTAGTGCTGCCCGTGTCACAAGTGACTATTAAACTGACTCCTCTGTCTGCCAGTCTATCCATGGCTGGAATATTTAAGCCATGGGACTCCTTTAAACGATTGGGAATATAATAACTTAACTGCACCTCTGGCACAAAAAACTGCCCAAATCCTTCCCACAAAACCGAAGTAGAAGTAATACCATCGGCATCAAAATCACCCCAGATACAAACTTTTTCCCCTTTTTCTCTAGCTTTATAAAGACGATTTACAGCCCTTTTCATCTCCTGTCCAAATTCAGCCGCAGGTGTGGGTTGATAGTTACTACTATCTAAAAAAATACTTAATGCTTCTTGGGTACGGATTCCCCGATGCCATAGAAGTTGTGAAACAAAATTGCCCTGACTGGGAATTTGTTTAGTGTATTGTTGAATAAGATTTTGAAACCATGGAGGGATATTATATTTAGGGGCAATATTCCACTGATTAATCATACTTGGGGATGATGGTTGGCAACAATTAGCTGTTTTTCAATTATAAATCATTACAAAACATTGCTCTCAATTATATTTTTTTATTAAATTGTCTATCATTAAAGCTATCTTTTAAAAATTCAAATGCTGATATAATTTGCTCATTGATTAATATAAAATAACCATGTCTTTTTTACCAAAATACCGTCCTGAAAAACTATCTTTAGGATTTTTAGAACAAGAAATATTAGAGATTTTATGGGATTTAGGCACAGCCACAGTCAAGGAAATCCACGATCGCATTTTAGCTGATCCAGATCGTGAATTGGCGTATGCGTCAGTGACTACAGTTTTGCATCGTTTAACAAAAAAAGGATGGTTAAAATACGAGAAACAAGGACGTGCCTTTTGTTGGACTCCCCTTATTTCCCGTTCTCAAGCCCAAGCAATCCAATCCTATGAACAACTGCAGAATTTCCTCGCAGTCAGCAATCCTGATTTAGTCGCCTCCTTTGCCGATAGTCTTGATACTGCTAGTGTTGAGCAAATAAGTGCGATCGCCTCTCGTCTTCAACAAATCCGCCAAAAAAGAGAACAGGAGGAAAAATAAATGCACTTTCTCGTGATTGTAATTGCTATTATTTGCGCCTATATAATCAGATATATTAGTCAAATTGACTACTTCAAAAAACAAAAAAATTGGAACTATTCCCTCTTCTTTTTTATTGCCCCAGTATTACTAATTTTAATGAGTAGCATGGCAATTATCACCATGGGCTATGAAGGGCAAATGTGGGGAGTTCAAGCCACTATCATCAGCTATATCCTAGCTTGGCTATGTATTGGCTTCGCCATGATCAACCTAGTTATCTATGGTATAGAAATAAAATTAATATCTAAAAAAATAGATAAATTTGCCCAAGAAAAAGTATTAGGACATCAAGTTAAAATCCTCGAAACATCTTTTCCCTACGCAGGATTAATGGGATTTTCTCAACAAGAAAAAAGTCTGTTTAAATCCTTAAATAAATCCTATTTAGTCTTAAGTCGAGGTTTGATAAACCTACTATCTCCCGATCACCTACAAGCAGTCATTGCCCACGAAAAAGCCCATCAAACACACCATGATCCCCTCATTTTTTTCTGTTTATCCTACTGTAAAAGGATTACTTTTTGGCTACCAAATAACAATCTTATCTGGCAAGATTTGATTTTATTAAGGGAATTAAGAGCAGATCATACCGCCTCTAAATCTGTAGATTTTCTTCTCTTAGCTGAATCTTTGTTAATAGTTACCCAGAAAGCCATGGAAGAGTCAAACCCCTTAGAAGGTAACTTTATCTGTCCTTTTATTAACTTTCGTCTCAACGACAGAATAGAGGCATTAATTGATGAACAAAAAAGCCTCAATCCCTTTAAATGGTACCAATTGAGTTGGATATTATTAGTTTTTATCCCCTTCCTGACAATTCCTTTTCATCAATAAGTTTATTCACAAAAATATTCAATTAATAATGGTGAAAAAGCCTGAACATTTGTTCTCAAAAAACGATTTTAAAAACTTTGCGTTACAATGCAAACGTATCCAAAATTTAAAATGAGAACGATTTATGTTTAGAAAGAAAAAAATATTCACCCCTTTATTAGCAGTAGTTGCCATGACTGGTTTAGCCGCTTGTCAAACAGAATTAGAAGCGCCAAATGATGCCCTTTTAGGGGATGGTGCCATTGAGGAAGACGTTATGCTTGACACTCAACCCAGTATTTCCATCGCCATGAATGCTGAAGGTAGGGAATTCTCCCTCGATGGGGATGATGAAGCAAACCCCACTTTGGTAGTTTCCCAAGGCTCTACCGTAGAAGTAACTTTGTGTAGTGCAGGGGGTACCCATAACTGGGTGGTAGATGATTTAGGTATTTCTACTGCCGAGGTAAGCGATGACGGAGATTGTGACACCATCGAATTTACCGCTGATCAAGTGGGTGAGTTTGAATATTATTGTAGTGTAGGCAACCATAGAGAAGAAGGTATGGTTGGAACTCTGGTAGTGGAGTAATTTAAACCATATTTGAAAAATTTAATGAATAGTTGAGAGTAAAAATTAATCAGTTTAATAAAATTGTCCCCTATTCATTGCCAATGTTCCAATAATTTTGAGCAAGGGGCTTTAACCCCTTGTTTTCAATATATATTAATCAAACTATTGCCCATTCCCTATTACCCCCTTAACCAGAAAATGTGATCCCGAACTCAAATTAATTTCCTAGTCCAAATCTCCTTCCATGACTAATTCGGTGGCTTTGCGGGTAGACTCTTTAAATTCTTTGATGTTTACCTTGTTGAGTAAAACAATGGCAGTCAATGCCACTAATGCCTCAGAGAAAAACACGGTACTATAGGCTAACCATAGGTTTGAGCCAAATATTAATTTACCAATATCTAAAACCCAACCCCCAAGGGCAATGGCAATTCCCCTCGCCATAGCTTGAGATAAACCCCATGCACCAACGAAAGTTCCTGCTGTTTCAGCTACCGTTAAATCTAACATAAGACTCAAAGAGCCGATGGTGGTAATTCCTGCGGCGATACCAAATAATACCATAGTAGCTTTAAGAATTTCCTCATTTTGAGTTAGTCCAGCAAAAATAATTAGTAGGAAACAAGCCGCTACCAATACACAACCGATTCTCGTGGTGTTTTTCTTACCGATACGGGGAATTACTAAAAATCCCGTGGCACTATAACCCAACAAAATTCCTACCCCCCAAAAAGAGTTTAGCAGGGTGGTTTCGCCAATGCCCATGCCAAATACATCCCCCCCATAGGGTTCTAACACTGACTCTTGCATGAATAAACTGATGGTTACCATCATCAAGAAAAAGAAAAAGATAGCTGTTTGACGGGAAGAAGTTAACACCTTGAGGGCTTGACGCAAACCGATATTTTCCTGTCTTGCTTCGTTACTAGCGCGCAGATGGAAACGAGAATATTTTTTTTCGATATTCCAAGTACCAACCAAGGCAAGGATAACAACTACTCCCGCAACAAAAAGAAACAGCATATTAATGGGGGTTTGTAAATCCGCCACGGAGATTAAGGGGTTTTCTTCCGTTTCACCCACCGCAAGGCTTCCTAAAAATACATTGCCCGTAATACCGCCAATGACGATACCAACCATTAACATTGACCAAATGATAGCAACAATTTTCGAGCGAGTTTCTTCCTCAGAAATATCTACTAATAAGGCTGTGAAAGGGGTTGAACTAGCACTAAGGGCAACACCATGGAGAATGAAAATAATTCCTAAACCTACAGAGGTGCCGATAGTGACAGGATTCCATTGCCAACCACCATTAACTTCTATGTTAGTTCCCAAAATCCACACTAACTGCACGGCGATAAGAATTGTTACTCCTGCCATGACGATTCCTGTGCGGATGTAGCCTGTGCGATGAAAACCAAATATTTTTTTACCGTCTGAGAGTTGCCCTAACCATACCCTGATGGGAGCGACAAGTTGAGATAGGGCAAGGGTTCCAGCGGCAATACTGGCAGGAATGGCGAGTTCGGTAATCATGACTCGGTTTAAGACGGCAAGGGTTAAGACTGCCATTAAACCGACTCCGAGATTGAATAAGCCTAATCGGAGGATGGTAAATATATTCAATTCGGGTGGTGTTGAGATACCGTCATCGATTTCTGTGGGTTGATAATTATTTGTGGTCATTTTATATATGATACTAAATCCTGTTTTTATAATGTATCAATTATGACTGGGAACAGTCTATAACTATAAGTTAACGTCAATTCGGGATAAAGGTGTGAAGAATTAACAATTGACAATGGACAATTGACAATTATTTTATTGCCTTTTCCCCATTGCCTATTGCCTCTTGCCTCTTGCCTCTTGCCTCTTGCCTCTTGCCTTTTGCCTTTTGCCTTTTGCCTTTTGCCTCTTACTGTCAGTTTCTATGTCAAGATGATGATAAAGAAATTATAAAATTAATCCTATGACAGAAGTAAAAATCGCAAGTTACGGTGAATGGCGATCGCCCATAACCTCAGATTTAATCGTATCAGGGAGCATTGGCTTAAGTTCCGTTAAATTTGACCAAAAAGACGTTTACTGGCTCGAAAATCGTCCCTCAGAAGGTGGTAGAGCCGTTATAGTTCGCTATACCAATGGTCGAAAAGAAGATGTCACCCCTGCCCCTTTTAATGTGCGTAGTCGTGTCCATGAGTATGGCGGAGGAGCATTTTTGATCAAAGATGGTGTAATCTATTTTAGTAATTATGCAGATCAAAGGGTATATGTGCAAAAAATAGGGGAACACCCCCAACCCCTCACCCCCGAATCACAGGTGAGATATACCGACTTTTGCCTTGATAAAAGCCGTAATCGTTTAATTTGCGTTGCTGAAGATCATAGTAACCCCGAAAAAGAACCAGAAAACAAACTTGTCACCATCGATTTAAACTCAGGGGAAGTAAAAAATCTCGTGCAGGGTGCAGACTTTTACACCTCCCCTCGCCTCAGTCCTGATGATTCCCAGTTAGCATGGTTATGTTGGCATCACCCTTATATGCCGTGGGAAAGTACCCTTTTACATCTTGCTACTTTTGATGAGCAGGGGGAAATTAAAGATAGTGAAATCGTGGCAGGAAGCGAAACCGAATCTATTTGTCAGCCAGAATTTAGTCCTAACGGTACTTTACATTTTAGCAGCGATCGCACCGATTGGTGGAATTTATATCGCCGAGAAAAAGACGGCACCCTAACCCCCCTATACCCCCTCAATGCTGAATTTGGTTATCCTCACTGGGTTTTTGGGGAATCGGTGTACGGCTTCGCTGATGAAAATACCATCGTTTGTACCTATACCCAAAACGGTATTTGGCACCTTGCCAGTTTGGATACAAAAAATAACAACCTCACCAACCTTAACGTTAGCTACACCAACATCGCCTATTTACAAGTCAACGGTAGCCAAATTTTATTTACAGGGGGTTCACCAAATCAACCCACCGCCGTAGTTTTGGGGGATACCGTCAACCAAGAAACCGAAATTTTGCAACAAGCCAGTAACCTCGATTTAGACGACGGTTATCTTACCCAACCCGAACAAATCGAATTTCCCACCAGCAACGGTAACACCGCCTATGCTTGGTATTATCCCCCCCAAAACAAAGATTACCAAGCCCCTGATGGGGAATTACCGCCCTTGCTCGTCAAAAGCCATGGAGGCCCCACCGCTATGACTACCGCCAGTTATAACCTGCGTATTCAATATTGGACAAGTCGGGGTTTTGCCTTTGTGGATGTGAACTATGGAGGTAGTACGGGATACGGTCGGGATTATCGTCAAAGGTTAGCTAAAAACTGGGGTATTGTGGATGTGGAGGATTGTATCAATGTTGCTAAATATTTGGTAGAAGCCCAAAAAGTTAATCAGGAAAAATTAGCAATTTCTGGAGGCAGTGCGGGGGGTTATACTACCCTAGCGGCGCTTACTTTCCATGATGTATTTAAGGCAGGGGCAAGTTATTATGGCATTGGTGACTTAGAAATTCTTGCCACCGATACCCATAAATTTGAATCCCGTTATCTTGATAATCTTATTGGTAAATACCCGGAAGAAAAAGAAATTTATAAAGTGCGATCGCCCCTAAATCATATCGAAAAACTATCCTGCCCCGTCGCTTTTTTCCAAGGATTAGAAGATAAAGTCGTCCCCCCCAACCAAGCCGAAATGATGGTAAAAGCCCTCAAAGAAAAAGGTATTACCACCACCTACGTTACCTTTGCCGACGAAGGGCATGGTTTTCGCAAAGCAGAAAACATCAAAAAAGCCCTCGATGGAGAGTTCAATTTCTACGCAAAAATTTTCGGATTTTCTTGCCAAAATTAAAACAGTTTGGCTATAATATAAGTACCTAACACTTAAACCACACCTAATAGCCAGAGTGAAACCCCTTCGCTCTGGCTCCCCTTTTGTATAAATAGGTGTTGCCATGCCATCATCAAACAACACCTACAAACTCAAAAGGCAATAGGCAAAAGATAATAATTGTTAATTATCAATTCTCAATTATCCATTATCAATTATTTATGGTGTCCCTCTGCAATGGCACGACTGCAACACCAATCACTAGGCAAAGTAGAAGGCCAACCCATTTCCAAGGCTTCTTGACAAATAGTCATCACCGTTAACTGACAATCAATTAACTGGAAATCCTCCTTCTGACATTGTTTAAGACTATGTTTGAGAATAGAATCATCCTGAAACTCAATGGTTTTATTACACTGAATACAGACAATATGATGATGGTGATGGGGGTAAGGATGATTTAACTCATAATGTTTATGACCTTCCGCCAATTCTAATTCCCGTAATACCCTCATTTTAGTCATCAATTTGACACTACGGTAAATGGTCGATAAGCTGATATTTTCCCCTTGTTCTTCTAAAAGGTTATGCAACTCCTCGGCGCTCAGATGATTCCCTTGGGGTAAATTATAAAAAACCTCCAGAATTTTCTCCCTTTGGGGAGTCATACGCCATCCCCGAGAATTGAGCTTTTTCTTAATTGATGCGGTAGTGTCTAAAGCCATAAAGATTCCTGACAATTCTTTCTCTATTAATGATACTTCTCTTTGATGGCTATTTGCAACTACTTGTTACTAATTGAGAATAAGCCCTAAATATCTGCACAGACATAGTTGATAAAAATAATTAATAGTTGGACTTTTGAGAGTTGAGGAAAAAAAGATAAGTGTCAGGTATTAAAGTTTTGGTTTCGCCCCCTAAATCCCCCAATCCTGGGGGACTTTATAATTGTTCATTGTCAATTATCAATTGTCAATTGTTTAAACCCCTTTTGGGTTCGATAAACATGGCATCCCCAAAGGAATAAAAACGATATTTTTCCTCGATCGCCCCTTGATATATACTAAGTAATCTCTCCCTACCAATGAGCGCCCCCACAAGCATCAATAAACTAGATTTTGGTAAATGAAAATTAGTAATTAATCCATCGATGACCTTAAAATCATAACCGGGGTAGATAAACAGATCTGTTTTGCCACGATAAGGCATCAAACCATTATGATGGGCAAAAGTACCCTCCAAAGCCCTAACTACCGTCGTACCGACACTGATTACCCTACCGCCACGGCTTTTGGTTTCCTTAATTTTATCGATGGTTACTTTATCAACTTCTATCCATTCTTGGTGCATTTCATGGTTAAGAATATCCTCCACCTCCACAGGGCGAAATGTGCCGATACCCACATGGAGAGTTATATGGGCGATCGCCACTTGTTTCTGAGCTAAACTATTAAAAACATCCTCAGTAAAATGTAATCCTGCCGTTGGTGCTGCGATCGCCCCTTGCTTTTCAGCGTAAATAGTCTGATACTGGGATGGTAGTGCCTCCGACTCCGTCACATAAGGAGGAAAAGGAATATTACCCAACCTCTCCAACAAATCCCAAAAAGATAATCCTTTAGGGGCGCTAAACTGTAAAATTCTGCCCCCCGTTGCCTCATCCTTATCAATCACCGTCGCCGTTAGATAATCCCCCGTCACCTCATCCTCAAAAATAATCTGCGCCCCCAAACCAAAACGCTTCCCGGGTTTTACCAAAGCCAACCAACAAAGAGGAGACTTTTCCTCCACCAACAACACCTCCACCATCGCCCCTGTGGACTTTTTTCCATACAAACGAGCAGGAATTACACGAGTATTATTCAACACCAACAAATCCCCAGGGGAGAGTAAATCAGGCAAATTAGCAAAAATTTGATGATCAACTACCCCCTCTGGCTTTACCACCAACAAACGAGAAGAATCCCTCGGGGTGACAGGATTTTGAGCAATTAATTCTGGAGGCAAAAAATAATCGTAGCTAGATAATTTTAAATTAGGATCCATTTACCAATATATTCTTAAATACAATCTTATTTTCATATCTATTATTACCAATTCTTGTCATGAGTAATGAAATCATCGAAATTATCACAGCAATTTTAAAATACACTAATCAAAACAATCAATTAACTGATAGTTTCCAGCCCAGATTAACTCTTATAGAAATTGACAATCAACTAAAACATTTTCCTTTTAAAATACCTGATGAAGCAAAACAATTATATCAATGGCATAATGGCACAAATCTGACAGTGGAAGAACCATTATTTTATTACCATTATTTTTTAAGTATAGAAGAATCCCTAAAAGTTTATCATCAATGGCAAAATTTTAATCAACAAGATTTTTATATTTATCCAGAAAACATTTTTCCACTTTTTACTTTTGAGGGAGAATATTACGCCATAGAGTGTTCTTTAGAGCAACAAAAAACAGGGAAAATATGGCATATATATCATGACAATATTTGTGTTTATAATAGTCTTTATTCCATGCTTAAAAGTTTCTTAGAATGTTATGAAAAAGAAGCCTATAAAATGATGTTAGTTGATCATTATTGGGAGACAGAAGTAAATGAAAAACAAGTAGCAGAAATCAAATTAAAATATAATCCCATTAGACAAAATATGGTGACAGAATTGGCAAAAACAGGTCAATATTTTGAATATCCTTAAGTTAATTTGGTTCGTAGTGATAGCTTTAGCTATGGTTATTTTTTTATGATAATTTAGTCAAAATACCCAAAATCTTCTTAGAAGTAGGAGTTAACAAAGTACGCCGATAAGCATCCGCCGCTTTTTTGATAGCATCAGCTTGGGTAGGATAAGAATGAATCACCGACGATAAACCATTTAAACCCACCCCATTAACCATCGCCGCAGTTATTTCCGAAATCATTTCCCCTGCATGACTAGCCACAATGGTAGCCCCTAAAATTTTATCCGAACCCTTGGAGTGGATGATTTTTACAAAACCTTCCTCCTCCCCATCCACGATCGCCCTGTCAACCCCATTAAACGAAACTTTGATAACATTATATTCAATGCCCTTATGGTGTAAATCCTGCTCAGACATACCCACATGGGCAATTTCAGGGTCAGTAAAAGTAACCCAAGGAATCACCAAATCACTAAACTTCGACTTACCCAACCCAAAAGGAGAAAACAGAGTATTCTTAATTACAATCCGCGCCATAGCATCCGCCGTATGGGTAAATTTGAACTTACTACAAATATCCCCCGCCGCAAAAATTTTCGGGTTAGTAGTCTGTAAAAAATCATTGACCACAACTCCCCTACGGTTATCATATTCCACCCCCACCGCTTCGAGGTTCAAACCCTCCACATTAGGCGCTCTTCCAGCCCCCATCAAAATCTCATCCACTATTACCGAATCTTCCCCCCTATCCGAGCGATAATATATCTTTTTACCCTCCTCCGTATTTTCCACCCTGATGGGTTGAGCCGATAAAATTAAATTAACTTTCTCCCTAATCAAAGTATCTTCAATAATTTTCGCCGCTTCCTCATCCTCCTTATTCAAAAGATGGGGATACTTATGGATTAAGCTCACTTTTGAACCCAACCGATGGAAAGTTTGGGCTAACTCGCAACCAATAGGCCCTCCTCCTATTACTGCCAACCGAGGGGGTAATTCCGTTAACGAGAAAATTGTTTCATTGGTAAAAAAACCTACCTCGTCAATGCCTTCTATGTTGGGAGTAACCGCCCTTGCCCCCGTAGCAATTACCGCTTTTTTGTAGCTTAATTTTTGTCCATCCACTTCTATAGCACTACCCCGTAAAAAACGAGCCTCTCCCAAAAAAACATCAATGCCCAAATTTTTAAACCGAGTAGCAGAATCATGATGACTAATTCCCGCCCTCAATTTGCGCATCCTCCCCATTACTGTGGCAAAATCAACGGTAACACCATCCACATTTACCCCCAAATCAGGGGCTTTAAGCATCTCCCCAATCACCTTCGCCGAACGAATTACCGCCTTAGAAGGTACACAACCAAAATTGAGACAGTCTCCCCCCATCAGATGTCTTTCCACGAGGGCAACCTTTAGACCTAAATCTAATCCTGCCGCCCCTGCCGCCACCACTAACCCCGCTGTACCTGCCCCAATAACCACTAGATCATATTTCTCTTGAGGGCGGGGATTTTGCCAATCTGGGGGGTGTACATAGGATATTAATTGTTGGTTATGTTCATCCATGGGAGGGATGTTGATGGATTGCTGTATATTCATGGTTTTAAATAGATTTTGTACAATGGTTATATGGACTAATTAGGTTAGTTAAAATATGATTACTACCACGACGAAAAGGTTAACTTTAGCAGAATTTTTAGAGTTATCAGAAACTAAACCTGCTTCTGAATTTGTTGATGGAAAAATAGAACAAAAACCAATGCCCCAAGGAGAACATAGTCGTATTCAAATTAAACTTTGTACAGCTATAAATGCAGTTCACCATGGTAAGTCAGCATTGACTATATTTAAAAATTAAGTTTATGTTGTCAATTTATTCCGTGGTTTCTAATACTTGATTATCAAGGGCTTTTCTGGCTATTTTTGTGACATAGACGGTGACAGCAACGGTGGCAATGAAACCGATAATTCTGATAGCCCATTCTACGGTAGGATTACTGGGGGTGTCGGCGCCGATGGTGGCGATATTTCCAGCTAATGAGCCGATATAGACATACATAATGGTGCCGGGTATCATGCCTACCGAACCGATAAAATAATCTTTGAGAGATACCCCTGTGACTCCGTAGGCGTAGTTAAGAAGATTGAAGGGGAAAACGGGGGATAAACGGGTTAGTAGCACTATTTTTAAGCCTTCTCGCCCTACTGCATCATCAATGGCTGCAAATTTTTGGTTGCCTTGAATTTTCCCTGCTACCCAATCTCGGGCGATATATCTACCAACTAAAAAAGCAAGGGTGGCGCCGATGGTTGCCCCCAAAAAGACGTATATTGAGCCTAAAACAACTCCGAACACGACTCCCCCCCCAAGGGTGAGAATGGAACCTGGTAAAAAGGCTACGGTAGCTATTATATATAATAGGATAAAGGCGATCGCCCCTAATCCCCCCAAACTATCAATCCACTGTAAAGCATCGAGTAACCATTGCTGAGGATTAAAAGCGCCCCCTGCTTCTTGGGCAAATACAGGATTAATATGAATAAATAGGGTCAAAATCAGGGTAGAAAAACTTAACATAATTAGCTGAGATAATTTAGATATTTTACTTGTTACTGTCTTAACACTTTTCGTTAATGGTGACATGATTTTTTTCTCCATTTTCAAGGTTGTTTTTGAGGGCTTTTCTAGCTAATTTGTTAAGATATATGGTGAGTAAAATGGTAGCTAATAATCCAACTATTCTTAAAATTAAGGACATAATATGATTATTCTCATTTCCTGAATAATAAGATTGATCCACACTGGTTAAATCCACCGCCAAAGAACCAAGATACACATAGGCAAAAACTCCGGGAAATATTCCTAAAGAACCGATAAAATAGTCTCGGAATGAAATATCGGTTACTCCTAAGAGGTAGTTAAGTAAATTAAAGGGAAATAGGGGAGATAAACGCATCAAAAATACTATTTTCCAGCCTTCTTGAGCAATAGCTTTCTCGATCGCCTTAATTTTTGGATATTGATTCAGCTTTTTTAGTACCCAATTACGACAAAAATAACGTCCTAATAAAAAAGCAAAAATAGCTCCTAAAATAGCGGCAATAGATACATAAACTGTTCCCCAAATTATCCCGTATAAACAACCTCCTTTCATGGTTAATAATGAACCTGGAATGAATAAGAGAGTTGCTATATTATAGATGGCAATAAAGAGGATAAAACCCCAAAAACCCATTTCCTTAATCCCCGTTAACATTTGATTCCATAATGGGGTAATATTAAAATAATGAATTGTTATTAGGGCAAGTAAACTCAACCCAAAAATTACTAACCACCTAATTTTAGGAAATTGATTCTCACGCTTCAAAGGTTTCAAGTTAATTTATTTACTCATTTATTTAATATACGAAGTCGATGGTAAAGTGGATTTAATTAAATAATTAATTCTCCCATAATTAATAAGGCTACAAATATAAATAATATGCCCATAGCCCTTTCTAGTTTTTCCTGAGATAATTTTGTGGCAACTATGGAGCCTAGTTGAGCGCCTATTAAAACCCCTGGAGCGGTAAACATAACGATATTAAACACCATTTGTAATTCCTCGCCCCCTGCTTGGGCAAATTGAATAACATGACCAATGGATGCGATTAGCGCGGTGATGGCAACGATAAATACGCTAGTGGCGATCGCAACGGGGCTTGGTACACGGCATCTTTGGAGGAGATAAAATCCGTTTAATTGACCTAAACCAGTAGATACCATCCCCAAAAATAAAGCCCCTATACTTGCCAATAAATACCCCTCAATGCGGTGAAAGATGGTGTAACAGTACGTTTTGCCATTTTTGTCAGTAATACAGGTTTGGGGTTCTTTTTCTTCTTGGGTGGTTTTTATATCTTCATCCAATAATTCTAAGGTATGTTGATCGGGAGATTTCAAAAAACTGGTGGCAATGACGAATAAACCTACTGCTAAAATTCCTTTAAGGACATTGGCAGGAATAATATTACCAAACCATGTTCCCACTAAAGCCATAGGAATACTAACCAGTAAAAGCATTCTGCCCAATTTAAAGTCAATTAAGCCTTTGCGAATATAGGCAAACAAACCGCTGGAAAAGCCAAAAACCTCCGTAATTAAGCCGATACCGATGGCTACCTCGGGAGGCAATTTTAGGGCAATGAGAAGCAAAGGAGTAAAAAAAGTAGCTCCTTCTACCCCCGAAGCCATGGCAATGGTGGCGATGCCGATGGCAGTGGGAAACAAATACCAGTATTCTAAATTCATTAATCGTAAATCCTTTTTTCCTTGGGCTTCGTATTTTTATTAAATGTATATATCTCTCTTTTGTAAAATAATCAGTTAATTACCATGCTGTCAAATCGGACAGATGCAGAACTTTTTGAACAGTTGCGCTCGGGCAATATTTCCGCTTTGGGAATTTTCTATGAGCGTTATGGTGAAGTTGTCTATCGGGTAGCGTTGCGTATGTTGGGTAATACTCAGGAAGCGGAGGATTTAACCCAAGAGATTTTCCTTTATATTTCTAAAAAGGGTAATTATGATGAAAGTCGAGGCTCAATGCTGGTGTTTTTGGTAACGATGACTCGCTCACGAGCGATTGATAGACACAGGCAAAAAAGTTCTTATCGTAAAAGGATTCTCAAATGGTTTAATAATTCTCCTTCTCAGGAATATGGTGGTTTGATGGATAAAGTTGCCCTAAAGGAAGTGTCACACAAGGTTAGAAATGCGATCGCCCGTTTACCTATGCAACATCAACGGGTGTTGGAAATGGCGTATTTTGACGGCTTGAGTCAATCGGAAATTGCTGAAAAATTAAATATGCCCCTTGGCACGGTAAAAACCTATAAACGCAAAGGATTATTGAAGTTGAGAGAGTTATTACAGGAGTTAGTAAATTAATGATGAAAGATTTTAAAGAAGAAGAAATCAGGGAACTTTTAGCCAGTTATGTGTTGGGAGATTCTACCCCCGAAGAGACATCCACGGTGCATCAGTTATTGCAATCTAAACCTGAGTTACAACAGGAAATTGAAAGCCTACAAAAAACCCTAGCCCTTTATCCCCTAGCTTTACCAGAGGTGGAGTTACCTAAAACACTGGGCGATCGCATCTTAGCCCAAGCAAAACAAGAAAGTCAAGTAATTCCAGAAACTAAAACCATAGTTAAACATCGCCGTTTACCTATCATTTTCAGCACTATTAGCGCCATGTTGATAGTCGTTTTAGGAGGTTATAGTTATGGTTTGCAAAGACAAGTTGCCCGAATGGATAGGGAATTACAAGAATATCAAAGTGCGATCGCGCTTTTACGCCAAGCAAATAATAATCTAGTATCCCTCACAGGCACAGAATTAAATCCTCAATCATCAGGCAGTGTACTGGTAAACACTCAAGCCGATAAAATAATGGTAACAACTCAAAACCTATCACCCATTGACGACAATCAAGTCTATAGAATATGGGGAGTTGTCGATGGAAAGGTAATTTACTGTGGAGAATTTAGACCAGATAGAGAAGGTAACAGTTTAATTAATTTACCCTTAGATCCAGATATACTAGACTCTTCAGGAGTTATTATAACCCTAGAAGATGCCGACAGTGACTTATCCCCTCAAGGAGAAACCGTCATGGTTAGTTATTTGTAAGGGGGTACTCCATTTCTCAATTTCTCTTTGAAATATTGATAGGGATTTAATTTGCTCTTATTACTATGGGAAAGACCAAAAATGTTGATTCTCCTGCGGTTTTAATCACTGCTTATCGTCCAACTTTAAACCGTTGGGAAAAAGACTATAAAACTCGAAAATAAAAACGGTGAATAACACAAAAACTGAAACAAAACTTATCCGTCAAGGTGAATACATCGCTGAAATTGATGTCACTCCTATTTATAGTGAAAAACATTGTTCTTCTTATATATCTCTTGAAGAAGCAGAAAAACTAGATAAATTGCGTTTAGCCTTACAAAATAATGATCTAAAAACGGCGAGTCAACTTGCCCATATTTACCGATTAACCCCCGTAACCCTAACGGCATAATTACTGCATCTGATAATAAACCCGCAAATAATTGATGTTCCGATGTTCAATCCTTTGACTAATTCATGTTAGATAAAGTGAACCCTAAACTTACCATCTGACAGCCTTTTTGAGAATATAGAGTGCAATCATGTTGGGATGGTGCTATTTTTGCTTATTGCCAATATTTCAGATGTATTAAATGTTTCGGCACATCGCAATCTATATAAAGATTTTATGACTATATAAAAATTTTATGACTATATAAAGATTTAATAAAGGTAACAAAATGAACAGTAATAATACTTAAGTGCTGACTATGATTAGAAGTAATAATTTAGGAGGAATCCCGTTATGGTATTAGTAGATCTTATTGAGAGATCGGGGGGGGGTAAGCAAAACTTATCAAAGGTAGTTCTTACCGCCTCTGCTCTTACTTTTAGTTTTTTGGTGGCAACACCCGCTCAAGCAGCAACTTTTTTTGATGGAACATTCAATGATGCAGATTGGACAAGGATTGTTAACATAACACCCAGTCCATCTGGCTCGTCCGGAGAAACGGCAACTCAAAGTCTTTCTGGAGGTAATCCCGATGCCTTTCGTTCCATGACTCATACTTTGACAGGTGGCACGGCTGTTAATGTATTTCATTTTAATAATAATGCTATCTATAATCCTGCGTTAGGAGCTATCGTTTCTATTGATTATTCTGCCGATGTGAGAGGATTAACCCCCAGTGCGGGGACTTTTGGGGATGGATTTGCTATTCTACAAGATGGAAGAATATTTAGAACTGGAACAACAGGCGTATCAACTGGTTCACCTTGGCAAACTAAATCACTTCTTGGTCTTACCGATGGCAATTTTTTTGCATTGGATGGGGGTTCTGGACCTGATTTTTCTATCACTGGTTCTCTGATTCAGTTTGGGTATGAGCGGAACAATGCAAATTTCAGTCCCTCTCCGACAGCACGAACAATTACTCATGGGATAGACAACTGGAGTGTTAGACTTAACCTTGCGACTGTACCAGTACCTGAACCTAGCAAGACACCTGAACCTAGCACTATTATTAGTTTAGGGTTATTGGGATTTGGTGCTTTGTGGCAAAGAAAACTAGCTCTAAAACCCAAAATTAATGCCAAAAGTTAAGTCATTAATCAAGACAAAACAAAGATTTAGCTAAATATCAAATATGTTTAATGAGAAGTACATTCTCTGAGGGTACAAATATTGTACCCTTTTTCCATGAAGTGTTTTAAGGGAGCCAATTTTCGTCGAGTATTTGTTCTAAAAGTGCGATGGGTTGTTCGGGAAAAATGTTAAGAGGAAGTCCAGATTTTTGAGATGCTATTTTGCGACTATCTTGATAGCAGAGGGGATATATTTGTGCTAAATAAGGTTTTAAACTCGGACTATCTTCTAATTGATATTGAATTTGCTGACGAAAATTAGTTATCAAAAAAAAATGGGTTTAAAACCTCGTGCTTCTAGCACGACTTTATATTTCTTACAAAAACAATAAACATATTGTAAGAAAGTGTGTTAGGATAGCCCTAAGTCAAAGGAACAATATTTGAGATGCTACATCTAACGTTCAACTACAAGCTCAAACCTACAGCAAAACAGATAGAGATCATTGAACACAACCTCGCTGTTTGTAAATCGGTTTGGAATCATGCTTTGTATGAACGAAAGTTGTGGTACAACAGTCGTAGTTGCCCCATAGATAGATGTTCTTTAAATGGGGAGTATATTGTAAAACCTTTTGAATACCCTAACTATCACGCTCAGTCTGCCGAGCTAACTCAAGCCAAGAAAACCAATGATTTTCTTAAATCTGGCAATGCTCAGGCAATGCAACAAACCTTAAGAAAACTTGATAGAGCTTTTAATGACATGAAATCTAAAGGCTTAGGTTTTCCTCGGTACAAAAAAATAATGAAGTCTTTTAATGTATTGGGCAAACCAACTTTAGAAGGTAATCATCTAAAAATGCCTTTGTTGAAATCAGTTAAACTGATTAAGTCGAGGGATATTCCCGAAGGTTTTGTCATTAAACAGGTTCAGATAATCAAAAAAGCTAGTGGTTACTATGCTAATTTGATGATTGAGTTAGATGTGGATGTAGTACAACCAATAGCCCATGGTCATGCTATGGGTATAGATGTTGGTATTGGGAGTATGATAGCAACCTCCGATGGGTTAGTAATTCCAAGACCTAGTTTTTTAGATAAGACTCTGCGCAAGATTCAATTACTGCAAAGAAAGTTAAGAAATAAAATAATCGGCTCAGGAAAATGGAAGAAACTACACCATCGAATTTCTTTGTTACATGAAGCTGTTGCCAATAGTCGCAAGGATTACCATTTTAAGTTAGCTCATCAGTTGTGTGATGGGGTAGGAATGATATTTGTGGAGGATATTAATTTTAATTCTTGGTCAAGGGGTTTGTTTTCTAAGCAATCTTTAGACATGGGAATAGGTCAATTTTTTAATATCCTTGAGTATGTTTGTTCACAAACGGATACTTACTTTGAGAGGGTAGATAAGGACTATAGTTCGCAAATATGCCCCAATTGTGGCACTCATACGGGTAAAAAACCATTGAATCTGAGAGTCCATAAATGTCCTGAGTGTGGCTATGAAAAAGATCGAGATATTGCGGCAGCAGAAGTAATCAGAAATAGAGGTTTACAAAATATGGCGGTAGGAACTATCGTGATGAAACAGCCCAGTAATGGCGTTCTGACGGGGACTAAGGTCTAGTTAAGAGTCTATATGGGAATCCACTCGCCTTCAGGCAGTGGAGGTTCAAAGGATAATGGTCACTTGAGGATAAGGTGCGATCGCACAGTGCCACTTAGTAATTTGTAAAGGGGTACTCTATCCAGCGCACCCTAGTTAACTTGTTTGGAATAATTCCTCAGAAGAGAAAAAATAAAGCAAATAGGAAGAAGTAACAGCAGCGAAGAAGCACCACACAGATATTAAAGCATAATCAAAAAGTAATTGGCTAAAAATCAAAGCGATAAAAATTAAACCCCCTAAATAATTCAATCCTCTATGGGATGAAAGCATTAAGCCCAATAAAGTAAGCATCACATATAACAAAATCCCTAAATAGGGAGAAACGATGCCATGGCTCATAACATGGATTCGGTATTGGATTGAGCCATAAACCTGATTAACTGATAACCAATCGGGATTAACTAAAAGGGGGAAATAAAGGAAAACACCATACAGAAAGCCTATAGTTAATAATCCAATTAAAACCTTTTTGATAGTTTCTCCTGTTTCTACCTTCAGCACAGAAAATGTCATCCAAAAAGGCCAGAGAAAGTGAGAGAAAAATAAAAAACCGAAGGCATAAGTCTTAGTTATTTGAGAGTCAGCAGAATTTAGAGAAAGCCAAACCATTCCCTCCAATCCCTGCTGGATACCAAAAAGAATGGGAGTAAGGGCTATGGGTAAATAGTCATAAACATTGGTTTGGTTAACTCTACTAACACAATAACTTCCCGAACAGATACCGACGGCACTAATTAAAAAGCTCGATGATGCTGAAAAACACATATTTTTGAATAAAAAAATTACCCTTAACTCTGAAGTCGTCCCTCGTAACCTATTCTAACCCCTAATCCCCTGAATATAAGCGGAGGTAATTTCTGATTGGGGGGAGTTAAAAATTTGTTCGATAGTGCCAAATTCGGCTAAAGTACCGATGTTATTTTCAGTCCAAAATAAAGCCCCATAATCACCGATTCTCTTGGCTTGGGCGAGGTTGTGGGTGACAATTACCACGGTATATTTATCTTTCAAACTAGCGATTAAATCTTCTACGACACCGCTAGAAATGGGATCGAGGGCGCTACAGGGTTCATCAAATAATAATATTTGTGGCTCTAATATCAAGGCTCTGGCAATACATAATCTTTGTTTTTGTCCTCCTGATAAGGATAGGGCATTTTGATGGAGTCGATCTTTTATTTCTTGCCATAAACCGACATTTTTAAGGTTTTTTTCGATTAAATATTCAATTTTATTTTTGTCTTTTATGCCATGTTCTTTGAGGGGAAAGGCAAGGTTTTTATATATAGAAAAGGGGAAGGGATTAGGTTTTTGAAATATGGTACCAATACGACGACGAAGGTTAAGGGTATCTATTTTTTTTCCTAGAATCGGTAAACCATCCAAACGAATATCACCTTCAATGTGAGTATTAGGAATCATATCCACCAAACGATTAATACAACTCAAAAAGCTACTTTTGCCACAACCAGAAGGCCCTATAAGAGTGGTTATTTTCCCTCCGTGGATGGGCATATTTATTCCTTTAAAAGCAGGTTTTTTATCATAAAAAAGAGATAAATTTTCTATGTTTAAAGATGGTAGAATAATAGTTTTTATTGGTAAGTTAGACATTTTTATTGTGATTGATAGAAGTAACCTCAGTTCGGGATAATAGTTGTCAGTATGGTTAGGTTACAGGTTACAGGTTGCAGGTTACAGGTTCAAAATACCACCAGCCTTTGTTAATTCCTTGATGGAACTAAATACCATAAAATTAATTAACATACAGTTTTTGTAAATTTCTTAACCTGACACCCGACACCCGATACCTGACACCTTTACAAGACTATAAATTTTATCCCGAACTCAGGTTAGAAGTAAGATTTAAAATCATTTTGGCAATAAAATTAATGAGGAAAAAAAGCACCAATAACACCAAAGCCGAACTATAAGCATTATCATCACCGCCACTAACATTCATACTCAAGTCAAAAATATGAATCGATAAACTGCGCCCCGAATCCATCAAAGATTCTGGCATTCTGTCCACATAACCGCTAGTAAAAATTAAGGCAGCGGTTTCTGCGATCGCACGACCAACCCCCAACACAAACCCGACAATAATACTCGCCATAGCAGAAGGCAAGACAATCCGCCACAAAGTCGCCCGTTGAGATATGCCCAACGCCGCCGCCCCCAAACGATAATCGAGGGGAACATTTCTCAGCCCTTCCTCCGTGGTGCGAATGAGAATGGGTAACACCATACAAGCTAAAGTTAACCCCCCCGATAAAATAGAAAAACCTAGACCTAATTTAATAGTAAAAAAAGCATTGCCAAACAAACCAAAAACAATGGAAGGAACACCAGCCAAAATATCTAAACTACGCCTAATTAAAACCCCTAAAAAATTATTTTGTTCTGTAAATTCTGTCAAAAAAATAGCTGTGCCAACTCCTAAAGGTAAAGCCGTTACCATGGTTACAAATAAAATCAAAAAGGTTGACACCAAAATAGGGGCAATACCGCCCTCTCTACCAGCATTTAATGGCTGAGAAAATAAAAATTGCCAAGATATTTTACCCCAACTATGAATAATAATATCTCCCAAAAACCAACCAAAAAATACCACAATAATCAGAGCCATTAACCACAATAAAATACCAATTAATAACCCCTCTCTTTTTTTATAACTTAACATTTTGATCCCTCATAATTTCCGCTATTAATACCATAAGGGCGATCGCACCCATCAACCATAAACCACTGACAAATAAAGCCGAACGATGATTCCCCGTAGCATACGCCATTTCGAGGGCAATATTCGCCGTCAAAGTGCGCACAGGGGCAAAAAAACTGTCAGGCACTTGTACCACATTGCCACATACCATCAACACCGCCATCGTCTCCCCCAATGCCCTTCCCGTCGCCAAAATAAACCCCGTCATCACCCCCGATTTTGCCACAGGTAGTATTACCCCCCGAATCATGGCCCATTTTGACAAGCCCAGTGCGATCGCACCCTGTCTGTACTCCAAAGGTACTTCCTCAAAACTAGCCTCCGCCGTCAGGGCAACCGTGGGCAAAATCATCAAAGTAAGAATAACCATACCAGCCAATAAACTCGTACCCGGTGCCTGAAACCGATTAATCAATGGTACTAATACCACCAAACCCCAAAAACCATATACCACCGAAGGAATACCCGCCAACAACTCAATTAACTGACGATAAACATAAGCCACCCCACGAGGTGCATAATACTGGGCAAAAATAGCCGAACCAACCCCCAAAGGAATCGCCAAACAAACCGCCCCTACTGTCACCGACAAAGTACCCAACAACATCGGTATCAAATTAAAAAACTGCTCTTGGGGATGCCAAGAAGGATCTCGAAAAAAAGCCCCCCATCCCACCTCCTCCAACACTGCCGAGGCTTCCGAAAACAAAAATACCGTGATTACCACCACAATAACCCCCGTAATCATCGCAATGATAGTCAGTAACCAACGCCATAGCAAATCACCGTGAGAGGGGGACAAAATCCTGTTTTTTAATGAGATCATGAACTTCCGCCGATTGACTATAATTAATGAAAGCTTGAGTTAACAAATCCTCCTCACCATTGGTTACCAAATTGAGAGGACGAGATAAAGGAAAACTACCATTGGCAACATTATCCCCATTTGCCATCACTCCGTTAAGAGGTAATAACTTAATTGGTACATTGTTACTAACACTAAATTCCGCTGTCCCAATAGATACGTAACCGATGGCGAAAAGGTTTCCCTCCACAGTTTTAATGCCCTGTTGATTATCCCCAATTACCACAGAAGGCTTAATCTGACTATTACTCAGAGCAAAATAATCTAAAAATAGCTCCAAAGTCGAGCGCCCCTCCGCCTTATTTACCACCGTAATGGGGGCATCCTCTCCTCCCACCTCCTGCCAGTTACTAATTTCCCCCGTAAAAATTTGCTTAACTTGCTCATCCGATAAACTATCAACAGGGTTGTCTTGATGGATGATAATGCCCACCCCATCTTGAGCGATACTATGAAACGATAAATCGTCATCCTCTGGGGTGATACCACGGGAAACCATGCCAATATCTGCAATACCATTGCGCACATCACTAATGCCACGGGATGAGCCTCCCGTTTGTACATCGATACGCACATTAGGATTTTCCCCCTCAAACTGTTTCCCTATCTCCGACACAAGGGGGGCAACGGTGCTTGAACCTGTAATAACTAATCTTCCTGTTAGGGTATCGGCATCCCCTGAATTAGTCACCGCATTTTGTTGGCATGATTGCAAAGTAAGAGGTGCAATTATCCCCACAGAAAAAATTTGAATAGCTTTTTTTGAAATCATAATCACTTATTTTCAATTTGTTAAGATGTGCTAACTCAAAGCACCACCACAACTCGAACCACTCCCTGCCGTGCAACCATAACAATAGGGTGCAGTTTGTATCTTTTCTATGACATCTAAACTATCCATTGCCAATAACTTAGCAACTGTCAAATCCTCTCCATCATCGGTTTTAGCAGGTAAATTTTCCATCTGGTTAAAATCACAGTCATAAACATTACCTAAATAGTCAATAGATAACTCATTACGACACATTAAACTATTAACCGTAGTAGGATTAAAATTAGACTCTAAAAAAGATAAATAATCATCAATTAACCCCTGTTTTCCCAAGAAAAACTTAGTTCTGCCAATGGGCAAATTAGTAATAGTTAAAAGGTTATTAAAACTAATCTCAAAATGTTCTTGTAAGAACATTTTATAAGCTGTTTCTAACTTAGATTGTTCCGCCGTCAAAGAAAATTTTTTAGTAGTAGGTAAAGGAGGATTATAAACCAAATCTAAAATCAAATCTGGATCTGTTCCATAACCCAAATCATTGAGCCATTGAATAGCTTTAATAGATTGATCGTAAACTCCCTTACCTCGCATTTTATCTACATTATCTTCTAAATAGCAGGGTAAAGAAGCCACAATCCTAACCTTATTTTCTGCACAATAGACAGGAATATCCTCAAAACCTTCCTCAAAATAAATAGTCAAATTTGAGCGAACAATAATCTCTTTATCGTACTGCCTTGCAGTGTCCACCAAGGACTTAAAACCATAATTTAATTCAGGAGCTCCCCCAGTCAAATCAACGGTTTGTATCTGAGGAAATTTAGCAATTAATTGTTGTAGTTGTTGACAAATTTCGGGGGTTAATTCTTCTGTACGTTTTGGACTTGCTTCCACGTGACAATGACGACAGGCAAGGTTACATTTTTTCCCTAAATTAATTTGTAAAACTGTTATTTTATCTTTAAGTAAAGGCGTTTTTATTTTCTGATTAAAAGGAGTTATTGTAGTGATTGTATTTACAGTCATATTTATTGATTAATTTTTTATTCATTTGGTCACAAATTATCTATCTTATTTTTCCTTGGCTTGTAGTAAAGGCTTTAGCCTTTAAAATGCCAATTGTTGGAGGTGGCTAATTGATGAACACCATTACAAGAGTACCTATTCCCTATTCCCTACCTTAATGACTACACTTTTTCATCAATCCCTAATTAACAACAACCTCCACCGTCATAATGCCATGTGGAATCAGTGATATAAATATCAGAAAATTTGTTTAATTTAGCAGCGGTTTTATCACATACAGAAGCAGGTACTCCCTTAGTTAAAATATGTCCTGCATTGTCATCAAAATGATCTAAATCACCATGATAAATAGCCGTTTTTCCTGTAAAAATACAAGCCCCATCATCGGCAATAGGTACTTTAAAAGATACGGTATCTAAACTTTCTAATAAGAGGGGTTTTTCTAACTGATAACTGTTAGTATCTAATAAACGGTAAGGGCGACGGGTACGAATTTCTACCTGCCCAAAACCTGTATCAATTAAATGTTTGATATATTGGTTATAAGTCAGCGCCCCTGATAAGCACATGGCGCGTAAACGTTCATCCTGCCTGAGATGGGAGGGTATGGGTTGGGTGGCGATGGGATCACTCATTAACAATTTTCCCCCCGGTTTTAAGACTCGATAAACTTCCTTGAGGGCTTTGGCTAAGTCTTGGGGTTCAAAAATATTGAATAGACAATTTTGGGCTACCAAATCAACGGATTCGTCTGCTACGGGTAAGTTAAAGGCATCACCTTCTCGGATTTCCACAAATTCTTCTTGAAACCAATCATTAAGGGTAGTGGCTTGTTTTAAATTCTCCCTTGCCACATTTCTCATGGCTTCCACAGGTTCAACGGCAATAACTCCCCCTTGATGACGGCTAAAATAAGCGAATTGCAGAGCTTCTAAACCGCCTCCTACTCCTACATACAAAACGGTGGGATTATTAGCGAGTTCGTTGGGGTGTACCGTTGTGCCACAGCCGTAGTTCATTTCTTGCATTTTGCAGGGAATTTTTAACCCAGGTAGTTGTAATGAACTACTTTGGACGCAACATAAACCCACTTCGGGGGTTTGAGCGACTTCTGAGTAAAATTTGGCTGTGGTTTCTAAATAGGTCATAGGATTCTAAAATCAATGTCGTTCTTTATAATAATACGAGGCTATAGTGAAAAGGGATTTAATAACCTCTAATTTTTTGGATACTATGATGATATTATCTCAATGTGAGAGTTCTGAAATGGTTTAATTCTTTTCTTTTAATGATGTTGGCGTTGTTTTTTGAAGAGATTTTAACAACTGCCTGTGTATGATAGTTTTTGACTAAATCCTGTGAAGGGATAAGTATTGTAACTGTTACCCCTCCTTGTCAGATGATTAGTTGGTGCCGGAAAAAACAACCCCAGGAAACTTTTGCTGTGCCTGTGCCATAGAGGTAACTCTACCTTTTTCTTGCCAGAAATTGATGATTTCGGTGGCTTGGTTTAACAATTCGATTTTTTCAGTGTCGGTGATCCAGTTTTTCTTGTCTAACTCATCTTTTAAGTCTTGCCAAGCATCGCTACGAGGCCAGAAGTAATAAGGAGTTAGAGGACTGGTACCTTTACTAATAACATAGTCTACTGCTAGGGCAACGTCTTTGTCTAACCAAACGACTTTTAATACAAAGCGACCTTCAATGTTTGTTTCTAAGGTTTCTACTGTAGCTTCCAATTAAACCTCCAAATAATAATTTTATATATAGTAACAATTTTGGACAATAGTATATTATAGCTTAAATTGGATAGTGACAAAATCAAGTTTTTTGGTGAATTTTTCTATGGTGGCAATTGTAATTTTTGATATTGATGGTGTAATTCGTGATGTGACTAATTCTTATCGTCGGGCTTTAGCGGATACAGTGGAACATTTTACGGAGGGAAATTTTCGTCCTAGTATGGCGGAAATTGATAGTTTGAAGGGGGAGGGGGTTTGGAATAATGATTGGGAAGGTTCTCAGGAGTTAATTTATCGTTATTATGAGGGGATAGGAAAATCCCGATCGCACCTTAGATATTCTTATGAGGAAATTGTCCACTTTTTCCAGTGTCGTTACCGTGGTAGGGATCCTGAAAATGCGGACACTTGGGATGGTTATATTACCCAAGAACCTTTATTAGTGGATCTGGATTTTTTTCATACCTTAACAGAGAATGGTTATTATTGGGGTTTTTTTAGTGGGGCGACTAAGGGCTCGGCAGAATATATTTTAACCCGCCGTTTGGGTTTAAAGGATCCTGTATTAGTTGCCATGGAGGATGCACCGGGAAAGCCTGATCCTACGGGGTTATTTATGGCAGTAGAATCTATTAAGCAGAGAAATAATATTCAGCAGTCTTTACCTATTATTTATCTAGGTGATACCGTGGCGGATATGATCACTATTTCTCGGGCTAAATCTATTAAACCTGATCATGATTTAAGGGCGATCGCCGTTTTACCTCCCCACATTCATCAACAGGACAATTTAATGGCTGATTATAGTCAAAAAATGCTCGATGCGGGGGCGCAACAGGTATTAACCCGAGTCACGGATTTTATCAACCCGTAGGGAATAACGGGTATTATCCCGAACTGAGATTAATGATTATTGCTTGTCGGGTATCATCATCATTAATAGTTAACTCCACCTGTAAATAATCAGGGGGTAAATGGGGTAACAATTCTGACCATTCGATAGCGGTGATACCCGGTTCAACTTCTATACCTTCCCAGTAGGTTTGGAGATGTAGCTGTTTGATTTCCTCGCTACCGAGACGATACAAATCGATGTGATATAGGGGCAAACGCCCCTCTAAATATTCATTTATTAAAGTAAAAGTGGGAGATGCGATCGCACTTTCAATGCCTAAACCGAACCCTAAGCCTTGAATAAAAGTAGTTTTCCCAGCCCCCAAATTTCCCCGTAATAAAATGACGGTGTTGGGAGTCAAATGTTGGGCTATTTTTTCCCCCAACTTTCTCGTTTCCCACTCATCAGCTAAAAAAATTACTTCTTTACCCATATACTTCCCCAATATCAATAAAAATTCATTGTTTATTTTGTCTGTTCAATTTTGACATCCGCCACGGCGTGAACGCACGTGGATTCCTACTGGCTGGAATAAACTTAATTGCTCAAATCCATTCTCTCGGTGGGTTGACGCTTCATTGCCTACTGCTACCTTTACGATAGTCTTACGCCCTGCTCCACGTCCGTTTTGAGTCTCTGAATGCCCTCCAGCGACTAGAATATTTTTACTGGCGTTTTCATCACGATCATGAGTTGTACCGCAATTAATACAAGTCCATTCCCTGACATTTAATTCTTTTTTACCGCCGTTAAATCCACAATGAGAGCATACTTGTGATGTTGGAGTCCATCTATCTATGACAATAAACTCTCTCCCGTACATTTCTGACTTAGCTTCTAGCATAGCTCTAAATGTACGCCATCCCATATCACTAATTGCTTTACTTAACTTACGGTTTTTAATCATGCCACTGACATTTAAATCCTCCAACACAATTGTTTGATTCTCACGAATAATGTTGGTAGATAGCTTATGAAGAAAATCCGTGCGAGTATCCTTCACCTTTGCGTGTACTTTAGCTACCCGTTTACGGGCTTTATTGTACCTATTACTCCCTTTTTTCTTTCTGCTTAAGTTGCGTTGACAACGTCTTAGCTTCTTCAGTTTTTCTTTTAAGGGTTTGGGGGATTTAATCTTTTGTCCATCGCTAAGAGTAGCAAGGGTTTCAATGCCTAAATCTATCCCTACACTCTGACCATTATCTGGCAGGGTATCTGGATTGGTTTCTACCACAAAGGAGATAAAGTATCTATCAGCGCTATCTTTGATTACGGTTGCCGATGATGGTTGACTTGGTAGTTTCCTAGACCACTCAATTTTAACTTTACCTATTTTGGACAACTTTATTTTATGTTGTCCAATCTTAAACCCGCCACGAGTAAATCTAGCTGTTTGTTTTGATTTGCGTGATTTAAACTTGGGAGGTTTTACTTTTTGTCCTTTTCTTTTCCCTTTACAGGAATCAAAAAAGTTGGAATAGGCTTGGTTTAGATCATTGAGCGATTGCTGTAGAGGAATATTGCTAACATTAGACAACCATTGTCTTTCTTTAGTCTTTTTTGCTTGAGTGATAAGTAGTTTTTGAAGTTGAGTATTATTTAGTTTTTTACCTCCATCTCTATAAATTTGCTGACACAAAGCAACAGCATCATTAAACACGACGCGACAACAACCAAACAATTGAGCTAACAATCGTTTTTGATTATTGGTTGGATAAATGCGGTAGTTATAGCGTTGCTTCATGATAATATTAATACCGTATATAATGGTATTATACTATAAAAATAGTATGAAAAAAGTTCACTTAACAATTTTGATAACTCCCGAAGAAAAAGAAAAATTGAAGTTATATTGTGAGCAAACGGGAAGAAATCCAACTGAGGTAGTAAGAGATTTTATTAGGAGGATAAGATTAAAAGAGTAGGCTAATCGCCTTTTATTGATTAAAGTCGCCCTAAAAGGGCGAGGCTTGTATCCCATAATTATTGGTCAACAATCATCACAGGAATAGCACTATTTTCCAACACCCTTTGAGAAACCGAACCCATTAATATATCCTGATGAATATTTCTTTTACCCATGATAATTTCTGACACCCTATAATCCTCGGCAATGCTCAAAATTCTTTCGGCAGTGGAACCTTCCCTGACTAAAAATTGATAGTCTATATCCGCCAAAACCTCAGTGGTAAGTAATTTTAAACCATCTATATCAGAACCTTGATTATCAGGAATAATATGTAAAACAATCACCTCTGCATTACCCCTTCTCGCTATTTCGGCAGTTTTTGTTAATACCCCTTTGGTTTCAGGTGAATCATTAACCGCAGTCAAGATGACAATTTTATTATTTATCATCACCTTAGTAGGATCTACCTCCCCTTTTTGTAATAACCTAGGAGCAAAAGTGGGAATCGCCCATGCCCCAAGGGGGGCCGTCACTAAAATAGATAAAGCTGCGATCGCCAATATTTCCTCTCCTCCCTCAATGCCCAAAGCCAAAGGAATCGCACCCACCGCCGCCTGTACCGTTGCCTTGGCACAATTAGCAGGAAGCAAAAATAACCTTTCCTTACTATTCCAATTACTACCCCAAGTAGAAAAATACCAGCCCAACATTCTACCTACCAAAGTACCCACGAAAATAATAACTAACCCCACAACCAAAGTATTACCGAGTATATCTAACTGAATATTTGCCCCCAAGAGTACAAACAGAAAAATTTGAGCAACTTTCCAAAGGGCATCAAACCCCTGCCTCAGTCTTCTTGCCAAAGGAGAGGCAAACTCAATGAGAAAAAAACCACAACCCATGACTGCTAAATAACCAGAAAAAAATGGATATTGATTGGATAAAACCACTAATAAAAGAGCAAAACTAGCTGTAATTATGGTGTCGTAAACAGCATTTTGAGAGATTTTTTTAGTTACTAATATCCATACTAATATTTTAGCGAGTAACCAACCAAAAACAATTCCTAAAACAATTTGTAAAATTAATTGAAAGGGTAATAATTGCAGAGAATTTAAAGTAAAATCAGACTCCTGAGCAAAAAGAGCAATTAATAAACTGAAAATCAAAAGCAATAACACATCCGATAAAGCACTACCTGTCAAAATAGCATCGGGAATGCCCTTTTTGACACCCCAGCCCACACTTTTGAGCCGTAACATCCCCGGTACAATCACCGCAGGGGATTCGGCAGAAAGAATACAACCCAATAACAACCCTGTCGGTAAATCAAAATTTAAGAGAGACATTGCCATAAAAGTAATAACGACCATCTCACCAATAGCAGGTAGAAAACCCAATCTAAGGGCAACATTGCCTTGCTCTTGCAATTTTTGACGATCCAGTCCTAAACCTGCTTTCATTAAAATAATCATCACTGCAAGGGTTCTGAAAGCATCAGCAGATTCGAGGGCAGATTCAGTTAAAATATTTATTCCTTGAGAGCCTAAAATAATTCCTACTAAAATCATTCCTACAAGACTAGGAATTTTAAATTTACTAACAATTTCCCCAGCAAAAAAGCCGATAATTAAAATTAAAATAAAATCTAAAAGCATAATACAGAATATGACTCGGTGATAAAAAGTATGAGGAAATAGGGAAAATGATTTTGTCCTAAGACTACTGAAAATGATATGCTTTTAATATACCCCTAGGGGGGATGTCGTAAAACATATATCTAGCCATACCACCAAAAAATGAAATAATTAATAATTGATTTTGTTCAATATTTGATGTTTACGATTAAAATACATTAAGATTTAAGTAACGATAAGTAACGATATTTTAAGAAATTTTGTTTAACAATACCTTTTTAACTCAAATTAGTTCTTTTTTGCCCTCCGCTGTGAGTGTTGTTAGTCAATATCAGCAGGGTTTATGGCAGGATCAAGAAAAGCGTCAAGGCATTCTCATTTTTTTTGCTTCTGCTTTTCTGGTTTCTATTCCTGTTTTTTTTCAAGCCCCCTTGGTTCGTGTTTTTCCGTGGTTGAGTTTAGTTTCTACTCTAGTTTGGGTTTATTTTGGTTTAAAATTGCGATTGCAACCTAAAACCTATCTTTGGGGTGATATAATCATCGGTTTTAGTTGGAGTTGGCTATGTGGCTCAATTTATTGGGGATGGTTGAGATGGACTCCTGCGATTCATATTCCCATCGAGGCCATCGGCTTACCATTTGCCCTGTGGGGTATTTGGCGAGGTTGGGGTTTGATTGGTAACTATTTCTATCTCGGTTCGTTACTGGGTACTGCTATTACAGATTTATACTTTTATATCGTTGGTTTAATCCCCTACTGGAAAGAAATCATGGATACTGACCCTACTTTGGTTAAACCTATTTTACAAGGGGCGATCGCCCAAGTAAACACGGTGTGGGGAATTAGTTGGGCGATATTACTGGCTAATATTCTACTGGGTATTAGTTTATATGCCCTCCAAAAAAGAAAACTTCATCACCTAGCCTTTGCAGGGGCTGTGTTGAGTACCATTTTCACTGACGGGTTATTTTTAGTAGCCGCTTACTTTGGAGTGGGTGCTTAATATTTTGTGACGAAAATATCTATGTAACATGGTTGGTATTTATACTTAATTACTTTGACAATACAAAAGATAAATTGATCACAAAATAGTTATTAATAGTGTACAGGTTTACCATTATACAAGGATTTACCTGTGCAATATATAGAAAAAATACTTAACATTTTTTAATCAAAGTTAGATAAATTCAACGATGATCCTTTAAAATAATTCGAGTAAATTATAAATAGTCAATTCAAATTGTTTTAAAGGAGGTTTTAGTAAATGAAATTTTGTATAAAATGCAAGGGTAGCGGAAAAATTTTAGAAAAAAAATTATCAGACTATATCAACTCTTTTGACTACTATCCAGCAGTATGTCCTGAGTGTGAAGGGCAAGGCTTAGTAAAGGCTAAAAAAGCCTATAGATAATTATTTTTTGCAGATAATAGCATCTTAATCATTAAAATATTTTTATAAATCGTTAATCTTTTGTTTTTTTATTGTCCGTTAAAATTAGTTTCAAAAATTCTCAAGGCAGACAAAAAAGTCTGTCTTTTTTTCTCAAAAATAACACTGGTGATAATAAAAGAAAAAACCAGAGAAAAATGGACGTAGCCTGACTCGAACAGGCGACCCCATCGATGTCAACGATGTACTCTAACCAACTGAGCTATACGTCCTTAATACACAGTCTCTAATTATATCGTTAAATTTATTTGAGTGCAAGTTTTGAAGAGAAATAGAGAAAAAAGAAGATTATTGTATCGGAATGATGAATCATTTGCTAGAATAGCATGGGAAATTTAAGGATAAATTAATAGTCTTTGAGTCAAGCATTAGAAATTTCAAACTTAGATACCCTAGCACAAGAATTAGCAGCTATTCAGCAAACTAGCTCAAAAAAAATCGCTTTGCTAGGTTCGCGCCATGTGCCGATAACTCATCAACACCTGATTGAGATGATGAGCTATGCTCTTGTATTGGGTGGCAATCGTTTAATCACTTCTGGGGCAGCAGGAACTAATTCTGCGGCTATTAGGGGGGCTATGAGGGCTGATCCCAATCTTTTGACGGTTATCTTACCCCAAAGTCTGGATCGTCAGCCCAAGGAATCTCAGGATCAACTCCAGAAGGTAATTCATCTGGTGGAAAATCCCGATAACAATCATCTTTCTCTGGGGGAAGCTAGTGCTGATTGTAACCGAGAAATTATTTCTCGTTGTCAACAGTTGATTTGTTTTGCTTTCCACGATAGTCATACTCTGATGAAAACTTGTGAGGAAGCCGAAGAGCAAAGAAAGGTAGTCACTTTGTTTTATTTTGATTAGGGGAGGATATTTGTCGGTGCTTTTAGTTATGGGTAGTCGGCTTTCAGTATCTTTGTTTTACTGATGGCTGATTCCTAATGACTCTTTCTCACTGATTAAATATCAATTTTATTTTATCTATTTATTAAAAAGATTACGGGTTATGAAAAAGTTAGTATTGGCAACAGGGAGCAAGGGAAAACTTAAGGAGTTTCAAGGTTATTTAGAGGATTTAGATTTAGAGTTGCTGATGAAGCCCAAAGATTTAGAAGTAGAAGAAACGGGAATAACTTTTATGGAAAATGCCATTTTAAAAGCTAGTCAGGTGGCTCTGGCTACGGGAGAATGGGCGATCGCCGATGATTCAGGTTTGATGATCGATGCTTTGGATGGGGCACCAGGGATTTATTCGGCAAGATATGCCCCAACGGCTCAAGAATGTATTGACAGGGTTTTAAGGGAGTTGGACGGGGAAAGTAATCGTCAAGCTCAATTTGTCTGTGCCGTGGCGATCGCCTCTGGGGATGGTAAAATTGTTTTGCAAAATGAAGGAATCTGTCGAGGGGAAATATTAACCGAGGAAAAAGGGCAAGGAGGATTTGGTTATGATCCCATTTTTTATGTGCCAGAAATAGGACAAACCTTTGCCCAGATGCCCTCACAAATCAAAGACAAAATTAGCCATCGTGGAGTAGCCATGGCTAGTGTATTACCTCAACTAAAAAGGCTTTTCCAATAATTTATCTTTAATCAATGGTGGCAAAGAAACCTGATCTATATTTTGCCCCTTGGGATTCAAAAACAGTTCCAATAACTGAAAAATAACCCCCGTTGCCCATGCTTGGGGTAAACAGGCCACAGGATATTTTACAGGGATGTGATTTTCTTGGCGAGAAAAACCGCAGAACAACTCTGAGGGGCGATTATTAGCCTGAAGGCTAGTCATGGTAATTAATCCTTCCGCCACCATAAACGCTTGATCTACCATGCCAATGTGATGTAATCCTTGGGCAATGATGCCACTGTCATGGGGCCACACCGAGCCTAAATGGTAACCCATGGGGTTGTAGGCAGGGGATAGACTGCTGAGGGTACGAATACCCCAACCCGTGAACATATCAGGCTTACAAAGGCGATCGCCCACAGCCCTAGCTTTTTCGGGGATAAAAATATCCCACAGTAAACAATGACCCGGATTAGAGGTAATACTATCGATGGGGTTGCCCTTGTCATCTATACCCAAAGCACAATAATTTTCCGACTCCAACCAAAAATCACGATTAAACCTTCTTTTCAACTCCTGTGCCTCGGCTTTCCATTTTTCAGCAAGGGATGAATCCCCCATCATCGAGGCAATATTACTCATGCTTATTTTTGCCCCATATACATATCCCTGCACCTCACAAAGGGCGATCGCACCTTCGATTAATTCCCCTCTACCATTAACAATACAATCCCCCGAATCCTTCCAACCTTGATTTTGAATTCCCCGAGAAGAGCGACATAAATAGGTCAAATAACCCGTCTGCCTCGATTGCTCATCAATCCAATTCATAGAGGCGATCGCATTTCGCCAGAGCTTATCAATAATATCTCGATCCCCAGTATGATAAAAATATTCCGCCAATAAAATCAACCATAGAGGAGTGGCATCCACCGTACCATAATAGGGAGTATGGGGAATCTCATCACACCTTGCCAACTCCCCCAAACGTAACTCATGGAGAATTTTCCCCGGAGACTCATCACGCCAATCACTATGATTCATCCCTTGAAACCGTGCCAAAGTTAAAAGAGTATCCCTAGCAATGCGGGGATCGAACATAAGAGTTTGCCTTGCCGCTATCAAAGAATCTCGCCCAAACAAAGTAGAAAACCAAGGAATTCCCGCCACCAAAACCTTACCAAATCCAAAAGACTGCAACAATAAATAAATATCCTCCTCCGCCTGTTCGATAATACGATTCACCACCGCCGAATCAGTACGAATTTTATTCACCCCTTGATACCATTCCTCCTTTTCCCTCTCGGCATCCTTTATCGCCCCTTGATAACTGTCGGACAATAGTACATGAGAACTAGATTGATTATTAATTTTAGTTTGTAAACAATAGCCAAAACGAAACACCTCCTGACTATCAATTTTCACTCGCCAAATAATAGTATTCCCCTTAACATGATCAGGGGGATGATGGAGAAACTCGATCAAAGATTCCATCAAAGAGTTGTCCAAACCTCGATAAGCAAAACTCAAACAAAGATCCTCAGCCGATACCTGTTCCAAACTTTGTCCTCTGTGGGAGCGACGGGTATAATTTCTGATTTCAAATAAATCTTTAAAATCCGCCTGAAAACTCAAACTAACCTCAAAATCTAAACTCGAAGTAGTATAATTACGTAATTCAATTTCCTCCCATAAACCACCTCGCAAAGCAATCTTTCTTTTTATTCCCACCGCTTCAGGTTTTAATACCCCCTTAACAGTAGGATTAGTAGCATCCACAATGATTGAATAATCCGTATCCGCACAACTGCCCAACAAAACAGGAGAAACCCCTTCTATTTGTAATTCCGACCTACTCAAAAAACGGGTATCCCGACAAAACAATCCTGTCACCGTCCGCTTTTGGCTATCAGCATAGGCGACAGTATTTCCCAGATGATCGGTAATTAAAAATAAATCATTATCTTTAATCACCAAAGTCGGTTGACTCTGAAAATCTACTGCATAGGGGCGCTCTGATAATTCATGATCGCAAATGGGTAAAAAATTTTTGCCGTATAACTTATATGTTTCTTGAGCCATAGGTTGAATAATTGATAATTTTGTAATAAAACAAAGCAAGATAAGGGGCAAAAGCCCCTCATAAAAAGTTTTAAACCACTTTGGGTAAAACAACCTCCTTCGGGCGACCATTACTAGAGGCAAAACGCTGTTCTATTAATCGGGCGTAAACCTCCTCGTAACCGTCAGCCATACGGGTAGCACCAAATTTTTGGACCACATGATCTCGACAGGCAAGGCGATTGATTTGTCCCACCTTATCCACCGCCCTTACCATCTCATCAATGGTTTGACACAAAAACCCTGTCTTACCATGGGCAATTACTTCGGGGGCGGCACCCATCGCCATGGCAATTACAGGGGTTCCTGTCGCCATAGACTCTGCCATCACCAAGCCAAAAGGTTCGCGCCAATTAATAGGGAATAAAGTGGCGATCGCACCTCCTATCAACTTACTTTTTTCGACAGGATTAATTTCCCCCATCAATTCAATCTGTTTACCATCCACATGGGCAAGAATTTCCCGTTCAAAAAATTCTCGATCCACCTCATCCACCTTACAAGCCATCTTCAACTTATAGCCCGTACGTTTAGCAATTTCGATGGCACGATGGGCTCCTTTTTCTGGAGACACCCGACCCAAAAATGCCAAATAAGGCTCTTTATCGGGATAATTATGAAATTCATACTGATTAAGATCAATGCCATTATAGACATTACCCACATAGTTTAAATCAGTTAAAGGTTCCCTCTGAGAATGGGAAATACTCACATAATTTTGATGTTTGCATTGGGTAAACAAAAACCGATTTTCTGCAGACAAAGGGCCATGCAAAGTATGAACAGTAGGGGTTTTTGTAAAATTAGCATAGGGTAAAGCTGGATAGTCCACGTGGGAATGTATAATATCAAACTCATCCGCACGTCTATATACTTCTTGTAACTCCAAATTTAGATATATATTGTAGTCCCTCACCGTTTCATCCGTTCGGATAGCACGGGGATATACAGATTCTAACTTGGCTAAGGTACGAGAATCTCCCGAAGCGAACAAGGTAACTTCATGACCACGTTTTACCAATTCATCGGTTAATAAAGCCACCACTAACTCAATTCCACCGTAGCCAGTAGGAGGAACGGTTTCCCATAGGGGCGCAACTTGAGCGATACGCATATTGATAACCTCCTTTTTTATGAGATTAAGATCGTAAAAATCTTGTCATTACTAATTGATTAATTAAAGATACTTAACTACACGTGTAAAGCAACTATTAGTCGTAAGTACTTGTATCTGGATTCTAGTTAATAAATTATTTTTGTTGTCTTTCGTAATAACCGTACCAAAGATAGGGTTATTACTACCGTCTCTGAGTTGATATTATCTGAAAACTATCTAACTTCGCAGAAAAAAAAGAATAAAGATACGGGGATCAAGGAAAAAAATAAAACAAGTTTACTTAACCTTAGTTCGGGATAAATTACATTAATCTAACATTTCTGCTAGTTCCATCCATTTTTCGGTGGCAGTGTCTAACTCCTTATTTATATTAGCTAATTCTTGGGTTAGGTTTTGTAATTCTTCATAGTCTAAACCTTGGTTTTGATATAGTTTACTTTCTATATTTGCTTTTTGTTCCTCTAAATTAGGGATGGTTTTGTTCTCTAATTTGTCTAATTCTCTGAGTTCAAAATTTGAAGGTTTTTTATTTGATTTTTTGTTTTTTGTTTCTTTAATATTATTATTTTCCTGCTTTTTCTTGGTTTTTTCAACGGCCTTAATTTGTTCTAATTCTTCTTTTTCTCTGGCTTCTTGTCTTCTTTTATATTCTAAATAAATGGAATAATTGCCGGGATATTGCTTGAGGGTGCCATCTTCTTGGAAAGCGAAAATGGTATCCACGGTGCGATCTAAAAAGTAGCGATCATGGGATACGACGATGACACATCCTTTGAAGGTTTCGATATATTCTTCTAATACCGCAAGGGTTTGCACATCTAAATCGTTGGTAGGCTCATCGAGAATTAAGACGTTAGGATTACTAATCAGCATTCTGAGTAAAAATAAGCGTCTTTTTTCTCCCCCTGATAGTTTTTCGATGGGGGCGTATTGTTGATTGGGGGTAAATAAGAATCGTTCAAGCAGTTGGGAAGCACTGATTTGTCCGCCGTCGGAGGTTTCGATGTAGGTGGCTACTTCCTTAATATATTCGATCGCCCTTAATTGATGTTCTTTAGCGGTAATGAGATCATCAGAATGTTGGTCAAAATAACCAATTTTAATAGTTCCCCCAATATCCACATAACCCTCATCAGGTTCAACCTTACCCATAATCATATTCATCAGGGTCGATTTTCCTACCCCATTACCGCCGATAATCCCCACCCTGTCATCGGGTTCAAAAATATAAGTAAAATCATTGATTAAAGTGCGATCGCCATAACTCTTACCAATACCGTGTAACTCAATTACTTTTTTACCAATGCGACGACTAGGGGTATCAATTTCCACCTTACCCTGAGCCTTCCGAAACTGCTTATTTCTCATATCCGAGATACGATCAATCCTCGCCTTTTGCTTCGTGCTACGAGCTTTAGGGCCTCGTTTCAACCACTCCAACTCCCTACGTAATACCCCTTGGTGTTTCCGCTCACTACTCGCCTCAGATTCCTCTGCGAGGGCTTTTTTCTCAAGGTAATAACTATAATTTCCAGCATAACTAAATACTTCACCCCTATCTACTTCTAATATACGAGTAGTAACTTGATCGAGGAAGTAGCGATCGTGGGTAATCAAGAAAATCGCCCCCGAAAACTGTTTCAAATACTCCTGTAACCACTCCACCGACTCCGCATCCAGATGGTTAGTCGGTTCATCCATCAATAATAAATCAGGTTCCGCCATCAACACCGATGCAAGGGCAACCCGTTTACGATACCCCCCCGATAAACTACCCATCTTCGCCTCAAAATCCTGAATCCCCAACTTATCAAGGATAATTTTTGCCTCCGCCTCCAGATTCCACGCATTATGACTGTCAATCTTTTCCGTCACCCTTGTTAACTGACTCATCAATTGCTCTTGAGTAGCCATATCCGCATGGGCGATGCGATGAGATAAATCCTCATATTCTCGAATCCACTGCATCTGTTCTCCACAATCAGCGAACACTTGTTCTAGTACCGTATAGTCTGGATTAATATCAGGTTGCTGAGGTAGATAGATAATTCTTGCCCCAGATTTTGTCACCATTTCTCCCCCGTCAGTGGGTTCAATTCCTGCCAACATTTTAAGGAGGGTTGACTTACCAGCGCCATTTACCCCAATCAAACCCACCTTGTCGTTATCTTCAATGCTAAAACTAGCATCCTTAATGATTTCCTTGATGCCAAAGTCTTTTTTGAGGGATTGAACGGTTAAAATGGTCATTCTAGTTGATTAGATAGTGTGGGAACAGAAAAACTTTTATGTAACCTATAATAAACCCATTTCGTTGACAACTATCTTGACTGCCAAAGATTATTCATCGTTGAGATAGAAAAATGTCAGCTAAAATAAAAGACTATTAAAATCATTATTAAAAAAACCACAATTCATGACCAATTTGACAGGAAGAGACTTATTAAATATCACAGACTTAAACCCCACAGAAATCAAAACTATTCTTGATTTAGCCATAGACCTAAAAAACGGCAAACAGGAATTTAACTGCAAAAAAACCCTCGGATTGTTATTCTACAAAGCCTCCACCCGTACCCGTGTATCCTTTAGTGTGGCTATGTATCAACTAGGGGGCAACGTCATCGATTTAAACCCTAGTCGTACCCAAGTAGGTAGGGGTGAACCCATCCAAGACACCGCACGGGTTTTAGATCGTTACTTAGACATCCTCGCCATTCGTACCTTTGCCCAAGAAGACATCCAAACCTTTGCCGATTACTGTGATATTCCCATTATTAATGCTCTTACTGATTTAGAACATCCCTGTCAAATTTTAGCCGATTTACAAACTATCCAAGAAACCTTCGGACAACTAGACGGTTTAACCATGACTTATTTGGGGGATGGTAACAATGTTGCCCATTCTTTACTTTTAGGGGGGGTATTGATGGGTATGAATGTTCGTTTAGCTTGTCCAGAGGGTTATCTTCCTTCCTCCGAGGTTGTCAAACAAGCTCAAGCCTTAGCCACAAAGCCTGAACAAGTTGTTATTACCCAAGATATTCAAGGGGCAGTGGAAAACGCTCATGTTTTATATACGGATGTATGGGCAAGTATGGGGCAGGAGGAGGAAACGGAGCAAAGGATTCCCATTTTTATGCCCTATCAAATTAACCAAAATTTGGTCAATTCTGCCCATAAAGATGCCATTGTTTTACATTGTCTTCCTGCCTATCGAGAAAAGGAAATTACCGATGAGGTGATGGAAGGTTCTCAATCTCGTATTTGGGATCAGGCGGAGAACAGAATGCACGCCCAAAAGGCTTTGATGGCTTGTTTGTTGGGGCTAAATAAATAACCTGAGTTTGGGATAACATTTTCTAGTTAAGGCAGGCAATAGGGAATAGGCAATGGGCAATGGTTTCCATGTTTTAACTGTAAATAAAAAACCCCTTTCTGTGGGAAAGGGGGTAAAAAATTCACTAACTTAAGTTCGGGATAACATTTTCCAGTTAACCGAATTTATTGTTTTTTGACGGGGGGAAACCATTCGAGGATGGCTTCTTCCTTGGTGTTGGTGTTACGGGAAGGGGTTTCACGGGTAAATTCCATGTGAATGGAGCGAGTTTGTTCTCCGTCGGCGGCTACGGCGACAATGGGGTAGTCAATTAAGCCGTCTTGGAAGGACATCTGGAAGCGGAAAGTACCATCAGGATTGAGTTTGATGGGTCTTCCACCAATGGTAACGGTGGCATCGGGTTCGGTGGCACCATAGACGATTAATTCGGCATCGGCTACTAACCAGAATTTACGAGGTTGGGGGGTAACACCTAATCCTGCACCAGAACCACTGGCGAGGTATCCTGCACCAGAACCACTGGCCATCATGCCGACTCCTGAACCTCCTGCGTAGCCCATGCCAGCACCAGAGGCGGTGGGTACTGCCCACATACCCATACCAGAGGGGAAGACGTAGGAACTAAGGGCATTTTCGGGGATGTGAGAACTGGGTGCCTGTTGCATACTGCCATAGAGGGATCCTGCCACCCTTTGGGCTTCGGCTCCTTTTGCCATGCCAAAGATTTCGTCATAGATTTGATTTTTTCTTTGTCTGGCGGCTTGGGCTTGTTGTTGGGCGATCGCCACTTTTTTGGCAGGAGGGGTTAACTCGTAAACTTTTTTACCTTTGAGATCTTCTTCCCAATTAACGGTGATAAATACATCCTCCACCCAATCGCTAGGATATACAGGGGGAATACGCACGGGGGCAGAACGGGCTAACAGTAACCAACGTCCATCGGCACAACGGTAGCCAATGTCAAGGAGGTAATCACGATCGCTCACAGGGATGGGTAAATACCATTCTCTGGCTAGTTCATCGCATAAATATTCTTGGATATTGTGGGGACTTTGATGTTCGAGATTAATGTCTGTCACATCATACAAACGCAAAGCCAACTGTTGCCCCCCTTGCATCCTTAAACTTTCCTTTTGCTCGTGGGGTACATCCCAATAAGCATAAGCCCACTGAGGATCTCTGGGTAATAAAACAATTCTACTTTCGCCATATCCCCCCGGAAGATCTCCCATGCCTTCATCAACGGAGGCTAAAGCCCCCATGGAGAGATCTTCTTGCCCTTGTCCGACATCAAATTTTGATACTTCCATATTTGATTCTCTCTGATTCTTAATTGGACCTGAATTTGATAAATTATTTTGTTTAACAGAATTAATGCTATTAGCGGGTATAAGTTCTTTTTGTTTGGCTTGGATGGCACTCAAAAGTTGTGCTTTCCTCATGCGACTGTAACGAGGAATATTAAGATCACTCGCTACTTTGCGCAGTTGCCTTAGAGTCATTTCCTCAATAGGTGGTCGTTGTTTTGACATGAGATTAAATCTCCGTGGGATTAATTATTTAATATGTTTTAGGTCATATTAGAACCTTATTTTTTAGTCGATTGACTTGGTGATTCTCCACAATTGGGGATCACTTTTTTATTTTATGTAACTAGATCAATCCTAGATTCGTCAAGGGGTTTCAAGATTAGTTTTCTTTTCATGACGAAATATTCAGGGTTTGGGGATCATACATGTCAAGTTTTCATGACATTTGATCTAGGTTATTAAGTTGATGATCCCAAAAATCCTAAAATATGTTCGGCGGTAATTTGTGACTGTTCGAGATGGGGAACATGACCACAGTTATCAATCCAAATTAATTTACTTTGGGGGATCATCTCGGCAAATTTTTCTGCGGGTTTAGTGCCAAGAATTTTATCCTGTTTTCCCCAAAGGATGAGGGTGGGGGCTTGAATATTTCCTAGGTGTGGGGCAAAGGAACCATACCCCCCACTTTTGGTAAAGGAGATGAGGGCTTTACTCCAGTTATCACAGTCTAGGTGTAGGGCGGCACATCTGAGAGCATCTTCACTGGCATAGGTGCGATCGCAATAAGCCGTTTCACTAATACTCTGCCTTACCTTCAAATTCCGTAAAAATTCTGTGGCCAAAAAACCAAGGGGAGGAAACAAAAACTTACTCATCATAGGCTTCTTGGTTAAACCACCACTATCAAGGAGGATCAACCTATCCACTGCTTCAGGATAGCTCAGACAAAAATCGATCGCACTGGCACCCCCCATAGAAGCACCCACCAAAATCATCGGTTTAGCAATCATTTTTGACCAAAAATCATATAAATGAGCCTTAATAGTGTCAGGAGAAAAAGATTCCTCTGCTTTTCGCTCGGTAAACCCAAAACCTAACAAATCCACAGCCCATACCTGATACTCTTGCCTCAAAAGGGGAAAAAGACGACGATATTCTAATAGGGAACTATCAAAACCATGGAGCAACACTATGGGAGTTTCACTATCTCCCTCTACCGCATAACTGCTGACAATGTCTGAAGAAGATAGAGATGTAGGTATATTGACAAAGCGAATTTTGGCAAAAAGTTCTTGAGATGATAATTCCGTTAATTGTTGAGCGGATTGGCTAATTTTTGGGGAAAACATTAATATTAAAAATGAGAAAAATAATAAAACCCATTTTATCTTTAACTGACAGTGCCATGATCAAGGTTGATCCAAACCTGATATGAAAAATTGTTTTTTGAGAATAAAAACATAACACCATTCAAGTTAAACTTTAGAGATGGTGATAGTAGCACACAAGAGCATCAGAAAGGGTGAAAAATAAAAGGAAACCTTCCGCCGCTGAACAAAGATACTACCGCATCAAAGGGGAGTTAATCGCTGGTTCTGTGGCTCTGGGTGGAATTGTTTTATCGGGAACACTATGGTACTGGTTGGTAGAAAAATGGTCTTTGGTAGATTCTGCCTATATGACGATCATCACTCTTTCCACGGTAGGCTTTGGAGAAATCAGAGATCTTGATGAGCGCTCAAGAATCTTTACGATGGTGCTGATACTAACGGGTATCGCTATTTTTGGTTATATTATTAACCGTTTTACCGAAGCCATTTCCCAAGGTTACTTTAAAGAAAGACTGAGATTTAAACAAAAGAAAAACGTGATTGATAAATTGACAGATCATTATATTCTCTGTGGTTTTGGGCGGATGGGTTTCCATGTTGCCAGAGAATTACATATCGAAAATACTCCTTTCATTATTATTGAAAATGGAGACGAAGAATTGTCAAAAGCAGAAGAATTAGGATATTTACATCTTCACGGAGACGCAACCCTTGATGAATCTCTTTTGGAGGCGAAGGTTGACACGGCCCTAGGTATTATCGCTGCCCTGAGTTCTGATGCTGATAACCTCTATACGGTAATGTCTGCCAAAGCTCTTAATCCTCGCATAAGGGCGATCGCCCGTGCCAACTCCGAAGAAGCCGTAAAAAAGCTAGAAAGAGCAGGAGCCGATGTTGTGGTATCCCCCTACGTCACAGGGGGGAAAAGACTAGCTGCAGCCGCCATACGCCCTCAGATAATGGATTTTGTTGATGGGATCCTCAGTGGGGGAGAAAGATCCTTTTACCTCGAAGAATTTTTATTAGAAAGGGAGTGTATCTGTTTAGGGCAAACCCTCCGAGAAGCAGGACTGAGAATGAAATCTGGAGCTTTAGTGGTCGCCATTCGTACCCCCCATAACGGACTCATCCCCGGACCAAATGGTGAAAGTATCTTGGAGGAAGGGGATTCCTTAATCTGCATGGGTACTGCCGAACAGTTACGCACCCTCAATTCAATCCTTTCCCCTAATAAAAAATCTCCCCGTCAACCACGAAAATAGTTCATCCATTCCTAGATGAAATTACTTAATTTAACATATGTTTCAACAAAAAGTGAAAAAATTAGACTAAGATATTCTCTTGACTGTTAAAATTTCGGAGTTAATAATAAAATGGGGTTTTTTGATCGTTTTTCTGAATCTCAAGACATGGGCATTGACTTAGGTACAGCCAATACCCTCATTTATGTTCCCGGTAAAGATATTGTTTTAAATGAACCCTCTGTTATTGCGGTGGACATCGAGAAACAGTTAACCGTTGCCGTCGGTGAAGATGCCCGAAATATGTTAGGACGCACCCCCGCTTCTATCAAAACTATCCGTCCCCTCAAAGATGGAGTCATCACCGATGTGAAAGTAACAGAAATGATGCTCAGGGAATTTATTCGTAAAGTAAAAGGTAACAACTCCCTTACCCGTTCTCGGATTATTATCGGTGTACCTAGTGGTATTACATCCGTTGAAAGAAAAGCTGTGGAGGAAGCCATGGAAAGTTCTGGTTCGGGGGGCATTGAAAATATTGAGTTTATCGATGAACCTGTGGCGGCGGCCATTGGGGCAGGTTTACCTGTCGAGGAAGCGGTAGGTAGTATGATTGTGGATATTGGTGGTGGTACTACAGAAGTAGCAGTATTGAGCTATCAGGGCATTGTTTACAGTGATTCTGTAAGGGTTGCAGGGGACGAAATCAGTGATTCTATTACCCGTCATCTCAAAAAAGTATATAACCTGATCATCGGCGAGCGCACCGCAGAGCAGATTAAAATTGAACTAGGTTCTGCCTATCCGGGGGATCATGATCAAAAGGAAATGGAAATCAGGGGTTTATATATGGTAAGTGGTTTACCAAAAACCGTCACCATTAATGCTGAGGAAATTAGAGATTGCATTTCTGAGCCTGTGGGGGTGATTGTGGAGGCAATTAAGAAAACCTTAGAAAGAACTCCTCCCGAATTAGCAGGTGATATTATAGATAGAGGCATTATGTTAGCAGGAGGAGGTGCTTTGTTGCGAGGTATTGATAGTTTGATTACCAATGAAACTGGCATTGTAACTCATGTTGCCCCTAATCCTTTACAGTGCGTGGTTTATGGTACTGGCAAGGTATTGGAAGATTATGAAAGATTGGCAAGGACTAGCAAGAAAAAATCTTAATTAATTAATTTTATTTTTTAAACAATTTTTTTAGTGGTTTTACCATAGAAAAATAAAGCATTAATCAAATGCTTAATTGTCTATATCATATTCTTTTTTATTTATTTTTTAAAATAGTTTGCAAATCTATTTATTCTTTCTTGAATTAAATTTGTTATATCGTGAAAATAATTCGGCGCTGGTGGCACAAAAATAGTAGTCAGTTGATTTGGGGTTTGATAGCCTTGGCGATCGCATTTTTAATTTATCTAACCCAAGGGGCATTAATTAATGAAACCCTTTATCGTATTTCTTCTATTTTTCGTTATGACATCAGTGCAGAACAAGAAAGATTATATGGCGATCGCACCATTCAACAATTAGAAAACGAAATTAACCTATTAAGAACCCAAAACCAAGAATTAAGAGACATAGTTAACTACCAAAACCAAAATCCAGAAAACCTAATCACCGCAAGAATTATCGGCAGAAGTCCCGATTCTTGGTGGCAAATAGTAACCCTCGATGCAGGTTCAAATCAAGGTATCCAAGAAGATGATCCCGTCATCGCCATTGGTGGCTTGGTGGGAAGAATTACAGGAGTAACCCCCAACACCAGCCGAGTTTTATTGTTAAGTGATTATAATAGCCGAGTGGGTGCCACCCTCAACCGCACGGGTTATCAAGGGTTTGTCAAAGGGCAGTCAACCCAAATCGGAATTATGGAATTTTATGAAAAAGTAACCGACGTGCAAGAAGGAGACTTTATCACCACCTCCAACATCAGTACCCTTTTTCCTCCTGATATTCCCATCGGCAAAGTAGTTTCTATCAATCTCAATCGTAGTCCAGCCCCCGAGGCAGAAATCGAATTTACCTCCCCCATGGACTTTTTAAACTGGGTCATGGTAATGACTAATTGATAATTTTATTATTCCTCATCAAGACGTAATAATTTGCGGTAAAATTTCTGGGAAAAATCTGTTTTTCGAGACGATTGAAAATTCTTAATTAAAAGAATTAAATACTGTACAAATTCAGAATTAGAAAGATTTATTTCGTAACTTAAATCCGCACTGCCATCAAACTGCAAACGACATCTAGTCAACTCTGAAGGTAAACGAGAAACATACCAAATTGCCACAAAAGGAATACTCTCACTGCCATCAATAACTCTCTCTCCTTCTAAATATCCTTGTTGGTACAATCCTAGGGCATAGGGTAGTGTTTCGTGTTGTTCTTTGGAATAATAGGGTTGATACATCAAAGTATCCGCCTTAGTTGCAGGTTGTAACTTTTCAATGGTAGCCATACAATTTATCTGGTAACAATATCATCATGGGAGTTATCAATATTAAATTGTAGCTTTTTCCTCGTATCAAATTTCCTTATTTTTGCACTTCTTCATCAAATTATGGTCATTACTTCCCCACCTCCTTATCTTGTCAGTGTCGCCCCGATGATGGATTATAGCGATCGCCATTTTCGTTATATCATGCGCCAGATGACCAAAAAAAGCCTACTCTATACGGAGATGATCAACTCCCAAGCTATTATACATGGCGATCGCCCCAAATTACTCAACTTCTCCCCCGCAGAAAAACCCGTCGCCATCCAACTAGGGGGAGATAACCCCCAACAACTGGCTGAATGTGCCAAAATAGTCGAAGATTGGGGCTATGACGAAATAAATTTAAATGTGGGTTGCCCTAGTGCCAGAGTGCAAAGTGGTAATTTTGGAGCCTGTTTGATGGCACAACCCCATAAAGTTGCCCAATGTATCGCAGCGATGAATCAAGCTGTTAATATTCCAGTTACCGTTAAACATCGTATTGGTATTGATGACCAAGATAGTTACGAACAGATGGCAAACTTTGTTAAAATCGTTGCCCAGGCAGGATGTCAAAGGTTTGTTGTCCATGCCAGAAAAGCATGGTTACAAGGTTTAAGCCCGAAAGAAAACCGTCATATTCCTCCCTTGCGTTATGAGGATGTCTATCGCCTCAAACGGGATTTTCCCCATCTGATTATCGAAATCAACGGCGGTATTACTACCCTAGAACAAATCAAAGCCCAATTTCCTCTGGTTGACGGGGTGATGATAGGGCGAGTTGCCTGTGATAACCCCTATCTATTAGCGAGTATTGACCAAGAAATTTATGGGGATGATACCCCCATTCCTACCCGAGAGGAAGTCATTGAAAGTGTCCTTGATTATGTCGATTTTTGGGGCGATCGCCATGTAAAATTAAATAGTATTATGCGTCATCTGTTGCAAATTTTTGCAGGACAACCGGGGACAAAAATTTGGAAACGTCACCTAACAGAAAATGGTTATAATCCCGAAGCAAATTCTCAGCTAGTCAGGGAAGCCTTAGCCTTGAGAGAATCAAAAATAACTAACAGTATTTATTAATATCTCAATAATATTTATACAAAAATGAGTCAAACTTATCAGACTATTGGCATAATACTTAAGCAAAATCCCTTCAAAGAAAACGACTTATTAGTAACCATTTTTTCCCCCGAATATGGATTAATAAAGGCGATCGCCCCAGGGGCAAGAAAATATAAATCAAGCCTAAGAGGGAGAATACAACCCCTAGTAATTAACGAATTTTTAATCATCAAAGGAAAAAGTTTAGATAGATTAATTCAAGCCGAAACAAAACAATCATATCCAAAATTAAGCCTAAATTTAGGTAAATTAACCATCAGTCAATATTTAGCAGAAATAGTCCTTAACTTAGCCCTAGAAGAACAACCACAAAACGAATTATATGACAGCCTCAATCACCACTTAAAAACCTTAGAAAACCTCGATAACAATCTTTCCCTTTACCCTTACCTATGTCAAGGAATATTCGATCTTCTGACCATTACAGGTATCGCCCCAGAGGTTAACTCCTGCCTCATCACCGACAACCCCCTAATACCCAACTTTCATCAATCCCACTGGCAAGTAGGATTTAGCTTTAGTAACGGCGGTTTAATGCAATTATCCGCCATCCATCACAATCAAAAAATATATATCAATGCCAAAGTAAACGCCCTAGAACTATCATTTATTCAATGCCTATGCCATGGATTACTAGATCAAATTCTACCCACAGAAAAATATTCAGAATCAATCGTTAATCAGGCTTGGATAAACATTGAAAAAATCCTCAAAAACTACCTTGAGTTTTATCTAGGGCATTCCCTCAAATCTGCCGCTATGATTGATTTTGCCCTTAACTATCAAAGCCCCATCCCTTCTTAGGGTCAAAAACTTAATATCCAAGCAATCGTCCAGTTTTCATTCCCTTAAGTAGAAATAAATGGTAAGATTTAACCATAGCTAGGGGTGTCTAAAAAATTAGGCTGAGAAAAACCCTTAGAACCTGAGACTGGGTAATACCAGCGTAGGAAAGCTGTTTATAGAGGATCAAAATATGCGAACAGAATGGATTGCGAAAAGACGGGGACAAGCTAATGTGTCTCAAATGCACTATGCCCGTCAAGGTGTGATAACAGAGGAAATGCACTATGTAGCAAAACGGGAGAATTTACCCCCCGAGTTAATACGGGATGAAGTAGCAAGGGGAAGAATGATTATTCCTGCTAACATCAATCACCCTAATCTTGAGCCTATGTGTATCGGGATTGCTTCTAAGTGTAAGGTAAACGCCAATATTGGAGCGTCTCCCAATAGTTCTAATATTGAGGAAGAAGTGGCAAAACTTCATCTAGCAGTAAAATATGGGGCAGATACCCTCATGGATTTGTCCACAGGGGGCGGTAATTTGGATGAAATCCGTACCGCTATCATCAACGCTTCTCCTATTCCCATCGGTACTGTGCCTATTTATCAAGCCTTGGAAAGTGTCCATGGCAACATTGAAAATTTAACGGCGGATGATTTTTTACATATTATCGAAAAACACGCTCAACAGGGTGTGGATTATATGACTATCCATGCGGGGATTTTAATTGAACATTTGCCCTTAGTACGTAATCGTATTACTGGTATTGTATCCCGTGGTGGTGGTATTATTGCCCGTTGGATGTTGCATCATCATAAACAAAACCCCCTCTATACTCATTTTGATGAGATTATCGAAATTTTCAAAAAATATGATGTATCTTTCAGCTTAGGGGATTCTTTGCGCCCTGGTTGTACCCATGATGCTTCTGATGAGGCTCAATTGGCTGAGTTAAAAACCCTTGGACAACTTACCCGCCGTGCATGGGAACATGATGTACAGGTGATGGTAGAAGGGCCAGGACACGTACCCATGGATCAAATTGAGTTTAACGTCAAAAAACAGATGGAAGAATGTTCCGAAGCTCCTTTCTATGTGTTAGGGCCTTTAGTAACTGATATTGCCCCCGGCTATGATCATATCACCAGTGCCATCGGTGCGGCTATGGCAGGATGGTATGGTACAGCGATGTTATGTTATGTAACTCCCAAAGAGCATTTAGGTTTACCTGATGCTGAGGATGTGCGTAACGGCTTAATTGCTTATAAGATTGCTGCCCATGCGGCGGATATTGCCCGTCATCGTCCCGGTGCGCGTGACAGGGATGATCAACTTTCTGAGGCTCGTTATAATTTTGACTGGAATCGTCAGTTTGAGCTATCTTTAGATCCAGACAGAGCAAGGGAATATCATGATGAGACTTTACCTGCAGATATTTACAAGACTGCGGAATTTTGTTCCATGTGTGGGCCTAAATTCTGTCCTATGCAAACCAAGGTTGATGCGGAAGCTCTCACGGAGTTAGAAAAATTCCTCGCCCGAGAAGAGGAGGCTAAAAAGCAACCTGTCGGATAATTAATGATCGGTTTTGGTGATAGGTAGTCAAAAAATAGTTATGTTTTCCCCCAAATTATCAATATTTGAGGGGATTTTTTTTGCTTGTCAGGCTACTTAGGAATTATTTTTTGCCTGGCTATTGTTTATATTATTTTTACTTAGGAAAAACTACGGGCAAAAATCAGTATATATTCTCAAGCAACTAAATGATTTTTTTAGCTATAGTGTAGTTAAAATGAACTTTTACCTGACAATATTCATCGCTTAAACTTTAATTAATTTTTAAGAAAAATTAATTTTTATACTTAAAAATACCTAAACGATTAATTTAATCTTTTGTATAATTGGAACTATTTTAGATAATCACTTTATAGCTATTATTAACTAATATTTTTTAATCTTGCAGAAAGTCTTTAATAATCAATGTCAGAGTCTGTTTTTATACTCTTTAATTGTTAGATATTAATATGTTAAATCTCTTTAAAGAAATATTTTCTGCCAATGGTTATGTTCCCCATGGACATTGTTATCTTTGGCAACGTGAATTGGTTTCTTTTCATGTTCTGGCGGATCTTTTAATTGCGATCGCCTATTTTTCTATACCCATAACCCTGCTTTACTTTATCAAAAAAAGGGAGGATATTCCTTTTTCTGGCATCTTTGTTTTATTCAGTTTATTTATTATTAGTTGTGGTATTACACACCTAATGGCGATCGTCACTTTGTGGTATCCCTTCTATTGGCTATCAGGAATTTTAAAAATTATTTCCGCCAGTGTCTCCCTACTTACTGCCTTTGAGTTGGTGGGAGTTATTCCCTTTGCCCTTGCCTTACCTAGTCCAGAAAAATTAACGGAAGTAAATTACCAACTACAAAAAGAAATCCGAGATCGCCAAAAAATAGAAATTAAATTAATCAAACTTAATCAAAATCTGAAAAGATCCAACGAAGAACTAGAACAATTTGCCTATGTCGCATCCCATGATTTACAAGAACCCCTAAGAACAATTACCAGTTTCACCGAGATTTTAGCGGAGGAATATAACGACTCCTTTGATAACACAGCAAAGGAATATCTAAAATATATTTCTTCATCTTCTCAAAAAATGAAAAAACTCATTCAAGATCTATTAAGGTTATCAAAAGTTAGTCACAAATCACAAAAACTTGAGCAAGTAAACTTAAATGAAATCGTCAAAGAAGCCATCGATTTTGTTAGTCCCTCGATTCATCAGCGCAAAATTAACATCAGTTGTCAGGTTTTACCCCATATTCAAGGGGATAAGGTGCAATTAACCCATTTATGGCTCAACTTAATCAGCAATGCCCTAAAGTTTAACAATAATGGTCTCATTGAAATTAAAATAGGTGTTGAAAATCATGATAATAATTGGTTATTTTATATAACTGACAATGGCATTGGTATTGACCCTGAATATCAAGAAAAAATATTTGCCATTTTCCAAAGACTCCATTCCCAACATCAATATGAAGGTACGGGCATCGGTTTGGCGTTATGTCAAAGGGTAGTGTCCTACCATGGTGGTAAAATATGGGTGGAATCTGAATTAGGAAAAGGATCAACTTTTTATTTCACTATGCCAAAGGAATCCACCACTTAAGACACTTATATAATTCATGAAATTATTTGACGAACCCATTAACATTTTATTGGTAGAAGATTCTCACACCGATGTTATTTTGATGAAAAAAATGTTATCGATGGCTCAAACTCCAAATAATCTTTATGTGGTTAAAGATGGAATTGAAGCCATGGCATTTTTGCACAAGGAAGAAGGTTATGAAGATAAACCACGACCTAATTTAATCTTACTCGATTTAAATTTACCTCGAAAAAACGGTAAGGAAGTTTTGGCAGAAGTAAAGGCTGATGAACATCTAAAAACGATACCTGTAATAATTCTTAGCACTTCAGAAAATGAAAGGGATATTTTAGATTGTTATAAAGGTCAGGCAAATTGCTATTTGACTAAACCCATCAGTATGAAAGATTTTAAACAACAAATTAAACTGATCGAGAATTTTTGGTTTAATTTGGTGCAATATCCCCACGAAGACGATTCATAATAACCTAACACTTATTACCTCACAATCAACTGATTAGAATCACTGTAATGGATTATTCTTCAACTTCTAAAAATCCGTTATACGCCTCCATACCATGTTCCCCAATATCTAAACCTAAATATTCTTCTTCTTGGGATACTCTTAAACCCAACAAGGCTTTGAGGACTAACCAAATAATGGAACTATAGATAACGACAAAAACCCCAACGGCTAAAATTCCCAATAATTGAGTACCCAATAAGGACATATTTCCTGTGGTAAATAATCCTCTAATTTCGGAGTCTCCCGAAATAATAGGACTAGCAAATAAACCAACGGCAATAGTTCCCCAAATACCATTGACAAGGTGAACAGAAACGGCTCCCACAGGGTCATCAATTTTGATGCTATCGAAGTAGTAAACCGCCACCACGACAAGGATTCCAGCGATCGCCCCGATGACGATGGCATCACTATAACTAACAAAAGCACATCCTGCGGTAATGGCCACTAAACCCGATAAGATACCGTTAATAATGAGGGATAGGTCTGGTTTCCCTGCCAAAACCCAACTGATAATGGTGGCGGAAATGGCACCTGCGGCTGCGGCTAGGTTGGTGGTGAGGGCAATATAGGCGATGTCTTGGGATACTTCCATGGTGGAACCTGCATTAAACCCAAACCAACCAATCCAAAGAATAAAACAACCGAGGGTGGCTAAACTGAGATTATGACCGGGTAAGGGCATGATTCCCCCAGATGGAGGATATTTACCTGTTCTAGGGCCTAATATCCATGCCCCTGTTAAAGCGGACCATCCCCCCACAGAGTGAACCACCGTTGAACCTGCAAAGTCCTCGAATCCTTGCTCGGCTAACCATCCTCCTCCCCAGATCCAGTGTCCTACCACAGGATAGGCGATCGCCACTAAAAAGATACTGAAAATAATAAAGTCAATAAATTTAATCCTTTCAGCCACCGCCCCAGAAATAATAGTGGCGGCAGTACCAGCAAAGGCAACTTGAAATAAAAACTTAGCGGCTAAGGGAACATTAATATCACTTAATGAAGTATATACTCCCACATAATCCGCCCCGATGGCAGGACTATTGTCAGCCCCTGCTAGGAAAAAACCACTCATCCCAAACAAGTTATTTCCATCTCCAAACATTAAACCAAATCCAATGGCCCAAAATGTAATAGTAGAAATGCCAAACACAATTAAGTTTTTGGAGAGCAGATTAACAGCATTTTTGCGCCGACAAAATCCTGTCTCTAACATGGCAAAACCAGCATTCATAGAAATTACCAAGATTGAAGCCAATACCATCCAAAGGGTATTTAAACCAACTCTTAACTCTCTACTAGCGGCACTCATTTCCGCCAAGGTATCTTGCGCCCCCACGGATGTGGCACAAGAAAGCAATAAAATCACACTTAATATTACGCATCCTTGCCAAGTTGGATATAGTTGTATCTTTTTTACAATTCTTTTGAGTCTTTTTTCTATGGTCTTTAATCTCAACATTATTTTGCTAATATCCCGAATAACTTAGATATTTTATGATTTAAGCGGGTATATTTTAGCATCATTTTTTACCAAAAATACTTTTATTTTTATTAGCAATTTTAACTGATCATATCTTTATTTTTCATTAAGAATCACAGATTTTACTTAAGTATTTTTATTTACAAGATTTATGCGTTAATGGTATCTCATAATCAATTTTTGTTGGGGATTATAAACTTCCAGGGGCATTCCATATTTAACGCTCAGATAACGATAGTTTTGCTCTACTTGTTCGATATGATTTATTAAGACTGATGTTTCGTCACTACTTCCGTTCACAGATTGTTGAGTAATTCGGGCAATGTTTCTTAAATAATCACTGGTTAAAATTACTTTTATTCTGTTTTTTTCTACTACGTAGTCGCAAATTTTACCACTACCTTGACATATATTTGCCAACTCTTCTTGGGCATTTTGTCTATTGACTGCCAACTCAAGTTCTTCTTGAGCTAAGGGTAATTTTTCCTCTGCTTTTTGTTGAATATTTATTACTTGTTGGTTTAGTAGGCTATCGGCAGGAATTTGTTCTATTAAGTTGATTATTTCTTGCCAATGATTAACGGCATTAGTCCATTGATTGTTGTTTTCGGCATTTTCTGCTTGGATAATGTTGTTTTGCACTTGTCCGTAAAGATTGTTGGCGATTTCTTCTCGTCTAATTAAGGTTCTTGTGTCGGTCAAAGATTGATTATATTGTTCCAGTAAACTTTCTTTTTCTGTTTCGGCTCTAGTCATGAGGGGAATTTGACGAATATTGGCGATCGCCTTTTGCCAATTTGCTTCCATGGCTTTGAGTTCTTCAAGGGAAGATAAATTATCATTTAATGTTTGATTTTCTTGGGCAATTTGTTGGGCTTCTAATAATAATTGGTCGCCTATTTGTTCTTGTTCTATGCTATCTTCTACTACGGTTAAATTATTGTTATAGTAAGTTAATTGGTTATTAATCCATGGTTCTAACATGGGATTTTGTACTGACTCTATAAGGGCGATCGCCTCTTGCCAAAAAACTCTTACCCTTTCCCATTCCTCTACCGATAAAGGTAGTTTTGTCATCATATTTTCTGCATTTTCTGCACCTTGCAAAGACTGCAATAAATCCTCAAGATCATCAATATTTGTTCTATTTTCCAAGATTAAAGTCTGAGCCTGATTGTAATGACTAGACCAAGAGGGGATATTGCCCAACCTTAAATTAACTGCAATTAAATTAAGTTGTACTTGGGTTAATTCTTCCCTGCTCATGCCCTCTTCAACCCTTGCCAAGGAACTATCTATGCTCTCCTGAGACTGGGGAATCAATAAACATTCACCCAATACACAAGGACGAGTAAAGTAAAAAACTATTCCTCCTCCTGCCATGAAAATAATACCGACTATCAAAGAAATAAAACCCACTGAAAAATTACGAGATTTATATTTTTTCACAGTAGATTCAGATTCAAAAGAAATATTGTTGTCTGATAAATTATCCATCTAAAACACCAGAATCGCTATCCATATATTATAAAGGGTTAAAAGTTCTAAACATTTTCAATAACTGAAGTAAAAAAATAGTGTGGCGTACATCCTCATTCAACACAGGAGCATAAGGGGACTCTCTCAAAGACTGTTGCAATTGTGCATATTCTTGGGCAGAAAGAGGTTCATTATCTAAAGGCGATCGCCCTTCGACTATAATTTCCGTTCGTAAAATCTCCTCGGGAATTTCATGGGCAGGGGGCAAAGCCATCCCCTCAGAAATCAGACCCACAAAAAACATTATCACCAAGCCCAAAACAGGAAACAGTCTCATGACAAAAAAACCTCACAAAAAATTAGTCATAATAATCAGTTTTAAGTTATATTATCTTTGTTAGTCTAAAAATCTAACGAGAAAAGATCAATTAATGTCTCAAACATTAAAACCAAAGTCCAATTTATCGAAGTATTATCAGACAAAATAAAACCAGATAAACCATAAGCTAATGGTAACGTCATGATAAAATAACTTCAACATTAATTAGACTAAAGAACCATAAGCCGATTTTGAAGATCAAAATCTTGCCAGTTTATGGATCAGGCGGTCAGACTAATCGCCACCGCTGATTTGAGAAAATATAACCAAGTCAGAAAATAACTCTGAATCCCATTGCCAGATTAATTTTTGACACAAATATCCCTCTCAAAGCAGAATCACCAGCATTTGTAAGCTAACCACAAGGTGAATAGTCACAGTATCAATCCATCAGCTACATAAAAAGTAAGGAGGTAGCTATTTCCGAACAACTAAACTTGACAGTGAGTCTCAGAGGGACTCGTGAAGTCAGAAAAAATTGCCAAATCTTTCACCTACTAGGTCAGTTAGATGCCTTTTCTGAGCCCACATTTCAGAAAGTAATCCTGAGCTACGTAAAAGAAGGAGCCAATCAAATTATTCTCGATTTGTCTCAAATCGACTTTATCGACAGTTCCGGTTTAGGAGCTTTAGTTCGTATCGTAAAGGCGATCGAACCTATCAAAGGAAAATTACAAATCGTCACCAATCCCCGAGTTACCCAAACGGTTAAAATGGTGAGATTAGAAAAATTCCTTAACTTAAGAAACTCTCTCGACGAAGCCTTAGCTGACATATCATAATCAAACTCAATTGTGACATTGTGCCAAACAAAAAAATTGATTTGGGTCCTGCAAAGCAGATTCCTTCGGAATCGCCACCTGAGTCCAACTCGAGAGAAACAAATGAGGTAGTAAATGTCAGAGAAACACCATCTCTTACAAAAATACCTCAATCATCACTAAAACAAATCTCTCCCGTATCTCTAGCCTACATTGGTGATGCCATATACGAACTTCACGTCAGAACCCATTACCTTCTACCCCATCGCAAAATAGCCGATCACCATCACCAAGTCGTAAAACAAGTGAGGGCAGAAAGCCAAGCCGAACACTTACAGAGCATTTATTCCATACTCACCGAAGAAGAAAAAACATGGGTGAAGAGAGGAAGAAACTCCGTCAACAAATCCCCCCGAAAACTAGCCCCCGGAATCTATCAACAGGCGACAGGATTTGAAACCCTCCTCGGTTACTTATACATAGCCAACCCTTCCAGACTTGACCATATTCTCAATCAAATCAAAATTTAAAAACTCGGGTGGGCAATGCCCACCAAAGCAGAAATAATCTAAACTTAGATAGCCTCTAAATTTTTCTCACCAGTTCTAATACGAATAGTTTCATCCACAGGAGAGATAAAGATTTTACCATCTCCAATTTCCCCAGTGCGTGATGCCTGAACCACCTTTTCCACTACCATATCAACCTGATCATCCTCCACAACGATCTCGATTTTGAGCTTCTGTAAAAACTCTACAGTGTACTCAGAACCACGATAACGCTCAGTTTGCCCCTTCTGACGACCAAAACCACGCACCTCAGAAACCGTCATCCCAACGATACCGGCATTAACAAGGGCGATTTTGACCTCATCAAGTTTAAATGGGCGAATAATAGCTTCAATTTTTTTCAACTTAACAACTCCTCTTCAAAATGATCTACTTATATAGCTTAATCTATAGCTTATACAATTTTCCTGTTATTTTCTAACACTCTTATTCCAGTAGTTTTTGTCAAATTGATTACATTTCCCCAATTATCAAAATAGTTATCTTCATCAGCAGAAGTTACCCATCAAATATTATTTTTGATCATTTTCATAACCCCAAAAACTTGATTTACAAAACTTCAAAGATTTGATATAACTTAATAAATTTAAACGGAAAATCAAAAAATAAGGGGTAAAAGCTCTCTATGTATATTGTTCATATTGCTTCAGAGTGCGCACCTGTAATTAAAGCAGGAGGGTTAGGAGACGTTGTTTATGGTTTGAGCCGAGAAGTAGAAAATCGAGGTCATACCGTAGAAATAATCCTGCCCATGTATGATTGTATGCGTTATGACCATATCTGGGGGCTTCACGATGCCTACAAAGATCTTTACGTACCTTGGTACGACGGAGCCATTCACTGCTCCGTATATTGTGGCTGGGTACATGGTCGCCTTTGTTTCTTTATCAAACCCCACTCAGAAGATTATTTCTTTGACCGAGGCTGTTACTATGGCTGTAACGATGATAATATGCGTTTTGCCTTCTTTAGTAAAGCCGCCCTCGAATTTTTATTTATCAGTAACAAACGCCCCGACATCATCCATTGTCACGATTGGCAAACAGGATTAGTACCCGTAATGCTCTATGAAATGTATAAATGGCACGGCATGGCAAACCAAAGAGTTTGTTTCACTGTCCATAACTTCAAACACCAAGGTATAGCAGGGAGCGAAATTCTCAAAGCCACAGGGTTAAACAATGAAATGTATTACTATGACTACGATCGCCTCCGGGACAACTTCAACCCCTTCGCCCTCAACCTCATGAAAGGAGGCATCGTGTACTCCAACCATGTCAACACCGTATCTCCCCATCACGCCTGGGAAGCAAGATATAGTGAAGTAAGCTACGGTTTAGGACATACCCTGGAACTACATCACTACAAATTTGACGGCATCCTCAACGGTATCGACTACAACATCTGGAACCCAGAAATCGACACCTTCATTCCCCATAAATACACCATCGATAAATTTGCAGGAAAAGCCCAAAACAGAAAAGCCCTGCGAGATAGACTCCTATTAAGAGACGATGACAAGCCTATCGTTGCCTTTGTGGGGCGTTTAGACGGTCAAAAAGGAGTGGACTTAGTTCACCATGCCATCTACTACTCTATCCATAATAACGCTCAATTTGTCCTCCTCGGCTCCGCCACCGAACCGAGCATTAATAAATGGTTTGCCCACGAAAAATTCTTCCTCAACAATCATCCCGACTGTCACCTAGAATTAGGTTTCAATGAAGAACTAGCCCATCTCATCTACGCAGGGGCAGACATTATCGTTGTTCCCAGTGTTTACGAACCCTGCGGACTTACCCAGATGATCGGTTTAAAATATGGTACCGTTCCTGTGGTCAGAGGGGTAGGAGGATTAATGGACACAGTTTTCGACAAAGACTATGATCAACATCACAGCCCCGATAAACGTAACGGTTATGTATTTTATCAAAACGATAACCACGCCCTCGAATCAGGGCTAGAAAGAGCCATTTCTCTGTGGCATTATTATCCCAAAGAATTTGAAATACTCCAAAAACAAGGCATGGAGTACGATTACTCTTGGAACAATCCGGGCCAACAATATGTGAGACTTTATGATTATTTGCGCCATAAATAACCATATTTCAATCAATGTACGGAAAACTACACTACCTCAATGTCCTTAAATTGCTTCATTATAGAAGATGATAATAATCAAGTATGACTAATCATCACAAGATCTTGGTTATTAGAGATATTTAAAATTTGTAAGTATATTAAATTAACAATCACTTATGGGAAAAGTAGTAGGTATAGATTTAGGTACAACCAACTCCTGTGTGGCAGTAATGGAAGGGGGTAAACCCGTTGTTATTGCTAACGCAGAGGGTTTTAGAACAACTCCTTCCGTGGTCGCCTATGCCAAAAATGGCGATCGCCTCGTAGGACAAATTGCTAAACGTCAAGGGGTAATGAACCCTGAGAACACCTTTTATTCAGTAAAACGTTTCATTGGTAGAAGACAAGACGAAGTAACCAACGAAACCACCGAAGTATCATACAAAGTATTAAACGTAAACGGTAACGTAAAATTAGATTGTCCCTCCCAAGGCAAACAATTTGCCCCCGAAGAAATTTCTGCCCAAGTATTACGTAAGTTAGTAGAAGACGCTAGTAAATACCTTGGCGAAACCGTTACCGAGGCAGTAATCACCGTTCCTGCATACTTCAACGACTCCCAACGTCAAGCCACCAAAGACGCAGGTAAAATCGCAGGGATCGAAGTAAAACGGATTATCAACGAACCCACCGCAGCCTCCCTAGCCTATGGTTTAGATAAAAAAAGTAACGAAACCATCCTCGTATTTGACTTAGGTGGTGGTACCTTTGACGTATCCGTATTAGAAGTAGGAGACGGTGTATTTGAAGTATTAGCCACCTCTGGGGATACCCATTTAGGGGGAGACGACTTCGATAAAAAAATCGTGGACTTCCTCGCCGAGGACTTCAAAGGAAAAGAAGGTATCGATTTACGTAAAGACAAACAAGCCTTACAACGCTTAACCGAAGCCGCTGAAAAAGCTAAAATCGAACTTTCCAACGTATCTCAAGCAGATATTAACCTTCCTTTCATCACCGCCACCCAAGATGGTCCCAAACACTTAGAACTATCTTTAACTAGAGCTAAATTTGAAGAAATTTGTGCTGATCTTATTGATCGTTGTGCTATCCCCGTCCAAAACGCCCTCAAAGACGCTAAATTAAGCCCTAGCGACATTGACGAGGTGGTATTGGTAGGTGGTTCTACCCGTATTCCTGCGGTTAAGGAAGTGGTTAAAAAAGTGTTAGGTAAAGATCCTAACCAAACTGTTAACCCTGATGAAGTGGTAGCAGTAGGTGCCGCTATCCAAGGGGGTGTATTATCTGGGGAAGTTAAGGACATCCTCCTATTAGACGTTACCCCCCTATCCTTGGGTGTGGAAACCCTCGGCGGTGTAATGACCAAAATTATTCCTAGGAATACCACCATCCCCACCAAAAAATCTGAAACCTTCTCCACTGCAGTAGATGGTCAAAGTAACGTAGAAATTCATGTCTTACAAGGGGAAAGAGAATTTTCCAAAGATAACAAGAGTTTGGGAACCTTCCGTTTAGATGGTATTCCTCCTGCACCCCGTGGCGTACCTCAAATTGAAGTAACCTTCGACATCGACGCTAACGGTATTCTCCATGTAACTGCCAAGGATAAAGGCACTGGTAAAGAGCAATCTATCAGTATTACAGGGGCTTCTACCTTACCCGATGAAGATGTGGAACGTATGGTGAAAGAAGCTGAAGCCAATGCCGCCGCTGATAAGGAAAAACGAGAGGGGATCGAACGTAAAAACCAAGCTGACTCCTTAGTATATCAAGCTGAAAAACAATTGGGAGAATTAGGCGATAAGGTTTCTGCGGACGATAAAGCTAAGGCTGATGGTTTAATAGCAGATCTCAAAGATGCGGTAGCCAAGGAAGATGATGAGAAAATTAAAACTGTAATGCCCGAATTACAACAAGTTCTCTATACCATCGGTACTAATGTTTATCAACAGTCTGCTGATGCTGCTGCTCCTGGGGGCGCTCCTGGGCCTGATGCTTCTGCACCTAACAATGATGGTGATGATGTTATCGATGCGGAGTTTTCTGAAGAAGATAAATAGGTTTTTGATTAAACCAGTTTAAGTTTTACTCAAGGGACGTTGTAAACAACGTCTCTTTTTTCGTTCTTGAGAAATACAAATTACTCAAGTGTAGGAATAATTTAAAGTAATCTGAGTTTGTGCTTAGGTCATTTGGTAAATCTGTAGCCGCTGCAATAACTCCTAATTCGAGAGCAAGATCATAACAATTTTTTTCTGGGATTTGTGTTGTCTCTAAATGTTTTTCTAAGGCTTCTATTATTACCTGTTGTTCAGATTTCTGTGTTATCTGGGCGAGTTTTGTTAATTTTTTTTGTAGTGCTTGATTAAAAGTTATATCCATGAGTGTAGGTAAAAAATAAAGAGTAATGATACTACATTCAATTTTAGCTTGAGCAAAGATTCTTTTTTCTAATGTTTTCGTGAGACGATCGCACCTTACCCTTTCCTTGGGTCGCTATGGATAAATAATATTATTATTAACCTATAGCACCAAAAAATTCATAGCTAAATATTATGACTGAATCAGAAAAAAAAGATACCCCAGTTACCAGCAATCAAGAAGCAAGTGAATCCATTGACAAACCCATAACCCCCACCCGTTGTTTTACTGGGGGAGCAATTTCTGGACTATTGGCGATCGCCGCTTATCTACTCACAAAATCTGTAGTTCTAACCTATGCGGATGTCCCGATCAATTTTAATAACCCCATGGCTGCTCGTATCGCTTCCACCGTCAGAACTCTGGTCATGGGTATTACCACCATGGCAACCTTTGTCTTTGTCATGGTAACTATCGGCTTATTCGCCCTTGGCATTAAGTTAATATTTCAAAATCAAACTACTAACCCCGACTCCTAAAAACAATTCTGAGAAAATATTATTATTTATGTAAATTTATGTAAAGTTTGTTAGGATCAAAGATAGAGTAGTAATATATAGATATATAAAAACAATATGCAACCATCTCAACCAACAGAAAAAGAGCTACTAGCAAAGGTTCTTGTGCCTTTACTAGAAGATTTCCAATATTGGTTTTCTCGCTCTCTGTCTTTATTAGAATCTGAGAGAATCACCTTTTTATCAGAACAAGAGCAAAACGATTTAATCGCCAGAATAAAAAGTTCTCAGGAAGAAGTAAGAACAGCCTCAATGTTATTTAGAGTAACCGATGGACAGGCTGGAGTCGATACAAAAGTGTTGATGCCTTGGCATAGCCTAGTGGCGGAATGCTGGAGTGTTGCCCGTAGATGGCGCCAAGAAAAAGGACAAAATTAAATTTTTCTAAATCAATCAAATTAACAAACTATTTTTTAATAACCATTACAAATAAATCTGAGGGAAATTTTTAATGTTACATCTAATTTATATTCTAGCCTTTACTGTAATTGCTTTTTTTGCCATTAGCAATTTAATTCGTAGTCTAATAACTATCAGCGGTGACTCTCAGAGAGGTTCTTGGACTGATACCCCCCGACCTATGAAAAAATCCCAATCTTACCAAGCTCCTCATCCTGAATTATTGGACAATAATGGAGATCCCGTGGATGAGCCTTTATTGGTGATTCGGTCTGTTTCTGTAGAAGATGCCCGTCAAAGATTGGATTCTATATATCAGTCTTCTCCCGGACAAACCAGACAACCTGAAGAGGACAGTTAGGATAATTGATAATTGATAATTAATAATGGATAATTAAAGCTAATGTAATTTTTTCTTTACTTTGCTTTATGGTAATCACTGCGGCGGATGTTAACATAGCTGAATATATAGATCATTCCCTACTCAATCCCTCGGCAACTATCAAGGATGTGGAATTGTGTTGTAATCAGGCCATTGATTGTGGTTTCCCTGTGGTATGTGTTTATCCTGTCCATGTCAAAAGGGCTGTTTCCCTGCTCCATACCCAAAAGATTAGGGTGGCGACGGTGGTAGGTTTTCCTACGGGGGCAAATACTCCGGGGGTGAAACTCCATGAAGCCCGGGAAGCGACTAATTATGGGGCTACGGAGTTGGACGTGGTAATCAATTTAGGCTGGTTAAAGTCTGGTAAATTGGACTGGATTCATAAGGAAATAGCATCCATTTGTGAGGAAACAGGGGTAACTGTTAAGGCGATTTTAGAAACCACTCGTTTGAGCGATGAAGAGAAGCAAATGGCGGCGGAAGTTTGTTTGGATGCGGGGGTTAGTTTCTTAAAAACCAGTACGGGTTGGTTTGGGGGAGCTACGGTGGAGGATGTGGCTTTTTTACATCGCATTAGCAAGGGAAGAGTCGGTATTAAGGCATCTGGGGGTATTAAGGATTTGGAAAGTGCGATCGCCCTTATCAATGCAGGGGCAACCCGTCTCGGTACTTCTAAGGGAGTAGAAATAGTTAGACAACAAAAGGAAAATGTAGATGGTTAGGTTTTAGCCTGAATTTTTGGAAAAATCAATTATTAATTGTTCACACCCTAATCCCCGCCTTCACCAGAAAATGTTATCATATAAGATCATAGTTGAACTATTCCCAAGAGAAGTTCCGCAGATTTCAAAAACATAGTCTAATGACAATAACTGATCCTCGTCGTCGCATAGAGTTACAAAAATTATTAAAAAAATTAGGTTTAATCGATCTGTCAAAAGTTAACTGGACATTACTAGATACAGCCCTAACTCATCCCAGCGTTTCCCAAAAAAATAATTACGAACAATTAGAATTTGTTGGTGATGCCGTGGTGAGATTAGCCGCCGCCGAATTACTCAAAGAAACCTATCCCCATTTACCTGTGGGAGAATATGCCGCCATTCGCTCCGTAATTGTGAGCGATCGCTTTTTAGCCGAAGTTGCCGAACAGTATGGCGTAGAAATGTATTTACTCATTACCCCCAATGTAAGGGGCGATCGCATGGGGCGCATATCCCGTCTAGCCGATGCCTTTGAAGCCATCCTCGGGGCTTTATATGAAAGTACCAAAACCATGGAATTGATTCGCTACTGGCTCGACCCCATCCTATCAGAAAAAGCCGCTCAGGTTCACGCTGACCCAGCCAGACAAAACTATAAGGATGCCCTACAAGAATGGACTCAAAGGGTGCATAAATCATTACCCACCTACATTGTCCAAGAACATCGTCTGAATAAAGGGGAAGAAAATGAGCGTTTCTTGGCACAGGTATGGTTAAAAGATCAAATGTTAGGAGAAGGTAGAGGTGCCACCAAAAAAGCATCCCACCAAGCCGCCGCTAAACAGGCATTTTATGCCTTTGTCAATCAAGACAACATTTCCTCTAGTCCCAAAAAATAGTCATTAAAAAAGGGCGTAAATTACGCCCCTTAATATTAACTATTCAATTTCGATAGAAGTAGGTTTATCATCACCATTACTACTACCATTACCACGGTTAGAATTGTCTAAAGGTTGACGATATTGGGCATAAAGGCGATCGCGCCATTCAAAGAAAGGCTCATAAGCACTATTATCAGCCAAACCCGGAATACCTTTACCAGTAACATCCATCGGAAGATCATAATAAGCAACCTCGGGAAATTTAATAATGGTACTAAGGGCAGCCACTGTTAAATCAGCCAAAGTAGGTTCATCACCCACCAAATAAGGTTGATTCTGTAAAATCAAACAAAGAGCCTCTAAATCTTGTTTTAAACCCCTTTGGGCATCTTTATACATATCATTACCAATGGCACCAAGAATATCTCCGGGGATAGAACCCACAATATTTTTCAATAAATCAGGAGTATCACTAGGTAAAAAAGAAGTGCGGAAATTTTGATATTGATTAAGAGCACCTAAAAAAGTTTTACGACCCTTCAAACCCAAAGACTCATCCGCCCATTCTTCCATTAGCAAACATTGACCCCTGGCCACCGCATCAGTAGGAATAAGGGGTTTTTCAGGATATTTACGATCCAAATACATAGCGATTTCTGTAGAATCACTAATTACTGTATCACCATCTTTTAAAACAGGCACTTGTCTTTGTCCAGAAATTTTGAAAACCTCTAGTTGACCAATACCAGGGGTGACCTCAACTTTTTTATATTCTAAACCTTTGAAATCTAATATTAAACGTACTTTTTCGGAAAATTGCGATAATTCAAATTGATATAGTTCTAACATAAACCGACCTCAGTCTTCATAAAACTTAACAACTATACTTTAACTTGTTTTTTCTATTCCTTCCCATTTTGCACTCAGGAAAATTATTAAGGCTGGGAATTGTCAACACCAAACCAACGCTCATAAATTTCATCATAGGTTCCATTTTCTCGCAAAGCCAAAATTGCCCGATTAATCTCATTACGGTAGTTACTACCCCTCGGCAGAACAATGGCATAACTTTGGACATCGAAAGTATTACCAACAATACGAGTATTATTATCCCCATTTTCATTGATCAGATATAGTAAAACAGGCTCATCATAAACCACCGCCTCAATATCTTGATCTTGTAAAGCCTGATACGCCGAATCAATACTATCGAAAGGAACAACATTGGCTGATATATTTCTCAAAAAAGAAACTGATGTACTGCCTTCCACAGTCCCCACTGCTCGACCTCTCAAATCATGGTATCCTCGGATGTGACTATCTAATCGATCAACAGTCATAGAAGAACTGATGGAAGCGGTAAAGTAGGAAATCAACAATATACCCGCAAACATCCAAATAGTAGCAATAATTCTCCCCCCTGCCGTGGTGGGAGTTTTATCACCATAGCCAACTGTTACCAAAGTTACCACAGACCACCAAAAAGATTCCCAGATACCTCGCCAATAGTTACGAGGAAACATTTGATGATTTTCTTTTCTTTCAAACAGCCACATTATATGAGCTGCCAAAATGGTAAATAGACATAAAACCCCAATAGTTACCCAAAGGGTTGGTACGAGAATATAACTCAGGGCAATTCTCCAAGGGGGAATATTTTCCGCTGATACCATGATATTTAATCCCGAATCAAAAAAAGGATGGGAAAAATCAATGACTTGCTCCCTTTCTGATGTCATAGAAATTCCCGCTACGGATACATCAGCCCTACCTTCAATGACAGAGTTTAGTAATTCTTGAACATTGTCCTCTGGATATAGTTCATATTCTAATTCCAGTTTATTGGCAATGGCATCCCATAAGTCAATGCTAAACCCTGAATATTGTTCATTATCTTCTGTGAAAACAAAAGGAGGAAAGGGGCGAGTCGAGACTCTTAGGGGATTGCTATTTTCTTGGGCTATTGAGGGTTTTAGAGGTATGATTATTGTGCCTAAAATACATATTTTGACGGAGATAATTGTAGTAATTATCTGTCGAAAATTTATTCTTTTAGAGGCAAACATGGTTTTTTTTGAGGTAATACTTTGTTTTCATTATACATACTGGAAAATAAGGTGTTTGAGAGGAAAATATGATTAACTGAGTTAAAGTTTTTTCTTTATAGTCCAGAGGTAGTTTTGCTAAATAATTGATCCCAATCTTTGGTTATTTGACTATGGGGAAAATGCTCTGGTTTTGAGATTAAATCAAAGGCTTTGTTACGAGCATGGGGTGATGCAATCGCATTAATAACCGTATTTGCCACATCTCCCCGAGGAATTGAAGTAGGTACATTATCAGGGGGAGAAGTTAAGAAATAATCGTCTTTACCGACTAATAATTCTCTGCGTCCATCGGGTTTATCTAATAAACCTCCAGCCCTAATGATAGTGTAGTCGATGCCTGAGTCAATTAAATATTGTTCTGCTTTACGTTTCCATAAAAGAATATTGCCGTTGCCCAGACTGTTGAGGGGATGGTTAGGGTTTGTGCCTCCCATGGAACCGACTAAAATTATATGTTGAACACCCACTGCTTTAGCGACATCTATTTGATTTTTCTGTCCTTGCCAGTCGACTATTTCGGGCATTCCGTTTTCGGGAAATTCAAATTCGGGACGTTTTCCTTCTTCTGGAATACCTTTCATTTTTGGGGTAGCACTGGTAAGAATGATTAAAATTTGGCATCCTTCCATGGCTTTTTTTAGGTCATCTTTGTTCAATATATCTCCTACAAAAAAACCTTCTGTACTACCAAAAATTTCTGTAATTTTTTGGGGCGATCGCCCGAAGCCTATGACTTGAAAGTTATTTGTTTGGGTCTGTAATTTTTTAACTACTAAAGAGCCTGTTCTACCTGTTGCTCCAGTTACTAAAACTTTAATCATTAAATCAATATTGAATGAAACTTTATTTTTATGTCTAACTTTTATTGTACTTTACTAAGTTATAAAATAGATTAAAATACAATAATAACAGTTACATTAAAAGTGAAGCTATGACCGCAACCATTGACGATGTTTGGGCAATTTTAGCGGAAGTAACAAAAAAACAAGCTGAATTAGTAGAAGCTCAAAAAGAAACAAAAGAATTATTAAAACAACAATCTCAAGAAACAGATCGACGTTTTAAAGAAACAGAACAACTATTAAAACAACAATCCGAAGAAACAGATCGACGTTTCAAAGAAACAGATCGACGTTTTAAACAGACTGATAAACAAATTAGTAGGTTAAGTAAAGAAATCGGTGCTTTGGGGGGGAGATGGGGTCGTTTTGTGGAGAATATGGTAGCTCCTGCCTGTGAAACTATTTTTGCTAGTCGTGGTATTCCCGTTCATCAAGTATCCCAAAGAGTGAAGAAAAAACTGGATCATAAAACTTTGGAAATAGATATTTTAGTGACTAATGAAAATCACGTTTTGGCGGTGGAAATCAAGAGTAGTTTGAGTGTGGAAGATGTCAAAGAATTTATTGAAGATTTGAAAGAATTTAGGGAGTTTTTTCCTGAATACCATCAGAAACAATTGTATGGAGCGGTGGCAGGAATAGAGCTAGAAGGGGGGGCGGATAAATATGCTTATCGTCAAGGTTTGTATGTTCTAACCCAAGCAGGGGAAACCGTAGGCATTGTTAATGGGGATAGTTTTCAGCCCAAGAGTTGGTAATGGGTTGTGGAGAATTTTTCCCATCACCATATCTCTCTAATTTACTGACTCCACATTATTGGGACTAGAAGCGGGACTGTTAGCGAAGGATTGCCACATGGTTACTCCAACAATACCTGCTAAGATAACACCAGCGATCGCCCCTATAATTTTACCTTTATTAACAGGTTCCTCCTCCATTTCCACTTCCTCAGCATCACTAGGATCTTCGGAATGGGCATAACGATTATACAAAAAGTCGATAGCTTCATTACGTAACTCATAATAACGGGGATCTTCGGTAACTCGATCCCGAATACGAGGACGATCAAAGGGAACCTCCATAATTTCTCCCACCTTGGCACTAGGCCCATTGGTCATCATCACGATGCGATCGGCTAAAAATAAGGCTTCATCAATATCATGGGTAATCATTAACACCGTCAAACCATAATCTGCCCAGATTTTTAACAATTCCTCTTGTAACTCCTCCTTGGTGATAGCATCAAGCGCCCCGAAAGGTTCATCTAAAATCAACACCTCTGGCTTGATTGCCAAAGCACGGGCGATGGCCACTCTTTGTTTCATCCCCCCCGAAATCTGTCCCGGTTTTTTCGTTGCCGCCTCCGTCAATCCCACCATTTCCAGATGATGATTAACAATTTCTTTTTTCTCTAAATCAGACTTATCACCATATACCGTATTAACAGCCAGATAGATATTATCATAAGCACTCTTCCACGGTAATAAAGAATAGTTTTGAAACACCATCATCCGATCAGGACCAGGTTCGGTAATAGGTTTATCGTGGAGGGTAACAGTACCACTAGAAGGGCCATGAAATCCAGCCACCATGTTTAAAAGGGTTGATTTACCACAGCCCGAGTGACCAATGACACAGATAAATTCACCTTTTTTGACCTGAAGATTAACCCCATCCAAAACTACATATTCACCATTTTCTGTAGGATATACCTTAGAAACATTACTGATATTTAAAAATGCTTGATCTTCTTTTGATAATTTAACTTGAGAATTTGTCACGGTTTGCATTGTCCTTATACCTAATTTTTTGTAGAAAAAACTTTTCTTATGTAATGAAATTAATCAAATAGACATCTTCAAAAATTAATATTTTTGCACCGTATTTCGAGCTTCTAGCCCAATTTATGGATAAGTCTAATGTTTTTGTTTATTCCCCCCAATGGGGTATCAAGGGGAATTTAGAGTTTTTCTGCCATGGGTTCATCCAAAAGAGCCTCAGCCACTCGGAAATCTCGCTTAATGGTGAGCCTTTCAAGGTAGCCAAGAGGATCATCGGGGTTAAACACCATGCCATCAAAAAGGCTGAAACTCTGACGATTGGGGGCTGAGTCGGGTAAATCTAACTGACGCAAGGCTTCCCCTAAAAGTTCGGGGCGACGTACCCTTTCCAAAACCTCAATCCAGTTACGGGGGAAGGAAATATAACCCCATCTTGCCAACTGAGTCAAAATCCATAATCCTTCGGAGCGAGAGGGATAATTGGCTTGATCGACAAAAAATTGATTATAACGTAAGAGGTTTTCGGGTTCATCTTCAAGATTACGGCGATAGGGTTCGGTGAAACCGGGTTTTAAATATTCTGGGGAAACGCCTAAATATTCAGGTTTTGCCAAAATTTCCAAAACTTCTTGACGGTTACGGCGATCATCGCAATATTCACAGGCTCTTACCAAGGCTTTGATTAGGGCAATGTGGGTCAGGGGATATTTATTTGCCCACTCTTCTTTTACTCCCAATACTTTTTCGGGGTGGCTGGGCCAAATGTCTAAATCGGTGGCGATGACGTAGCCTTGTTCATCCAAGACAGAATGGGTATTCCAAGGCTCTCCCACACAATAACCATCGATATTTCCTGCTTTGAGGTTTGATACCATCTGGGCGGGAGGAATGACGGAAAGTGCTACATCTTTATCAGGATCAATGCCTCCTGAAGCTAACCAGTAGCGTAACATCAAGTTGTGCATGGAGGAGGGGTGAACCATACCGAAAGTATGCACTCCGTCAGGGGTAGAGGCGATCGCCCTTTGTAAGTCTTCGAGGGTTTTAACTCCTTGTTCGGCGAATTTTTTGCTCAGGGTGATGGAGTTACCATTACGGCTCAATACCATGGCTGTGACCACGGAAACGGGTGCTTTCCCCCTTGCCCCAAGGGTCATACTCAAGGGCATTCCTGCTAACATTCCTGCCCCATCAAGACGATTTTCCGCCACCCCAGAACAGATGGTTTTCCAACTTTTCTCACGACTGAGGGTAACTTGACTTAACCCTTCATCCTCAAAAAAGCCTTTTTCTTTGGCAATGATGAGAGGGGCAGAGTCGGTAAGGGGCATGAAACCTAAGTTAAGGTTAATTTTTTCCAATCCATTGGCGGCAATGGTGAGAGGGCCGACCACAGTTTTGGTTTTGTTGGAGCGTTTTTGTTGGTTGAGGAAGTACACCATTTCGTTACGCAGGGCGTAATAACTGGGGTGATTTACCACTTCTAAACGGTGTCGTGGACGGGGGATTGGTACTTCGAGGATCTGCCCGATATGAGCCTCTGGTCCTGTGGTAAGCATTACTACCCGATCTGATAATAATAGGGCTTCATCCACATCGTGAGTTACCATGATGGTGGTTACATGGTTCTGCTCCACGATTTCCATTAATCTTTCTTGTAAATTTCCTCGGGTGAGGGCATCTAAGGCGCCAAAAGGTTCGTCTAGTAATAATACTTTGGGCTTGATGGCTAAGGCACGGGCGATGGCCACTCGCTGTTTCATACCCCCCGAAAGTTGTCCCGGTTGTTTATTGGCGGCATGACGTAAACCCACCATGGTAATAGCCTGATTGACGACGGCTTTTTTCTCCCCAGGGGATAAGTCTTTCATCACCTCATTCACTGCCAAGGCGATGTTTTGTCTGACGGTTAACCATGGCAAGAGGGAGTAGTTTTGAAAAACCACCATCCGATCTGGCCCTGGCCCTTCGATTTGTCTTCCCTCAAGAATGACACCGCCATTGGTGGGTAAATCTAACCCCGATACCATATTCAAGAGGGTGGACTTACCACAGCCAGAGTGTCCGATGAGGGAGATAAATTCCCCTTTTTTGATTTTTAAATCAATGTTTCTGAGGGCAACATATTGACCACCATCAGGGAGGGGAAATATTTTATCTAGTTGATCAATTTCTATAAATGAAGACATGGTGATAATTGATAATGGATAATTGAGAATTGATAATAAAAACTTTTATATGCAGTGGAGAAACTTAAAACAGAGAATTGTTGATGGATTATCATCCAAACTATTCCCCGTTCCCTGTTCCCCATTCCCTAAACTCTATTTTTGTTCTTCAGCAACTACTAAAGAGGCAATGAAACTTACGAGGCGATCGAGAAGTAAGCCGATTAATCCTACATACACAAGGGCGATGATAATTTCTGACATAAAACCACTGTTGTAGGCATCCCAGATAAAGAAACCGATTCCCACACCACCAACTAACATCTCAGCGGCGATAATCGCTAACCAAGATAAACCGATACCGATTTTTAAGCCTGTGAAAATATAAGGAAGGGTGGAGGGAATAAGAATATTAAAGAAAAAAGTAATTTTGGAAAGGTGCAAAACTCTGGAAACGTTACGATAGTCTTGGGGGATTTGTTGTACTCCTACGGTGGTATTGATAATAATAGGCCAAATTGCAGTAATAAAAATTACAAAAATAGCACTAGGATCTGCTTGACGCATGGCAGCGAGGGAGATAGGTAACCAAGCGAGGGGGGGAATGGTTCTAAGTACCTGAAAGATGGGGTCAAGGGCGGCATAAAATAGTTTGTTACTACCAATTAAGATGCCTAAAGCAATACCAACGACGGCAGAAAGGGAAAAACCGATGGCAACACGGCGTAAACTAGCGGAAATTTGCCAGAAGAAACCCTTATCAACACCGCCATTGTCAAAGAAAGGATCGATGATATAAGGATCCCAAGTATCTTGGATTACTTGTACTGGGGTGGGTAAATTAACGTCTTGGGGAGAGGCTAAAATTTGCCAGATGATTAACAAGACGACTAGGGCGACGATGGGGGCGACTATTTTTTGGGGAGATTTAACAATATTTTTAATTGTTGCGTTGATGGGATTCTTTTTTTTGCGTAAACCTGTTTGAGCAACCATGGTAATTAATTGATAACTAATAATTGATAATTAATAATTTCAGAGGGTTTAATCCTCTTCTAAAGCGAATGCCTAACACTTAATACCGATTTCTTAAATTCGTTTGAACTCTAACCCATCTAAGTAGGCTTGGGGATCTTCGGGGTCAAAGGTGGTACCATCAAAGAAGGTTTCGACACCCCGAGAAGGACTGCTGGGAATTTGGTCTGCTGGTACTTCTAAGGCTTCGGCTGCTTCTCTCCACAAGTCTTCTCTATTGACTTGATCTACTAGGGCTTGGGTGTCGGTATCAGCAGGAATGTAGCCCCAACGGATATTTTCGGTTAAGAACCATAAATCATGGCTTTTGAAGGGATAGGAAGCGTTATCACGCCAGAATTTCATGGAATAAGCGAAGTTTTCTTCTACTCTGCCTGTACCAAAATCAATGTTGCCTCTTGATCTTTCGATGATGTCATCGAATGGGACTCTAAACCATCTATTTTGGGATACTATCTGACACATTTCTTCTACGTTTTCGGGGCGATCGCACCATTGTTGAGCTTCTAAAACTGCCATTAATAAAGCCCTAGCGGCGTTAGGATTTTGATCAACCCAATCTTGACGTAAAGCAAAGGCTTTTTCGGGATGATCATTCCATAATTCTCCAGTTACTAATGCTGAATATCCTTCCCCTTGATTGACTAACTGAGCATTCCAAGGCTCTCCCACACAAAAAGTATCCATGGTGTTGGTTCTCATATTTGCCACCATCTGTGGAGGGGGTACAGGTACTACAGAAGCACCTGATGATATAGGATTAACTCCATTTGCCGATAACCAATAACGCATCCATAAATCGTGGGTCCCACCGGGAAAAGTCATCGCCGCAGTAAAATCTCTTCCATCGGCATTGGCTTGGGCAACTGCTTCTTGTAATCTTTCTGGAGTCTGTAAGCCAACATCAGGAAAAGCATTACTCACAGAAATAGCCTGACCATTGGTGTTTAAACGAGCCAAAATGTACATGGGTACAGGCTGATTGGTAGTCGTTCCCAAGGTCATTTGATAGGGCATAGGAGTTAAAATGTGAGCGCCATCAATACCACCACCCGCCGAACCTAATTCAATGTTATCTCTGGTGACGGGCCAAGAGGCTTGTTTTAATACTTCTACATCGGTCATACCATATTTAGCAAAAAATCCTTTTTCAAGGGCGATAATTAACGGAGAAGCATCGGTAAGAGCGATAAAGCCTAGTTTGGCAGAGGTAATTTCGGGAGCATTTTCTCCCATATCGATGGGTTCTACTTGCTCAATATTACTTGTGGCGTTATCTGTGCCACAACCATGTAATATCACTGCTCCCATTGCCGTTAGTCCACTGGTAACAAGAAATTTTCTACGGGATAGTCTGCTCATTTTTCTTCGCTAAGTTAAGAGATATTAATTGAATCACTGTTAAATTTATATTTTCTTTACAATATTTTCTCGGTATCAATTGCTACCGTATGTTATAATATATGTCAGTTATGCCAATTTAAAATGAGATAACTGCATTAAATACTCTCTACAAATAAAAATAGTCTCCATAATTGTTCATCTTGTTAGATTTTTTCTAAGTTTTATATTGATTATCTTCTTTATCTTTTCTTCCTTTTTGAATAAGAAATTAGGTTGTAAAATTTACAATAAGAACATAAATGTAATCACTCTCGGTCAGTTTCTAACGATTTTAGTTTGAATGTTGCGTCTTACTACTATTAAACTCTCTCCTAAATCTTTATATGGGCGATCGCTTGGCTTAGTGGCTTTTGGCTTTCCTATTGTGGCGGCATACTTTTTCAACATTACTGAGCAACAATCCCCCTTCAACTGTTTATTTTTAAAATTTGTGGGCATTCCTAGTCCGGGATGTGGTCTAACAAGATCTTTTTTAGCAATAACAAATGGTCGTCTATTAGAGTCTTTTTCTTATAATTTGCTAGGCCCTTTTTTGTTTTGTTTTTGTCTAATTGTTTTTATCCATTTGTGTTTAGAAATATTAACAGGGAGAAAAGTAAAAGCCCAGTACATTAAACTGTTACAAAACAAAAATTTACAAGGATTGATTTTAATTTCAATTGTGTTCTATTATTTTATTAGACTAATTATTTTTTATAATACTGGAGAGTTAAGATAAATATCTTCTATTCTCCGTTGACCAATTTGATAACAAAAACATATAAATATTAGGAATAAAAAAATGACTGAATTTAATGCTTCAGAAGTTCAGAGCAAAAAAATGGCAGCTGGTATCTGCGGAATTCTCTTAGGCTCTTTGGGAATACATAAATTTATCCTCGGCTATAATCAAGAGGGGATTATTATGCTTTTGGTCAGTGTTCTAACTTGTGGTTTTGCTGCTGCCATTACGGGAATTATCGGCATCGTTGAGGGTGTAATCTATTTAATGAAGACTGATGAAGAGTTTTATAATATATACATCAATGGAAAACAACCTTGGTTTTAGATAATGAAAAGTTTAAAAATTAATGATTTTAAAACCAAATTTTTTTTATTCGTTTTTGGATGTGGCTATTTAACTTTTTTTTCTAGTATGGATATTACTTATCCTTTTCTAAAACCTTATATAGTGTTATTACCAGTCCAAATAATTTTAGTTGTTTACTTTCTATTTAGAAAGAAGGGTAAGTAACCTCAGTTCGGGATAATAGTTGTCAGTCAGGAAAAGGCAAAAGGTAATGGGCCAGAGATAATAATTGCTTATTGTCAATTGTTAATTAACCGATGTTATCCCGAACTCAAGTTAAGTAGGAAGACAAAAATGCTCAAACTGTTACCAGTAAAAGAATGTAGCGTTTTAGAGTTTTTAGGATTAAAAAGTAGTTAAAAATGTTTAGATTATCAATTTATAACCATAAACCATTAAAAACTGTTCCCTGTTCCCCGTTCCCTGCCCTAACAAAAAAATTTCAGAATGAATCACCCCTGCGGATTTAGGGGGCGAAACATCACACCTGATTCTACGAAATTGATATAAAAAAGATCTGAAGCTATCGATACTTTGCTATATAATGATCACCTACTAATGTGCAAAGGAGATTTTTTGATGAGTCAAGGGCAGGTAGCCAGTGAATCTGATTATATTTTAGAGGCGACTAATTTATCAAAGAGTTTTGGTGGTCTAAAGGCTGTTGATAATGCTAGTATTCGAGTTGATAAGGGCTGTATTACGGGATTAATTGGCCCTAATGGGGCAGGAAAAAGCACCTTATTTAATCTTCTTTCTAATTTTTTGGTAGCTGATGAGGGCAAAATTCGCTTTGATGGGGAGGTGATTAATGGTATGCCACCCCATCGTATTGCCAGAAAGGGTTTTATTCGTACTTTTCAGGTGGCAAGGGTTTTGTCCCGCCTGACGGTGTTAGAAAATATGCTATTAGCTACCCAAACTCAGAAGGGAGAAAATTTGTTATCTGTTTTTCTGCAACCCTATAAAATTAAGCAACAGGAAAGGGAAAATAAGGAAAAGGCGATCGCCATTTTAGAATCTGTCGGACTACTGGAAAAAGCCCATGATTATGCGGGGGCGTTATCTGGAGGACAAAGAAAGTTATTAGAAATGGCAAGAACTTTAATGACTAATCCTAAACTGATTTTACTTGATGAACCTGCGGCGGGGGTAAATCCCACTCTCATCAATCAAATTTGTGAGCATATTGTAACTTGGAATAAACAAGGAATTTCTTTCTTGATTATTGAGCATAATATGGATGTAATTATGTCCTTGTGTAATCATGTTTGGGTATTGGCAGAAGGTTCTAATTTGGCGGATGGTTCACCTGAATATATCCAATCTAATGATCGGGTTTTGGAGGCGTATCTGGGCGGTTAAAGATCTTTTCTTTTTTGTAAGATAAAGGTGACGACAAAATAAATGAGGGTGTGTAAAATTAGCACTAGCCAATTAATCATCAGGTTATTCCAACTTGACTCATAAACCAATGATTCGGGGATTCCTAGGGCGATCGCACTGCCATCAGGTAATATGATAGGCTCAGGTATCATGGCATTAACATCAACCAATGTACCATAAGCACCCACAGACCAACGACTAATAGTTAACCATGACAAATATTTTCCCGCATCCTCCATACTAAATAGCACCCCAGAAAAAATAATTTGAGGAATTAATAACAAAGGTAATAAACTGTTGGCTTGGGTGATATTTTTGACCATTGCCGATACCATCAAACCAAAATTAATACTAGCAAAAATCGTCAAAAAGCTAGTAATAAAAACCCCCATTGACCAATAAATAAGCTCAGAATTAGGAGATTCAAAACGCAATAAAACGACTATTACAATCAAAATACTTTGTAAAAAAGTAACTAATTTTAATACTGATAATTTAGAAAATAAATAAGCAAAAATATCAAGATTTACCAACCTTTCTCGAAAATAAATATCCGCTTCTTTTACTATTTCTTGAAGAGAACCCGATAAACCTACCCAAATATTGGCACAGGCAAAAACAAACAAAACACTTAGGGCGGTAGATGCCAGTTTGGGATTGTCGTCTAGCCCCAATACCAAAGGCTCAATTTGAATGGCTAAACTAATTAAACTAATGCCGATGGGTGCTGTCAATAGGGAAATTGAAAGATTTACTTTGTCTCGAAAAACAATTTTGGCGTATCTTTGGCTGAGGGTAATTGTTTGTTTTACCAGAGAAGGTTTTGCCTTTTCTGGCATCATTTGTCGAGAGACTTGATTATGATTTACGCTGGTAATGGTATTGTTTTGTGGTGATAAATTACTATTTTTAAGAGATAATCGATTGGTAATATTTTCTTGATAATAGGATGAATTTTTAAATGTTTGAGCCTTATTAACCACCGCTTCAATGGTTTCTAAGTTAATATAAATATCGGCAAAATTTTCACTGGAAATATCAAAAAAATCCATCGCCCCTTTTGGTTCGCCATAATAACAAAGATGTCCTCCCCTGCCCAAAAATACGAGGCGATCGCACATATTTATATTTGTAGTAGCATGGGTCACAAGAATAATGGTACGTCCTTCATCGGCTAACTTGCGTAATAATTCCATCATCTTTTTATCCAATCCCGGATCAAGTCCTGAAGTGGGTTCATCAAGGAAAAATAACTTAGGATCTGCTAATAATTCCGCCCCAATGCTCACCCGTTTTAGTTGACCACCACTGAGATTTTTAACTAAAATATTCTTATAATCAACTAACTCAATTTGATGTAAAGTTTTACTGACTATTTCCCGAATATTAATGTCAGGGGGTAAACGTAATTTAGCAGAATATTCGAGGGCTTCTACTACAGTTAAATCCTTATGAATAATATCCTGTTGGGGTACATAACCAATCTGATTACGATAGATATTAAAGTTTTGTCGTAAGTCTTCCCCATTAATGAATACAGCCCCGTTGGTTGTCGGTTCAATACCCAAAAGAGTACGCATCAAAGTTGATTTTCCTGCCCCACTGCCCCCCACCAAAGCCACAAATTGACCGGGTTCTATAGGTAAAGATATATCATTAATAATAGTGCGATCTTTTCCTTCCTGATCTTTTACTACTCTAATTAAATTAAAAGCATCTAAACGAATATTATCCCCTTGATCGGCAATAACTAATCGATTTCCTTGTAATACCAAACGATAAGGGCCAATATTAATTAGTGAATCTTGATTTATAACCCGAGAGCCATTAACTTTTTGCTCATTGACAAATACCCCATTGGCACTATAATCAGTGAGGACATACTGCCCTTGATTATTTTTGGTAATTACGGCGTGTTTACGAGATACCGTGGGAGCATCCAAGCGTAAATCTGCATTTTCATCCCTACCGAGAATGATGGGTTTTTCGAGTAAAGATACCGACTGAATGGGTGGGGGAGTAAAACCACTGCTAGTCATAGAAGAGTGGTATTCAATGATTACCCAATCCCTTGGATTTTGACCGATTTGGATGCGATCGCCATTACGCAAAAGATGACCTTGGGGAGAAATTAATCTATTATTGACAAAAAGACCATTAGAACTACGTTTTTGTCCATCACCATCATAGATACGATAAGTGTTATTTTCCCCCCGCACAAACTTTCCCTGACAACGACTGACAATATTCCAATCCGTAGGTGCTAACAAATCAACCATCTGAGGATCTCGCCCCAGACGATGTTCTGGGGCAAATAATTCCATGGGGGGTAGGGTAATCCCTTGATTATTTAAGATAATATAGGGGTTAAGACTACTTTCAAGAACGGTATTAGAGCTAAAAGACTGGTTCATGATTGCCAAAAGGGGAGTTATAAATCAAATCATACCAACGAAAATTCATGAGAAGACATAAAATTTGATCAGCTTTAAAACAAGACCATTAAATGATAAATTGCAGGACAACTGTGATCATTTATCAGGGAAATTGAGGAGAAAATATAATCAGAGTGATTGTGAATAGATGAATATAGATAAAAAATGTATCTGAAAAAACTTTATTTAAAGACTAATCACCGCTAAGATTATAAGGTTGTCATGACAACTAGCCCATGAATCAACATCTATAGAGAAGTAAATATTATGACTTTTACTAAAACTAGCCATAAAGAAGAACTAAGCATTTATTCTAATTCAGAGTTATTATTGCGTCATCGACTTAAGTTGGTCGAGAATTTGTGGGAGTTAGTTTTGAGAAATGAATGCGGACAGCATTTGGTAGATTTATTAGAACAGTTAAAATCTGCTTGTTCTCCCGAAGGTCAAACTTCGGAAACTCCTAAACAATCTGTCAGTAAATGGATTGAGCAATTAGAATTAGATGATGCCATCAAGGCTGTACGGGCTTTAGCACTTTATTTCCAATTAATTAATATTGTCGAGCAACATTACGAGCAGAGAAACCAAAAAATTATCCGTAGTACCACCACCGAAGATCAGGTAAATGGTTCTCAAGTAGATAGTATTATTGATAAATTAATTGAAGGGGAAACTCAAAAGGTAGTTGTTGATTCTGGGGACAAGGATTATAGTTATTTTGAGCAAAAACCCAACCCCGCTAGTGGGGGAACTTTTCATTGGTTATTCCCCCATCTCCAACAGTTAAATATGCCCCCTCAAAAAATTCAAGATTTGTTGGATGAGTTGGATATTCGTTTGGTATTTACCGCCCACCCCACAGAAATTGTGCGTCATACCATTCGTAAAAAACAAAGACGTATTTCCCAAATTTTAGAGCGTTTGGATGTGGCGGAAGAATCTTGTCGCGCCATGGGCTTAACCAATTCCTATGAAGCTGAACATTTTCGCAACCGTTTGATGGATGAGATTCAATTATGGTGGCGCACCGATGAGTTACACCAGTTTAAGCCCACGGTATTGGATGAGGTGGATTATGCCCTTCACTATTTCCAAGAGGTGTTATTTGATAGTTTGCCCCATCTTTCTAAGCGTTTACAACAGGCTTTGCATAATACTTTTCCTAAGTTAAAACCTCCTAGTCATAAGTTTTGTTATTTTGGTTCTTGGGTAGGGGGCGATCGCGACGGTAATCCTTTTGTAACCCCCGAAGTTACATGGTCAACAGCTTGTTATCAACGTAACCTCGTCATCGAGAAATATTTGGAATCCGTGGCGAAATTAAACGACGTACTCAGCTTATCCCTCCATTGGTGTAATGTCTTACCAGAGTTGTTAGACTCCTTGGAAAAAGATCGTATCAAAATGCCAGAGGTATATGATAAATTATACGTCCGTTATCGCCAAGAACCCTATCGTCTCAAATTAGCTTTTATCGAGAAAAAATTAGAAAATACCAAAGCAAGAAATGAGGCACTTTCTAATCCCGAAACCCGTAAATCCATCAAATTAGCCACCAAGGATGATAATTTATATCCTAGTGCTAGTGATTTTCTTGAGGATTTAAACCTACTCAAGCTCAACCTTGAACAAACGGGCTTAAACTGTCAGGAATTAGATCATCTCATCTTCCAAGTAGATATTTATGGCTTCCACCTTGCCGAGTTAGATTTTCGTCAAGATTCTTCTCGCCATTCCGACGCTTTGAATGAAATTGCCGAATATTTGGGGGTTTTAGATAAACCCTATAACGAATTGAGCGAGGAAGAAAAAACCGCATGGCTAGTGAGAGAATTAAAAACCCGTCGCCCCCTCGTGCCTAATCCCATTCCTTTCTCGGAAACCACCGCCGAAACCATTGAAACTTTTAAGGTGTTAAGGGCGCTGCAGGTAGAATTTGGCATCGAAATTTGTAATACCTACATCATCAGTATGACCAACTATGTCAGTGATGTTTTGGAGGTGTTGTTGTTGGCAAAAGAAGCAGGGTTATATGACCCTGTGATTGGGGCCAGTAGCATTCGTATAGTGCCTCTATTTGAGACGGTGGAGGATTTAAAGAGATCCCACTCGGTGATGAAAGAATTGTTTGATTTACCCCTTTATCGTGCTTGTTTGGCAGGGGGTTATGATTCTTCGGGTGATAGTCAATCGAATGTGACAATGCCAAAATTAACTCCCCATAATCTTCAGGAAATCATGCTCGGTTATTCTGATAGTAATAAGGATTCTGGGTTTATGAGTAGTAACTGGGAAATTCACAAAGCCCAAAAAGTCTTGGCAAAATTGGGTAATGCCTATGGGGTGAAAATCAAAATTTTCCACGGTAGAGGTGGCTCTGTGGGTAGGGGAGGAGGCCCTGCCTATGCGGCGATTTTGGCTCAACCAACTTCCACCATCAACGGGCGTATCAAAATTACTGAACAAGGGGAGGTGTTAGCTTCTAAGTATTCCTTACCAGAGTTGGCTTTATATAATCTTGAAACCATCAGCACCGCTGTAATTCAGGCTAGTTTATTGGGTAGCGGGTTTGATGATATTGAGCCTTGGAATGAGATTATGGAAGAAATTGCGATCGCCTCTAGGAAAGCGTATCGATCCTTAATTTACGAAGAACCTGATTTTATCGACTTCTTCCTTTCCGTCACCCCCATCGAGGAAATCAGTAAACTACAAATAAGCTCTCGCCCTGCCCGTCGTAAAAAAGGTAAAAAGGATATTAGCTCCCTCCGTGCCATTCCTTGGGTGTTTAGTTGGACTCAAAGCCGTTTCTTGCTCCCCGCTTGGTATGGGGTCGGTACCGCCCTACAGGAGTTTTTAGCCAAAGAGCCAGAGGAGAATTTGAAATTATTACGCTATTTTTATCTAAAATGGCCTTTCTTCAAAATGGTGATTTCTAAAGTGGAAATGACCCTTTCTAAGGTTGATTTACAAATGGCAAGTCATTATGTAGAAGAATTGGCAGAAGACGAAGATAAAGAGCGATTCCATAAGCTATTTTCTCAAATTGCCAAAGAATACTATCTGAGTCGGGAAATGGTACTAAAAATCAATCAACAAGAACGATTATTAGATACTGACCCCGAATTGCAGCGCTCGGTACAGTTGCGTAATGGTTCTATTGTACCCCTTGGCTTTTTACAAGTATCTTTGTTAAAACGTCTGAGGGAATACGCAAATCAAGACAAAGCAGGATTAATTCACTTCCGTTATAGTAAAGATGAACTATTAAGAGGGGCTTTATTGACCATTAATGGTATCGCCGCAGGGATGCGCAATACAGGTTGATGATGTTTTTGATGTGACACCGTTCATCTTTGATTGTTAAAATGAACGGTGTTAATCTATTTCCTCATCAATAATGGTTGCTTTAACTGGCTTTTTTAGTTCATTAATTATACTTTTTTCTTTGTATAGTCCCTTCGCATCGATTTTTCATTTTGAGGGGGCTGTGCCTCAAAATTTGGGGGTAAATCAAGGACATTTGACTTCTTGCCCCCCTAGTCCTAATTGTGTGGTCAGTAATCAATCTGCCGATGAAGATCATTATATTGAACCGATTAGCTATGATTCTGATCGAGCTACAGCAAAAGAAACTCTTTTAAAAGTTTTGTCGGTGGTGCCAAGTACGGTAGTTGTAACCGAAACTGACGATTATATTCGCACGGAGTCTCGTAGTAAGATTATGGGTTTTGTGGATGATGCCGAGTTTTATTTTCCTGCGGATAAGTCAGTAATTGAAATGCGTTCTGCTTCTCGTTTGGGAGAGTCTGATTTGGGGGTTAATCGTCGTCGTCTTGAGCAAATTCGCCTGGCGATCGCAGATTATAATTCCCGTGGATAACATTATTTATTCCTGCCATACTGCCCAGAATTATCCAACCTATTAAGTTTAATCTGAGGTCAAAAATACTACTATCTGATAAGTTAAAAAGGATATAATTTCCAAAACTTATTAGATAGGTAAAAATTATAATTGAGTCTGTTGTTTTTCTTTTGATAATCGTTAAACTTTGAATGGTTTTCCCCATAATTAAAGCTACAAAAATACATATTAATATTAAGCCTATAAATCCTGTTTCTGCTCCCAACATTAAAAATATATTATGGGGATGTCCTATATATATATCATGGGTTCTTTGGTACAAATAATCGAAATTTCTCAGTCCCCAACCAAATAAGGGGCGATCGCCCATCATCTCCCCTGCAAACTGCCATTGAGTGATTCTAAGGGTTTCTAAGGGGCGATCGGGGAACATCTGATCTGATAACCTTAACCATATAGAAGCAGGAACAATCTGACGCATAATCGACTGTCCCGGTAAATTTCCAAACGATGCCCAACCGATTATTACACCAATAAAACCAATTAATTGTATTATTTTGTACCAATTAAAATATACAGAAAAACTAATTAAAACAAAAATAGTAATAAACCATCCCACACGAGAATTAGTAAAATAAATACCAACTAGGTCAAAAATAATAGTTGAAATAAGAAAATAACGAATATTTTTGTACTTATTAATTGAGTTAAATATTTTTTGTTTAATTTTATTTTTATCATTGATTTTGAATTTAAATCTAGGTTGATTAGTAATTAACAAACCAAGAGAAAAAGTTAAACTGGTACAAAGAAAAAGAGTTAATAAATTAGCATGAATAAAAATAGCTGACATTCTCTGGGGCGGATAACCATTGAGAATAACTCGCCATCCGATAATAGAACGAAATACCCCAGCTATCTGCCAATCTAAAAAAAGTTGTCCGAGTCCGATAATAACAATGAAAATTGAGGTACAACTGAAGAGAAAAGCCGATAATATTAACTGTTTGCTATGGGTAATTAAACTTTGAACAGCCAGAAACAGGGCAAAAAAAGGTAAAAAGTTTGGTAATCCTAACCATGAATCGAGGGAGTTTTCTGCCAAAATACTGGAAACGATAAAAGAAATGGTAATGAATAAAAGTAACTTACTATAATTTGTTTTAATAATATTTCTTCCTTCCTTGATCCACTGTTTAATCAAAAAAATGATGAGAAATATAAGCCCTAAGTTATAAACAAAAGGTAAGTTAAATATACCAAAGAGATATTTTTTATAGTTCGTATGGAGACTACCAAAATTTATTTTTTTCATCATGAATAGTAAAATATTTATTGATTCTCTAAATTTTCCATATTTTCTGGGGGAATATTGTCTTCCATGGGAATATTATCAAGAATAATATAACCGACTAAGATTAAAAGTAAAATGGAAATCAGGGCTGATGAAAAAGTAGTTTTAGGAGCGGTTGGTGATTTTTGTTGTAAAAAAGTTTTATCAATATTTTCTGGGTCTAGGGATATACTTTTCTGGAAAAAAAGACGGGCTTTTTCTTTCTGTTGATTCGCCAAAATCATAAAATCGAGGGTATTTCCTTGGGCATCCACTGCACGATAAAGATATTTGCGGCGATTCTTAATTTTAAAAGGAATTTCTACCAATCTCCATCCTTTTTTCCTTCTTTTTTGAGTTTTTTCCCATCTTTTTTTTGCCATGATGGAGTATTCTTGGATGAGGTGATTAATGGTATTATTATCGATGGCAAATCCTCTTTGTGCCATAACCTCTCGCAACTCTTCATAGGTTAATGAGTAGAATATATACCATTGAATAGATAGAAGGATTATCTCTTCTCTAATTTGTTCCCATTGATAATAACTGATTCTCCTCATTGTGCAGATTGATTAATAAATATTTGGTGATTGGTTATGATTGCGGTTATCATAACATGATTAATTCTAATTTTTCTTTTTTTTAGTTAGTTATACATTTCCTTTTATATATGACGGTTTTATCCATTGCAGATTTATGTTTTAAGTATAATGATAAAGTTATTTTTGATAATCTATTTTTAGATGTTTATGAGGGGCAAAAGATAGGTCTTTTGGGTGCTAATGGCTCGGGAAAAACTACTTTATTTTTGTCAATTTGTGGTTTATTACCTATTAATAAGGGTGATATTTTTTTATTTGATCAAAGAGTGGAAAAAGGTCAATTTTATCCTGAAATTGGTTTAATTTTCCAAAATCCTGATGATCAATTGTTTTGTCTAAGGGTGAGGGATGATATTGTTTTTGGGGCGGAAAATTTGGGTTTGTCTTGTGAGGAGACAGAAGAGCGTTTGCAGGAGGTTTTGAGGGCGACGGGGGTGGAACATTTACAATCTCGTCTTTCCCATGAGTTATCGGGGGGTGAAAAGTGTATGGTTGCCATCGCCTCTGTACTTATAATGCAACCTCAGCTAATATTATATGACGAACCTAGTGCCAATTTAGATTTAAGGGCAAGACGGAGATTAATTAATTTTTTACAATCTTCTGAGCAGACGGTGATTATTTCTTCCCACGATTTAGAATTGGTGAGGGAAGTGTGCGATCGCATCTTAGTGTTAAATCAAGGAAAAATCGTCGCTGATGGTGATCCTATCACAATTATGGGCGATCGCACTTTAATGGAAGAAAACTGTCTGGAAGTACCACCATCACTCAGGTGTGGGGAGTGAAAAAATTGATCATTGATCATGACCTCCTCTTAACTTACCAACTGTTCTAAAATCGCCTGTTTTTGTTCAGCATCATATCCCCAACGATAAAGAAAATCCTCATATACACCCCCATCATTGACGATAGTATCCTTCATCTGAGCAATTTTCCCTCTCACCTCCTCCAACTGACAAAGATTGACCAGTTTTTTTGTCCTTTGGGTCACTTTTTGTGAACTTTCCGCCATGTCAAAGTCATTATTTCTCTGATGAGTAATTTTCATCGCCGTTGACATGGCAATGTTTTTCACCAACAACTCACTAACCATGGTAGGGGAAGACTTTAAACCCTCGATGATACCAGAGGAAGGATTGTCCACCACCCCATCATCATAGGTAAGATAGGTAACAAAAAAACCCCTACTACCATTGGCAGATTGTACCAAACTAGAGACAATCTCCTCCTGTTGACTATCTTCTAAATCAGGAATTTCAGCGATAAATTTTTGAGTAAGCGCGATCGCCCCTTCAAAAGTAATATTTTTGTCAGCAATTAAATTCATCCTAAAAACCCTAAGCAATACAAGATAGAAAACCCTTTCTCAAACCCTCTTCATCAAGATTACGCCCAATGAAAACCAACTCACTACGACGCTTTTCCTCGGGTTTCCAAGGGCGATCTATTGTACCATCAAAAATCATGTGTACCCCTTGAAAAACCAAACGCTGATCCATACCCTGACCATTGATAATACCCTTCATACGAAATATATCAACCCCTTGGGTGCGTAAAACTTCCCCTATCCAACTTTTTAGCTTATTCGTATCAATGGGTTTTTCTTCCACCATAGCAATAGAATAAACCGAATTATCATGCTCATGGGCTTCCTCTCCCAAAAATTCAGGATCAACCTCCAAAGCATTACTCAAATCAAAGGCTTTCACCCCCAAAATTTTATCCATCTCCACCGCACTATTTTGAGTATGATAAATCTTCGCCATTCGATTCATACCCTTAATCTTGGCTTCCAACTCCTTCAACTCCTCAGCAGAAACCAAATCAGTTTTATTGAGCAAAATTATATCAGCAAAGGCAATTTGTTCCTCCGCCTCGTGCGCATCCCAATGCTGTTGAATGTGTTTAGCGTCAATTACTGTCACTACCGCATCAAGTAATAATTTCTCCTGCATATCCTCATCCACAAAGAACGTTTGTATCACAGGGGCAGGATCTGCCAAACCAGTAGTTTCAATGACAATATGATCAAATTTATGGCGACGTTTCATTAAATTACCGATAATGCGAATCAAATCCCCTCGCACGGTGCAACAAATACAACCGTTATTCATTTCAAAGATTTCCTCATCAGCATCTATCACCAACTGATTATCGATGCCTACCTCGCCATACTCATTAACAATTACCGCAACTTTTTTGCCATGTTCATGGGTAAGGATACGATTTAGTAATGTGGTTTTTCCTGCCCCCAAATATCCTGTTAATACCGTTACAGGAATTGTCGAATTACTTGCCATAGCAACCATAATTAAAAAAATCTCTCATTAAACTACTTTTCATTATAATCAAGTTCTCTGTTGTCCTTGTCAAGGGAAAATCACACTAAAAACAAACTCAAAAATTATGTTATCTTAAAATAGTAGGGTACTATAAAATAATCCCTTAAACTCAGTACCTATAAACAGGGAAAAGAAACCAAAAAATAAATTCGTAAGTTACACTTTTCCTTAACATTTTTTATAACCAATTACCATAACAATAAATGAATAATTGGTTAATAATATAACTTATATTTATGTAAACTATTTACACAAACTAGAACTGATGAATAACGAAACATTATCTACCGCCCGTGGGTCTGAAAAAGTAGAGCTTTCCCTTCACCTTGATTCCGATTTGGTGGAAAAAATCAAGCACTTGAGTAATGATCCTAGTAGAATAGTAGAAACGGCCTTAAAAGAGTGGTTGAAGGGGGAAAGACAGCAGGATGATGATTTGACCCGTAGTTTAAGACGTAATCCTCCCGTACCTCCTAGGGGAGAATGGAATGATTAAGGGCAAAAACCCATTTGGTGATGATGACATTGCATTAGGTACGAATATATTTGTACACTTAAATGATTTGTCTGATAGGATTAAATAAATATCTCTCGGTAGGTCTGAAAATTAACTAAATAAAGATTATTTTATTAGTAAACTTATACCTTTAATTTTAATAATATTTTTAGTTTTTGCCCCTAATTTACTGGCGAGGGAATCAATGATTTTCTAATTACAATTGGCGACATCACTGATGATGATAGTAGACAAAATCGAATACAACTGTCGGGATATATCTACGTTGGGAGCGGAGTTAGTCTTTACTCAGGATCAAGAGGGGAATTATATTTCTTTTTTTTGGCAACCTACCGAAGACATATCATTGAGTTATAATAATCCGCCCTCCCATAATTGTATTGATTTTTTGTGTCCTTTACCTCTTGCCCCCTATTTAGAAAGAATCAGGCGGGTAATGGCAAGGCGCATTCCTGAACAGTGTCATTATATTTTGAACTACAGGGGCAAAGATTTTCCCTTTGAATTGATCATAAGTCCTATCATTGATCCTTATGGAGAGGTAAATCGGGTATTGGTCATGGGACACCGTTTACAATTTGAGGAGTTGGCTTTGACTTCTCCATCATCCCTACCGACTAATCCTGACCCTTTTCAGCAGGTTTTGACTCGTATTGCCCGTAACATCCGCAGTACCCTTGATCTCGATACCATTGGCAAACAAACCGTAGATAGCATTGGGGAGGCTCTACAGGTTTCTCGTTGTTTATTGTTGGTGCCTTCTCCCCAAGCCGAGGTGGTGTTGGTAAAGGCGGAGTATTGCCTTCCTGCTTATGAGAGTATGTTGGGCTGTACTTTTGATGTGGACAAGCATCTTTGCTTACAAGAGGCTCTTAGTTCTCAAAAACCTTGTGCCTATCATGATTTTCAGTTTAATGGGTTTCAATGTCAGTCAAGCCTTGTGGTGGGTACTTTTTATCAAAAAGAATTTAATAGTATTCTTGTACTTCATCAGTGCGATCGCCCCCGGCATTGGAACGTGGGAGAAGTAGAATTAATCCAAGAATTAGCAGATCAAGTGGGAACGGCGATCGCCCATGCTACCATTTATAAGAAACTAGAAGAAGCCAACCAAGAAGCAGAAGAAGCCTCAAGACTAAAAAGCGAATTTTTAGCCAGTACCAGCCATGAATTGAGAACACCCCTTAACGGAATGCTAGGATTTCTCCAACTGGTATTAGACGACATGGCAGACACCAAAGAAGAAGAAAGAGAATTTATCTCCCAAGCCTATAACTCAGCCCTCCACCTACTCAACCTGATCAACGATATTCTTGACATTGCCAGAATAGAAGCCAACAAAATTGAATTTAAATTTGAACAAATATCCCTCAACCAAATCTGCGAAGAAGTCGCCAAATTTGCCCATAATCAAGCAGTGAGAAAAAAAATAGACTTCAACATAAACCTACCACCTACCTACGACCCCATTATCATCTATTCCGACTACCAAAGACTACTACAAATAATGTTTAACCTCGTCGGTAACTCCCTCAAATTCACCCACCAAGGAAGTATATCCATCAGTGCAGAAATTATCTCCAAACCCCTCGAATTTAGAGACGAACAACTGCCCGGATTTGTCAAAATTAGCGTCGAAGATACAGGAATCGGCGTATCCCTAGAAAAACAAGACAATTTATTTGAAAAATTTTATCAAGTAGATGGCTCTCGTACCAAAGCCTACGGCGGCACAGGATTAGGACTTGCCATATCCAAAAGACTCATTGAAACCATGGGAGGTAAAATATCCTTTTATAGCATGGGAGAAGACTTAGGCTCCACCGTCACCCTTACCGTACCATTGATGCAACTACCTATTATCAAAGAATAAACATATATGGAAATCAACGAATTTATTGATCGTTTCACCGCAGGAGAAACAGACTTTTCCAACTCCGTTTTAGCAGGAATAGACCTAGCAGGAGTAGATCTCATCGGAGTTACCCTCGATAACGCCAACCTACAAAAATCAAACTTTACCTTTAGCTACCTTAGTCGTGGTAACTTTCACCGTGCCAACCTTGTAGAAAGCAATTTTAGCGGTGCCAACCTCAATCAGGCCAATTTTCGTTCCGCCAATCTGCACCGTACCGAATTCCATGGTGCCATTTTACAAAAAGCCGACTTTAGAGGAAGTCAATTAACCCTTGCCAACCTTCTCGATGCCAACCTCATCGAAGCAGACTTTAGAAACGCAGACTTAAATAACGCCAACCTAAAAGGAGCCTGTTTACGGGGAGCAAATTTAAGACAAGAAAAACGAGGAAATCCAGTCAACCTCATTGGTGCCAACTTAGATAAAGCCGATTTGAGAGGCTCCGATTTGAGAGGGGCAAACCTTCGGGGTGCTAGTTTAATCGGTACCAACCTAAGAGATGTTAACTTAAGGGGCGCTGATTTGACAGGGGCAAACCTAACCGAAGCCAACCTCAACGGTGCTTTTTTGACCGATGCCGAATGCACAGGGGCAAAATTTATCGGAGCCAATTTATCCAACGCCAAAATGGAAAGGGCAAATATGACCGATGCCGAATTAACCATGGTTAATATGGATAGTGCCTCCATGCCCGAAGCGAAATTCATTCGAGCCAATTTAGTTCAAGCTAACATGACTTTTGCTCGGATGAATAGAGCCGATTTTAGTCGCTCCAATCTTTACGGTGCCATTTTACGTAACGCTTCTTTGATGGAGGTATTTTTTGCCCGTACCAATTTAAGCTCCGCCGACATGAGTAACGCCAACTTAATTGGTGCTGATTTGAGTAGTGCGAATATTCTCAGCGTTAATTTTGAGGGTGCTATTATGCCCGACGGTCAAGTTTATCATTAAACTCCTGACCCACATGGTGGAACAATTTACCGTCATGGTGTCGTCATAAGGTACAGTTTGTTAAAGTAAAGATGATTTCTATTCATTTTATTAAAAATATCGCTGACGATCTATATGATTCCTTTCAAATTAGTTAGTAAACGTTTAATGGCTACCCTTGCGGTATCTAGTTCCTTGTTAGTCGGAATTCCTTATTTTGCCCTAGCCCAAAGTAACCCCGGATTGACTATTTTTAGTGGTGTTGAGCGTGAAAACATCCTCAACTATCACCTTGATTTTGGTGGCAGGGCTGGAAATTGGGATCGTTATCGTCTCAGGATTCCGGGTAATAGGTTAACTGAAGGGGTTTCCAAATTGTATGTCATCTATCCAGATTATTATACTGGTAGATTTGATGTCGATAGAATTGAAGTTAGGCAAAATAATCAAACTCTTCCATTGCGAGATGTAGTTTGGGATCAAGAAAGCAATTTTATCGAAATTGATTTAGAAGAACCTATATTAGAAAGTAGAGCCCTTGAAATTGTCATGTCCAATGTTCATAACCCCCGTTTTGGTGGTACCTTCTATTTTCAAGGACAGATGATGACCGCAGGACAAATTCCTATTCGTTTAAATATTGGTACTTGGATTTTAAGTATTAATTAATTTTCTTCGCAAAAAACCTTTAAATTTTGAGGGCGTAATATCTTACGTCCCAGTTTCTTTTTTGTAAGGATATTCACCTATATTATACTTAATAACATAAGTAGCTATTTAAAAATAAATCCATGACAGAAGAAAATAACGCTAATTCGACCTCAGCCAAAAAAACTCCTGCCAAGAAAAAAGAAAAGCCCCCTGCCATTGAAGATAAACCCTTTACCGAATTTATGGAAGAGCATTTTACTCCTTCCCTCAAAGATGCTTTTGCTAAACAGGGTATCGAAGAAATTGAGTTGGCTCTGCAAAAAGATAAAATTCCCGTATTGGGTTTGGAAAATAATCCTGAATGTTGGCAGTTACAAGGAAAATGGTGCGATCGCACCTTTGCCATTTATTTCCTAGAAGAAGATATAAAAGGACAAAAAGCATTTACCTGCACTGCTAACAGTAAAAAACCCAGTACCTTAGAATCATTTATGATCGATGAACGTCGGGTAAACCTAGATCTTTTGGTGTTATATACCCTACAACGCTTAAATGGTCAAAAATGGCTTTCTAGGAACTAATCTTGAGTCCAAATATGCTCACTGGGGGCGGGGAATGGGCAATGGGGAATTTATCAACGCTCACATCAACCCCCCCAAACGAATCCCTACCCCAAACACCACAAACAACACCCCTATAGTGGTAATCGCCACAATATGCCAAGCCAAAGAATTAAGGGTGTCAACGCTTAAGTTAGGAATAATAAATAATCTGGCATGAATTGCCAAAATTACCGTTAACAAGAGTAACCCCAACTTAATCACCACATAGCGAGACAAAAAAGAATCCCAAGCCCATAAACCCTGAAAATGGGGAAAATAAATCCACACCAATCCCAAACCCGTAACTATCTGTATCCCCAAAGCAATCAACCCCAACGTTTCAAAATTTTCCTCAAAATTTTCGATCAACTGAGGTTCTTTCTGTGTCCAAGCCTTGGGCAATACCATCACCGCTAAAATTAAATGTCCCCCCGTCCAGATAGTTGCACTTAGGGTATGGATTAATATCAATAGTTTAAAGATCATTTTTGTATATCATACTAAATCCTGTTTGAATAATATACTAATTAGGGCGGGGAACAGGGAACGGGGAACAGGCAAAAGATAACAATTGTTTATTGTCAATTGTTACACAGTGAACAATAGTAAACTTTACTAATCGGATTTGGTATCACTACATTATGTAATTTTTGCATTTAAAAGTCGTTTCTTTTGTGAAAACTTGCCCCAATTTTTTATTTTATATGTTAAACAATTAAAGATATTTTATTAATTTTTGTAAAAATCTTGAATGTTTTACGATGGCTTAATTGTAGCCTGAAACACCTTAAAATTAATAAAAATTAAAGATTGAATCCAAAAATTTTGTCTAAGATCATGGATAGGTCAAGAAAACTTAAATCAGAAAAAAACAGACATTAGATTGTTTCTTGTACCATGTGTTTTTTGCATAAACTTATCAAGTAAGATCTATGGCAGACTCTACAATTAACATAGCAACAAAGACAGAGCCACAATATAAACGCTGGGGATTACCCGCATGGCTCGTCTTTATCTGTGTGGTTACATTTACCGTACTACTATGTGCAGGAGCCGTAATTTATAAAAATGCTCCCCCCATCCCCGGTACAGTGGTATCTACGCAACAAGAAGTAATTTTAACCCATGAACAAATCGAACATGGACAAGTCACCTATTTAGGTAGGGGAGGGCAACACATCGGGAGTATTTGGGGACATGGAAGTTATCTCGCACCAGATTGGACAGCAGATGTTTTGCACCGTTGGGGTTTAGCCACGGCGGGGGTATTACATAACAACGATCCCAATTTTAGTCAAGAAGACTGGGAAGCCCTCGACAGGGTAGAACAAGCCATGTTACAGGCGGAGTTACAGCAAGAATTTAAGGCGAATCGTTATAGTAATGATACCGATACCCTTACCCTTACCTCTGCTCAAATCAAGGGTTTAGAACAAGTATTTGCAGATTATAAGCAACTATTAACCAACGGTTCCACAATTCATTCCATTCCCCAAGGATGGTTTAAAGATGATACCGAAATTCGTGATGTGACGGCGTTTTTTAGTTGGACTGCATGGGCAGCCTCTGCCAATCGCCCCAATGCTCCCTTTTCCTACACCGCCAATTTTCCCCATGATGATTTAATCGGAAACAATGCACCACCTCAGTTTATAATTTGGTCTATTGTTTCGGTTATTGTTTTAATTGCAGGGATTGCAGGGTTTATTTTTATTTACCTTACCCAAGAGGATGCAGAAGAAATTCAGGTGGTGGAAAGTCGCCCTTCTATTCGTATCGCTACCCCTAGCCAAAAAGCGACTACCCTTTTCTTTGGGGTTGCCATGGGGTTGTTTTGTGTACAGATGTTGATGGGTATGGTGACAGCCCATTATGCCGTGGAAGGGGATGGTTTTTATGGTGTACCGATTCAGAATTATCTACCCTATGCGGCTTCTCGTACATGGCACTTACAGTTAGCGGTGTTTTGGATTGCTACCTGTTGGTTAGCGGCGGGGTTATATTTTGCTCCCCGTTTCGGTAAAAATGAGCCGAAGTTTCAGGTATGGGGTAATAGTACCTTATTGGTAGCTTTAACCGTGGTGGTGGTAGGTTCTTTAATTGGTGGTTGGGCTAGTATTCAAGGTATTTTGGGCGGTGATCAGAGTTTCTGGTTTGGGCATCAAGGTTATGAATATGTGGAGTTAGGGCGATTATGGCAATTACTCCTTATTGGTGGGATGGTATTCTGGTTGTTTTTGATGTATCGTGCCTTAAAACCTGCCCTCAAGGCGGAGGGAAGCAAAACGGGCTTAAATCACTTTTTCCTATATAGTGCCATTACCATTCCTTTATTCTATGCCTCTGGTTTGATGTACACCAATCATACTCCTGTGAGTATTGCTGAGTATTGGCGTTGGTGGGTGGTACATCTTTGGGTAGAGGGCTTTTTTGAAGTATTTGCCACCGTGGCGATCGCCTATTTGTGCAGTGAATTAGGATTCTTGAAACGCTCATCCGCCCTTCGTGCTACCTATCTAACCACGATTCTTTATCTTGGTAGTGGGGTAATTGGTACACTACACCATCTCTATTTTGCTGGTACACCTGTATTTATTACTGCCATGGGTGCAGTGGCTTCGGCGTTGGAAGTAGTACCCTTAACCTTGATTGGTTTTGAGGTGTTAAAATCCATGCGGTTATCCCAAGAAGCCCAAGGATTTTATCGTTTACCCCTCAAGTTCTTTATTGCCACCTGTTTTTGGAATTTAATTGGGGCTGGGGTATTCGGATTTTTGATTAATCCTCCCATTGTGCTTTATTATTCCCAAGGTTTAAATACTACCCCTATTCATGCCCACTCCGCTTTGTATGGTGTTTACGGCTCCTTGGCGATCGCCCTTATGCTGTTTGCCCTACGAGAAATTACCCCCGATGAAGCATGGAGCGAAAAAGGCTTTAACTTCTCTTTTTGGTGGCTAAATATCGGCTTAGTGATGATGATGATTTTCGGGCTAATACCCAACGGATTTTATCAGTTAGTGCAATCGGTTAACCATGGTACATGGTACGCCAGAAGTGCCGAAGTCATTAGCTCAGGCTGGATGCGATGGACAGTGTGGCTAAGGATACCGGGAGATATTGTTTTCGCCATTGGTGCGGTGGTGTTAGTTATTTCCGTAATTAAAGCCATTTATGGCATTTTCCAACAACCTACCCAAGCCCAACCCGATGACATTCCCGTCATTACCTCCAAACTATAACAGTCGATCCAGAACTCAACTTATCTTAATGTTAGCCAGATCAAATAATGCAATTATTGCATAATATTCATAATAAGAGGGTAAAATATAGAAGATTTCCATAACCAAAAAAGAGGATGAGTCAAAAAGACACACATATCGAAGAAGCCGATCGCACCCTAAGACTAAAAAAACATCAACAACTATTCAACCTTCTTTCCATTGCCGCAGGACTAATCTTTTTACAGGGGTTTATGATTGCCCCCCTCATCCCCAGACTATCAGAAGTATTTAACGTTCCAGTCCAAGAAATCGGCTTTATCGTTCCTGCCTATATGCTCTCCTATGCCCTCATGGCACTATTTTATGGGCTATTATCAGATCGTTTTGGTCGTTGGTCAATTATTCGTCTCTCCCTGATTATTTTCGTAGTTTGTACCGCCCTCACCGCCACCTCCCAAAACGCAGGACAGATGGCAACATGGCGTTTATTAACAGGCATCGGAGCCAGTGGTGTAATACCCCTTACCTTTGCCCTCATCGGTGATTTATTCCCCTTTGATCAACGGGGAGTAAAACTAGGCTTAGTATTTGCCGCCATGGAAGGAGGTATGGCAGCAGGTTCGGCAGGGGGAGCTATTCTCGAACCCTACATCGGATGGCGTTGGCTTTTCCTCGGCACAGCTATCATGGCCGCCATAGTCCTTGTATTGTTAAATCCCTACGGGGCATTGTTTGATACCGCCAAAGCCGAAAAACTGCCCTCTATTCGCCAAATATTTAGGGGTTATAGCAAAGTTTTAGTAACTTTTCGGGGCAAAAGAACCTATAGTTATGTACTCTGGAATGGTGTTTATCACTCAGGGGTTTACACATGGCTAGGGTTATATTTATCCCAACGTTACGACATGGGAGCGTTAAATATCGGTTTAACTATCCTCGGTTATGGTATTCCCGGATTATTACTAAGTCCAGCCATTGGTAAAGCCGTAGATAAGTGGGGGAGAAGGTGGTTAATTCCCGCAGGATTAATCATGGCTGGGTTATCTGGATTATTTATGATCTTAAACATTCCCCCCTATATGACCACCATTTCTGTTTTAATTTTATCCCTCGGTTATGATCTCACTCAGCCCCTTTTCGTTGGTATCGTCACGGATTTGGGAGATGATGATAAATTGGGTCAAACCATGGGTTTAAAAGTATTTCTCTTATTTACAGGGTTTGGAGTTGGTAGTTTGATTTTTGGGGAATTACTCAATTTTGGCTTCGGTGTGAGTCTGGCTGTTTTTGGTTTCATTCAGCTAATTTCGGGATTAATTGCCATCCCCCTATTTTGGCGAGAAGTTCCTTGGAGTCAGTCTTCATCGTGATTTTTTTGTTGTTTCATGTCGGTGTTGGCAAAAAAGTGTTTTACCTTAAAAATGTCGCTTGAATGCCCCCGTTAAAATTCACAACAAAAATAAAACCCACAGAATTTAACGGGGGACGGGGCGTTGCTATCGGGGCGAATTCACTTCGCCCCACAGCCCCTCATGAAAAGCGACCAGCAAAAAAACATTCGTAGGATTGCACACAAGATAAAATCTTTGTGTTAAAATAAATCTTATGGCAATGTAAACACCATAAAGTTGTGCTAGTTATCGAAGCTAAATTATACGGAAACCAACCTCAAGACCAAAAATTAGATGAGATGATTCGCACTGCTAGTTTCGTGCGTAATTCTTGTATTCGCTATTGGATGGACCATAAGGGGGTTGGGCAGTATGATTTATCTCGCCTTTGTAAAGAATTAGCTAGTGAGTTTGAATGGGCAAAGAAACTCAATTCTATGGCTCGTCAAGCTAGTGCAGAAAGGGCTTGGGCTTCTATTAAACGGTTTTATGACAACTGTAAAAATCCATCTCTTAAGAAAAAAGGTTATCCTAAATTTAAGAAAGGTCGTTCTGTGGAGTACAAAACGACTGGATGGCAACTTTCTAAAGATGGAACTGCTATTAATTTTCGGGATGGATTTAAAGCAGGGTGGTTTAAAATGCGAGGTGGTTTTGACCTCAATTTCTACCAACTTAATCAAATTAAACGAGTTAGAGTTATTCGTCGTGCTGATGGATACTATTGTCAATTTTGTATTGACCAAGAAAGACAAGAGGATATTAAACCTAGTGGGAATGCTATCGGTTTAGATGTCGGTTTAAGTAGCTTTTATACAGATTCAAACGGTGTTAAAGTTAATAATCCAAGACATTTAAGAAAGTCTGAAAAGCAATTAAAAAGATTGCAAAGAAAAGTTAGCAAAAAGAAAAAAGGTAGTAATTCTCGTAAAAAAGCGATTAAGAAGTTAGGTAGAAAACACTTAAAAGTATCAAGGCAACGTAAAGACTGGCTTGTCAAATTAGCTCGGTGCGTGGTGTCATCTAACGATGTCGTAGCTTATGAGAAATTAACTGTTAAAAATATGGTCAAAAACCATTGTTTAGCTAAGAGTATAAATGATGCTTCTTGGAGAACTTTCTTTGATTGGTTAGAATACTATGGTAAAGTGATGGGCAAAGTTGTCTATGGTGTAAATCCACAATATACGAGTCAAGAATGTCCTCATTGTAAAGCCATAGTTAAGAAAACTCTATCTCAAAGAACCCATGTTTGCGAATGTGGTTGTGTAATGGATAGAGACGAAGCGGGGGCAATTAATATCTTAGCTAAAGCATTGAGAGAATTAAGTAGGGGTGGGCAATCCCAAACTTCCAGTCTGGAACTGGTAAACGCTAATGGACACATTAACCTCTGTCAACTGAGTGAAAACTTGATTGATAAGTTGGGTGGTTGAAGTTAGAATCCCTCACCATAATCTTTGATTTGGTGACGGGAGAATGTCAAATTGTAACATTCCCATGGATAAGGATAAAAATCCTCTTCTAATATGTACATTGCTACCGTAGACAACCAAAGAAAACTATCTTAAATAAATATAAAATTTTAAAATCAAGTTTTCACCATATCTATTAAAAAAAAAATCTCAATCTTTTGCTAGTAAATATATTTTTCCTTTTTTTAATATATTTAATTTTATATAAATAAAAGCTATTTTTTCATATTAAAAAAATAATTTTATACTTAAAAAGTAAATATTTTTGTACTAGATTGCTAAAGAAAAAAAAAGATGTATAATATAATGCCCAGCCATCAAAAGTACTAGGGGCGTACTATTAATGCACATTAACTAATTTATATACCCATGAATGAGATCACCGATATAAATGCGATCGCCACTAGCTCTAGTAAAAAATCTAATTATAATCATCAAAAAGAATCGGCGATCGCCCTGCTTTATAGTTGTGGAGAAGAAGATATAAACGAACTATTTTGGGAAAAAATATCAGAGCCATATCGCTCAATTTTAGAAGATTGTTATCTGGTAGCAGAAGATGGAAAGTTTACAAAATTAAGTCAGATTACTAATAACATTAAATACGATAAATTAAACTATATAAAACTAGGAGTACAACTCTACCAAGTAAAATATTACCGACTATATCAAGGAGTATATACTTCCTTCAAACAATACTGTGAGCAAGAGATTCACTATCCCCTCTGGCGTGCAAACAAAATAATAAAAGCCTCCAATGTAGCCATAAAACTAATCAAATATGGATTTAGAATTATTCCCCAAAATGAAGCCCAAGCCCGTCCCCTTGTCAAATTATCAGAACAAGAATTATACGAAAAATGGCAAGAAGTTTTAGACACCTACCCCTTCCATAGTATTACAGCAAAAAAATTAAAAAATTAATTTATGGAGAAAAACATCCCGAAAAAGGAACCCTAAAACTGCCCCTAACAGTTTTAGAAGATATTGAAAATAAAGCCCTAGAAAATGGTATTTCTGTAGGAGAATTATTAACCAAAGTATTTAGGGGAGAATTAATCATTCATCAAGATGGACAATTGGAATATTCATCAGCAAAAGAAGAAGAAACCATAGAAAAAATCCCCCTCCAAAGTATTGAAAAATGGCAGGAAGATTTGCAAAATATCTCCCTACAAGAAGATAATAAAATAGATGACTTTGCCGAAGAATTAGCAGAAAAAATAAAAAATACTGTAGTAGATTTTAAATCAGTCATTAAAAAGTGTTTTATAAACTCTTTCTTTGCCAAAGCCGTAAATAATTGACAAACTTAATGGAGTAAATATAACCCCATCTAAAAAGGTTATATCTACCCCATGGATCGATAATCAAATTAATAACTAATATCCCCTCTCATCGGGGTTTTTTCTAGGTAGAAAAAGACTTGCCACAACCGCAGGTTTGATTGGCATTGGGGTTGGTAAACTGGAAACCCCCACCAATCATTGCATCGCTATAATCTAACATTAACCCATAAAGATATAACAGGCTTTTGCGATCGCACACTATTTTAAAACCATCATAATCAAACACATCATCCTGTTCAGTAACATTATTAATATTTTCAAAATCCATCATATAAGACATCCCAGAACAACCGCCCTGTCTGACTCCTACCCGCAAACAAAGATCCTCATTCCCCTGTTGTGATTTGAGTTGTAAAACGTGATGGAGAGCCTTTTCACTCAACTGAATACCCTGATTAGAAATAGTTGCTTCTGCCATAATCTCTTGATAATTTAAGTGCTTGTAATAATTCCTATTCTACATCAAGATAAAATTAAGTAATGCTTTAAAATAGTGTCGTAAAGACAATAACTGAGTAAACTAGAGTATAGTATTTGCCTTCAAAAAAAGAAAAACCTCGATGAATATTAATAAAATTGTTGAACAAGCCCTTCAAAGTGGTTATTTGACACCTACCATGGAAGCAGAAGTAGGTAGATTATGTGAAACCTCCGCCGAACTTTCTAACGAAGAATATTTAGCCCTAGACAAACTCATGGGAGCACTATTAACAGGGGAAGTGGTAGCAATGCCAAGGAAACAATTTATTAACGTTATGGAAGAATTAGTCGTGAGCGAAGTAATTGCCCGAGTCGCAGAGATAGAAACCACCAGCAATCGCCTTTTAGATGTGGGTGACATCGCCGCCTATGCCCTCAATCGTCTTCCTCCCCTTTACGCCACCACCGAAGAAGGAGCAAGTTTTCAAAGAGAAAGAGCCAAAGAAGAATTAAGCGATATTATTAATAGTCAGGTAGAACAAGCAATTTCCTTGTATTTAGAACGTCCTAGCTTCCACCCCGAAAGACAAGCCCTTAACAAAGGTTCTCAATCCCATAGCGTTTTTGAACAAGTTACCAAATTATTGCAATCCCAAGCCCCTAACTACGAATCATAATTGTCATAATTGAAATATCATTTATTATCCATTGTTAATGATAACCGTTCCTCAAACCAAAACCAGCGAAGAAAAAGCGAAATCCTTGGATACCCTTACCCTTGATGTGCAAGGGATGAAATGCGCTGGTTGTGTCAAAGCTGTTGAAAGACAAATTAACCAATATCCGGGGGTGATTTCCTCCACGGTTAATTTAATAACCGCCGTTGCCCTAGTGGAGTATAAAACAGGAAAAGTAAAACCCGAAAACTTGGCACAAAAACTGACTTTAGGAGGTTTTCCCAGTGAAGTTAGAACATTGGCACAGGAACAAGATTGGCAAAAGATAAAAGAAACACAACAACAAGCAGAAGAAAAACTGCAGATATATCAATTAGCTAGTGCAGTTATTCTCTTAATTTTTTCCACCATAGGGCATTTACACCATCTCGGTATTCACTATCTACACCCCCTGACTAATATTTGGTTTCATTGGGCTTTAGCTACCCTTGCCCTACTCATTCCCGGCAGAGAAATTTTGTTAAATGGTTGGCAGGGATTATGGCATCGTCAACCGAACATGAATAGTTTGATTGGCATTGGTACTGTGTCAGCATACCTTGCTAGTTGTGTGGCTTTAGTATTTCCCAATTTGGGTTGGGAGTGTTTTTTTGATGAACCCGTAATGTTATTGGGATTTATTTTTCTGGGGAGGGTATTGGAAAGTAGAGCCAGAAATAAAGCCTCCGAAGCCCTGTCTGGGTTGCTTAGTTTACGTCCCCCATGGGCTAGAATTATCGGTAAAGAAAGAGAAAATCAGGATGATGGTTTAAAAATACCCTCAAATCAAGTTAAACCCCAAGAGTGGGTAAGGGTATTGGAAGGGGAAAAATTCCCCGTGGATGGCAAAATTATTCGGGGTGAAACCTCTGTGGATGAGTCTATGTTGACGGGGGAATCGATTCCTGTGTTTAAATCTGAGGGGGATTTGGTATCGGCAGGGACGATTAATGTGGGGGGAGTGGTGGTGGTGGAAACCACCCAATCAGGATTAAAAACTGTGTTGAGTCAGATTATTTCCATGGTGGAAGAAGCTCAAACCAGAAAAGCCCCCGTACAAAAGTTGGCGGATACGGTATCAGGTTATTTTGCCTATGGTATTATGACGATCGCCCTTATAACCTTTATTTTTTGGTATAGTTGGGGAACAAGGGTATGGTCGAATATTCTCTGGGAATTAGACTCCTCGGCTCTAATTCTTAGTCTCAAACTAGCCATTGATGTGTTGGTAATAGCCTGTCCTTGCGCCCTCGGTTTGGCGACTCCTACGGCGATTTTAGTCGGTACGGGGGTAGGTGCCGGGCAAGGGTTACTCATCAAGGGGGGAGATGTACTCGAACAGGCTCAAAACCTTGATATGATTGTTTTTGACAAAACAGGTACCCTCACTGAAGGTAATTTACAATTAACAGAAATTGTTAATTTTAATCAGGACGATTTTTCCGACTCTCAACTGTTACAAATTGCCGCTAGTTTAGAAATTAACTCCAATCATCCCCTCGCTCAAGCCCTGTTAAGGACTGCCAAGTCTCAACAGTTAGAATTTTTGAGTACAGAAAATATTTGTAATTATCCTAGTAGGGGAATTAGGGGAGATGTGGATGGTAACAAAAATTATTATTGTGGCAGTGAGTCTTGGTTGGAGGAAAAGGGTATCGTTTTGGATACTAAAATAAAAGAACATTCTACTCAGTTACAAACACAGGGTAACACTGTTATTTACCTTGTCCAAGATGACCAACCCCTCGCTCTCTTTGCGTTTGCTGATAAGTTACGCCCCCAGGCCCAAACAACTATTAACCGTCTTCAAGAAATGGGTTTGAATGTTGTCTTGTTGAGTGGTGATCAAGAAAATGTCGTCAGGGCGATCGCCTCTAAGCTAAGTATAAATACTTATTATGGTGGTGTATTACCCCAAGAAAAAGGAGAGTTAATTAGACAACTCAAACAAGAATATCCTGAGCAAGTCATTGCCATGGTGGGAGATGGGGTAAATGATGCCCCCGCCATGGGTGAGGCAGACTTTGCCATCGCCATGCCCCAAGGTTCGGAAATAGCCGTCAAAACAGCCTCTGTGGTACTCACCAGAAACAAACTCAGCGATATTATTACCGCCATCAAACTAAGTCGACAAACCCTGAACAAAATCAAGCAAAATCTCTTTTGGGCATTAAGTTATAATCTGATTACCATACCCATAGCCGCAGGTATTTTATTACCCCAATATCATATACTACTCAACCCAGCCACCGCAGGGGGCTTTATGGCCCTAAGCTCTATTATTGTGGTGACAAACTCCCTACAACTGAAAAAATGGACAGTTGATGACAAATAGAGGATAATATAATTAAGCGTCTTTTAAGTAACATTGAAACTATCTATCCCAAACTAACAGTTTCATTCTCATTTTTTGCTCAAAAATAATTTTATTGAACCGTTATAGCAGTTAAATCATCAATGAATATTGATGAATTCTATCAGATAAAAACCATAAAAAAAACTCAAGATGACAGTCCAACCCCATACATCACATATATTAGTTGTAGAAGATGATAAAGGTAGAAGAGAACTATTACTCAAAAAAAATAAATACTCCATCGGCAGAGGAAAAAACTGCGATATTGTAATTCAATCACCCTTTGTATCTCGTCATCATGCCACCATTACTCGCATATTTGATGAGGAAGGTTTTGCCCACTATCATATCATTGATGGTGATGGAGAGGAGTTGAGTGCCAATGGCATTATTATTAACGGAAAAAAAGTCAACAATGTTCAGCTAAAGACAGGGGATAAAATAGTATTTGGCCCCCAAGTTTTTGCTGTTTATCATCAATCTAGTCGGGATGTTTTTCCTACCCTACCCCCAGATGATCCTTTTGATATTACTTTAATCGATCCTGCCATGATGAGTACGGATTTTGAATAATTTTATAGTGATGAAACATAATATTCTTAATTAACTCATATAAAGAGTTAACCTTAAGTGCGTGAGGAGTAAATATGATTTTTAAATCAATCATTTTAGCGGGGTTGATGTTTCCTTGGTGGTGTTTGTCTGTGTGGGCAGGATCATTGCAATATTGGAGATTTAACCAAAATCTAAGCCGTCTGGAGATTGTCACCGAAAGTAATGTCACCCCAAGGGCTCAACTCATGGCGAATCCTACCCGTTTGGTGGTGGATTTGCCTAATACTCAGGTGGGGGAAACCCTGCGACAAGAAGTAAGTAGTTATGTGCGAGAGGTGAGGGTAGGACAATTAAATAACCAAACTGCCCGTATCGTAGTTGAGTTGAGCGGTAACTATACTATGCGCCCTTGGCAAGTAAGGGTACGCAGTTTGGCGCCAAATCGTTGGTATGTGCAGTTACCCAAGTTTCAAACCCCTGATGTTTATAGTTTACCAGATGGGAATGCCGTGGCGATCGCCGTTCCTGCCCCGACTTTGGCTTCTGGTTCCCCTAGTCAAAATCGTGGTACAGTTGTAATTGATCCCGGACATGGAGGTAGGGATCCTGGAGCCATTGGTATTGGGGGAGTACAGGAAAAAGGAATTGTTTTAGAAATTTCTCAGGAAACGGCACGGGTTTTGAGACAGGGGGGTTATCAAGTGGTGATGATGCGCACCAGTGATGTTTTTGTTTCCCTTGAACAACGGGCAACACTGGCAAATAATAGTAATGGGGATGTTTTTGTTAGTATTCATGCCAACGCTGTGGGGGGCAATCGTCCTGAAGTCAATGGCTTAGAAACTTACTATTTTCAAACAGGAAGACTTTTAGCCCATACTATCCATCGTAATATTTTACGTCGCTTGAATGTGCGCGATCGCAATGTACGCCAAGCCAGATTTTATGTACTTCGTCATACAACTATGCCAGCGGTATTGGTGGAGGTTGGTTTTTTGACGGGTTCTATTGATAATCGTAATTTATCTAATCCTAGTTATCGTCGCCAGATGGGAGAGGCGATCGCCCATGGTATTATGGAGTACCTAAGATAATTGACGTTATCCTTACTTTCTATTATGGGAATTGGTGCGATCGCACATCATTGGCATATTCAGTGACAGATTGAGAAATAATGGTTTTTAAATTGGTATAAACCTTGGCAAAGGGGGGAACCTTGGAGGATAAACCCAACAAATCCGCTGTCACCAATACCTGTCCATCACAGTCTTTTCCTGCACCGATACCAATGGTGGGAATGGAAAGGCTATCGGTAATTTTTTGGGCTAAGTCGGCGGTAATATGTTCCAATACTATGGCAAATGCCCCTGCTTTTTCTAAAGCCATCGCTTGATTAAAGATGGTTTCTTGGGCGATGGCACTTTTGCCCTGTTGCTTATAACCCAAAACCCTTACAGACTGAGGGGTTAAGCCCACATGACCCATTACAGGGATACCAATTTCCGTTAACCTACTCACTGTTTCCACCATGGCAGGATAACCCCCCTCTAGTTTTACCGCATCCGCATTGGTTTCCTTGATAATTTTTCCTGCCGACTCAATGGCTTGAGATATGGAAGTTTGATAGGTCAAAAAAGGCAAATCGCATACCACAAAAGAACGTTTTACCCCACGACACACCGCCTGAGTATGGTGTATCATCTCCTCAAGGGTAATGGGTAGGGTGTTATCATGCCCCAAAGCCACCATTGCTAAGGAATCCCCCACCAAAATTAAGTCAATGTCCCCTTGATCAAGCAAAGAGGCGATCGCATAATCCCACGCCGTTAAGCAGACAATGGGCTTTTTTTCCTGTTTCCACTGACATAATTTTTGAATAGTGACTTTCATCCGTTAAATAATTGATAATAAAAAATGGGTAATTGATAGTTTTACGAGTGGTATTGCTTAAGTTAGATCTACAATCTGACTGGATACTTCAAATATTACCACTATTGCCCATTCCCTATTCCCCATTGCCCGCCTAAACTTACAATTATCGCTACATTTCTGATTTTATTGTTTAGAATTGTTACAAAAATCCCCTTTTTTCTTATGGTTGAAAGGTTATTAGGGTATTATAAAGATAGGTTATTAATAATGGAAATCTGTACTTTTAATTTTAAAAAAGTTTAGCCTCCCATTGTCTAAATGATAACATGCCGTTCAACCCGGAACAATAAAAACGCCCCGAAAAAGGAAAAATCGTAACATATCTTGACAAAATCCACAGCCAAGATAGATGTGAACTCCTAACCATTTTCCTGATAAATTAATGGCAGTAAAAGAATAAAGCAATCAAACTGAATTATTTATGAGTATTATAAAAATCTCTACAACCCCTTTTGACGATCAAAAACCGGGGACATCAGGACTACGTAAAGCCGTCACCGTATTCCAAAAATCCCACTATTTAGAAAACTTTGTTCAATCAATTTTTGACAGTCTGCCCGAACTAAAAGGAAAAACCCTCGTGCTAGGGGGAGATGGACGTTATTATAACCGTCAAGCCATTCAAACCATCCTCAAAATGGCATCCGCCAATGGTGTAGGGCGTGTTTTAGTTGGTTGTGATGGTATTTTATCCACCCCCGCCGCCTCCTGCCTAATTCGTGGTAACAACGCCTATGGTGGCATCATCCTTTCCGCTTCCCATAACCCTGGAGGAGAAAACGGTGACTTTGGCATCAAATATAACGTTACCAATGGTGGCCCAGCGCCCGAAAAAGTAACCGAGGCAATTTACCAGCGCACCCTAACCATCCAAGAATACTTTATCCTCGAATCAGCGGACATCAACCTGAGTAACCAAGGTTCATTTAAACTGGGTGATATGGATGTGGAAGTAGTGGATTCCGTTAAACCCTACATTGAATTAATGGAGTCTCTTTTTGACTTTGATTTGATCAAAAAAATGCTCACTGGTGGTCAGTTCAAAATGTGTATGGATTCCCTCCATGCCGTGACAGGACCCTATGCCAAAGCAATTTTTGAGCAAAAACTAGGGGCAACGGAAGGAACCGTAATTAACGGCACTCCCCTAGAGGATTTTGGGGGTGGACATCCTGACCCCAATTTGGTTTATGCTAAGGGATTGGTGGATATTCTGTTTGGGGATAATGCCCCCGATTTTGGTGCTGCTTCCGATGGTGATGGCGATCGCAACATGATTTTAGGCAAACATTTCTTTGTCAACCCTAGTGATAGTTTAGCCGTGATTACCGCCAACGCCCACCTCGTCAAGGGCTACAAAGACGGATTAGCAGGGGTTGCCCGTTCCATGCCCACCAGCGCCGCTGTGGATAGGGTAGCCGAAAAACTAGGTATCGACTGTTACGAAACCCCCACAGGTTGGAAATTCTTTGGTAATCTCTTGGATGCCAACAAAGCCACCATTTGCGGAGAGGAAAGTTTCGGTACTAGCTCTAATCATATCAGAGAAAAAGATGGACTCTGGGCGGTGCTCTTCTGGTTAAACATCCTTGCAGTGAGGGGAGAATCCGTGGAGCAAATCGTCAAATCCCACTGGCAAACCTACGGGCGTAACTTCTATTCTCGTCACGACTACGAGGAAGTAGCCACCGAAGGCGCCAATGAATTGGTCAATCAACTACGCAGTCAATTTGATACCCTCGTAAGTAAAACCTATGGTAAATATACCGTTCAATATGCTGATGATTTTAGTTACACTGATCCTGTAGATGGTAGCATATCAGAAAAACAAGGGGTTCGTATCGGCTTTAGCGATGGTTCAAGGATCATTTTCCGTCTTTCTGGTACAGGTACAAAAGGCGCCACGGTGAGGGTATATTTAGAAAGTTATGAACCTGATAGCAATAAGCAAGATTTAGACACCCAGGAGGCGCTCGGGGATTTAATTCAGGTAGCCGAAGAGATTGCCCACATCAAGAAATATACCAACAGAGATAAACCCACCGTAATTACCTAATGATCAATAACCCAGCGCTTTGATGCACCCCTGCCAAGTTTGGGGAAGTAATATGAAATATGAAAGTCCCCCAGAATTGGGGGATTTAGGGTGCTACCCATCGCTTTGATGCCCAAGTTTGGGGGGGGGAAATGCAAAAGTCCCCCAGCATTGGGAGAAGTGAGTGGTTAACCTATCAAAGTTTCTAATTTTGCCAAAACTTCATTAATAAGTGAAGACGGGGATTCTTCGACAAAAGTAGTTTGTCTAGCAACACAATCAACTGCCCTAATTTGATCAACTAAAACAACTCCATGGGTTTGCATTTGTGAAGGTAATTTAACCTCAAAAACCCATCCTTTTTGACGACTGGTAATCGGACAAATTAAAATAATTTTGGAAATTTGATTATAGGCAATAGGTGATATAACAAGAGCAGGACGATAACCTGATTGTTCGCTACCAGTACGGGGGTTCAATTCGAGTTTAACAATATCACCACGTTGGGGAATGCGATTATCAACTTTTACCAAATTTCTTCTCCGATTGTGTCACCCCAATCTAATTCATCATGTTGCATTTCAGGGGTAACATTTTTTAATAATTCTTCTAGGGTATATTTTGGTTTGGCAGGGGTAAGAATAATTTTATTATCTTCAATGGAAATATTTAATAATTCTCCTTCTTGTAAGTTAACCTGTTGAGTTATGGTTTGAGGAAGTCTAATGCCTAATGAATTCCCCCACATACTTATCTTCTGGGTAATCATTTTTTTTGCTCCAGACAAAATGTTTATACATTAAATATATCATTTGACGATAAAAGGGGAGATTAGCAATAACGATAAATTTTATCCCGAACTCAGGTTAATTAAACTCCAAAAATCACGAGGTTTGAGAATTAATACATCTTGAATAGGATTCAAAACTAATAAATCATCATCACCAGTAATTAGGTAAGAAGCATTACCATTTAAAGCTAAATCGATAAATTTATTATCTTTCTCATCTCGACATAAATTAACTCTTTGAATAATTGGCACACAATGCCAGTTTATTTTTATTCGCTCTGATAATCCATCAATCTCTTTTGGCGTAATATATTTAGCAAATTTAGTTCTACTTAAAACAGATGACAACTCGCTTAACGTATCATGAGAATACAGAATAATTCCTCTATTTTCCCCCCAATTTAACACCTGCGCAGGAATAGAATTAGGGGCAAGAATAGAACTAATAAGAATATTAGTATCTAAAACTAAGCGAATGGAGAAGTCAATCATCTACTAATAATTCTTGTAGTTTATCCTCCGTTAAACCCTTTTCTAAGGCTCGGTTGCCAATATCTGCTCTAAATTGTTGAAATTCTTGAAGATTGATGCTGGTAATTCTTTGATAATCTTCCATCGACATAATAACTGCAACATCACGATTTTGTTTTTGTATGGTGATGGGTTCACGTTGTGCTTGATTAATGATATTGCCGAAGGTTTGTTTCGCTTCTGTGGCAGAGACAAATCGCATAATTTATCGGGGCATTAGCAATGTTTATTATTATTTTATTGTAAGTGAAATAGATAAAATAGACAAAATGAATGATTACTTCTTATGAGGTGCAGGGAGAATAAAATATGGAAGTCCCCCAGAATTGGGGGATTTAGGGGGCTAACCCAGCGCTTTGATGCGCGCCCCCCCCGCATACTTTCTCCATGAGCTTTGGTATAATGAGCATAAATATATTGAACTCCAAAAGTGCCGACAGTACTATATATCAAAGGTTGAGGATTATTCTTTTATGCCAATGAAGGAAATGAACCAATGCACATCCATTGTCAAAAAGGTGATATGGAATGTAAGTATTGGCTAAATCCAGAAATGTTTGAAATCCAAGAGGCTTATTCTTATGAGATGAATAAAAACAGTGTTAGGGAAATTAGAAAATTGACATACTCACCCGTTAAGCTAACGCTGTAACGGGCGATTCTGAACAGCCAATTGCTTGACCATTTATCCACTCAAACAACGATAGTTGCAGAGGGTTGCTAGGCTCAACGACTAACGCCATTGATTTCTCCCGTTTTTTAGACGAATCTGTTAATTCAGATTTAGCCGTAACTTTCTGATTATCCACCAGTAGCTTGGATGGACTAATTCCAAGTATTTCTAGTCCTTTCATTCCAATATTTACACTTGCCTGATTGTCTGCATCCGCAATGAATCCGCAATTAGTACAAACAAACTTTTCTTTATTCCTACTAGCGGAGTCAACATGACCACAATTTGAGCAAGTTTGTGATGTAAATTTAGGGTTAACTTCAGTTACAATACAACCAAACTTCTCAGCTACCTGTTGTATTTTTAATACCAATTCACCCCAAGAACAATCACGAATCAATCTATTTAATGCTCTTTTTGCTGATTGACTATTTCTTAAATATTTACCGTTTTCATCTTGTTTAGGTTTACATCTTTTGCTCATTCCTTGGATGTTTAAATCTTCCAGAACAATGACATCAGCTAACCTAGTTAAATGGTGGGCAATATTCCATTGATAGTTAGTTCTCCTATTAACTATTTTTTGGTCAATTCTTGCCAAATTTTGATATGCTTTTTTTTGATTTTTAGAACCTTTCTTTTTACGACTAGCTCTACGTTGTCTAATAGTTTTAGTGCGTTCTAATTGCTTTTCAAAGTTCGGGTTTTTAATCTGTTCTCCATTACTTAATGCCAACAATTTCTTTATTCCCAAATCAACCCCTATTACAGATTTTACTTGGTCTAAATCTTTTGGTTGTGATTGTGGAATAGATTTATCCTCAAGGGTAATAGAGACATACCACCCATCTGCTTTTTGCCTAACTGTGACCGAACGTAAACTAAACCCTTCGGGTATTTGACGAGACTGAAAAAATCTCATCCAACCGATAGAAGGAAGATAGATTTTATTGCCTTTTAATTTTACTTGATTAGGCGGATAGTTAAAACTTTTAAACCGTTGTCTAGTTTTAAATTTAGGGTATCCTCTCCCATCAAAAAAGTTCTTAAATGCTGTGTCTAATTTACGCAAATTTTGCTGTAAAACTGTTGAATGGATTTGTTTATACCAACTCCGAGTTTTCTTTAAATTTGGCAATTCTGACGACTGTATCTCGTAGGCACTCCGTTTTTTATCTCCCTTAAAAGGTTCTCCTAAGTTCGAGTTTTTAGACACTGAACAAGTCAATGGACAACATTCTGCTTTTGTCCTTAAATCACAGTAATTCCCTAGCTTAGGTTGCTTTACTTGGTCATAGCTTTCAATTCTATCTCTAAGACAAAAATTGTAATGAGAGCGAAGCATATCAAGCCAATTCGCCATCATTTGTTGCTGATAGCTACTTGGTTTTAACTTGTACTTATATGCTTTGTTCATTTTTTTTGTTATCCTAAAGATATATTTATTATATCTTTTTTATAGAAACATGGTTAAAAAAACTCAAATTAATTTAAAGTTGCCTGAGTTTGAATATCGGGTGTTGGAAGATTACTGTCAAAGAACAGGGAGGTCTAAAACAGAGATTTTAAGAGAGTTTATTCGTTCTCTCGAAAACTCTGGGAAGTAAGGACTCGCTGTCGCTCGATTTGTTTATCGGTTCGTTTACATCCCCCGTTGATTTCAGTGGGTATTTTTTCGGGAGAAATTCAAAGGGGGTCTTTCACTCACATTTAAGATAACTTATCAAAACTTGGATGATCTTATTGAAGCGTGGATCAACTTTCACGGAGAATAAATAATGGAAAAACTACATCACATCGAAAAAATTGAATTTCATAATGATTATTTAATATTATCCGTAGATAATAAGCACTATTCTTTTCCTCTTTCTGAAATATCCCAAAAATTGCTAAATGCCACAGAAATCGAGCGAAATCTTTATAGAGTATCGGCTTCTGGTTATGGTATCCATTGGTTAACTCTTGATGAAGATTTATCCATTGATGGTTTACTCAAACTAAGGCAATATGACCAGCCCAGCGCCCTGCTACAATAATGATGTTGTCGTGGCAGTTGTAACTTCCGCAAAACCCAGAACCATTACAGATGTGGTTCTACAGCAATGGCAAGAAAGTGGTTTAAAAGTCCCCCAGAATTGGGGGATTTAGGGGGCTACCCACCGCTCTGATGCCACCCTGCCCCCCAAGTTTGGGGGGAGAAATACAAGAGGTTTCCAAAGGAGATTTAGGGGGTTACCCATCGCTTTGATGCCCCCCTGCCCCCAAGTTTGGGGGGAGAAATGCAAGAGGTTTTCAAAGGGGATTTAGGGGGCTACCCACCGCTCTGATGCCACCCTGCCCCCCAAGTTTGGGGGGAGAAATGCAAGAGGTTTTCAAAAGGGATTTAGGGGGCTACCCATCGCTCTGATGCCCCCCTGCCCCCCCAAGTTTGGGGAGAGAAATGCAAGAGTGTTTATGGTGCTAAACTCTGTAAGTCATCACAATAACGGCTAATTTGGATAATGACTTTATCAATATTATTCAGTACTTCCTCGTTCTTGAAGCGGATTACTCGATAACCATGCTCTGCCAGTTTTTCTGTTCTACATTGGTCATATTCTTGTCTATCATCATGATAACTACCGTCTATCTCAATTACTAATTTTATGGAGGGGCAGTAAAAATCTAAGATAAAATCACCTACTGGATGCTGACAACGAAATTTTAAGCCATGGACTTGTTTATTACGTAGTCTTTCCCACAGGGCTTTTTCTGCCGGGGTTAATTGGTGTCTCAATCTCTTTGCCGCTTCTCTGACTTCGGGTGTTGTCCCCCTAATGAAGTTCATGATTTTCTGCTTATCAATTACGTTAATTATTTTAGATTATAAAATCAAAAAAGTCCCCCAGAATTCGGGGATTTAGGGGCTACCCACCGCTTTGATGCCCCCCCTGCCCCCCAAGTGTGGGGTGAGAAATGAAAAAGTCCTCCCTACCTCTCCTCTTATTAATCTTTCTCATGATATTTTTCCCGCAGGAGTTAATCAGTATCTTGTTTGTTTGAGGGCTTCTTTTATTTGTCCCTTATAAAACCAATTATTTTTTACGGTAATTAATTCATAAAACAAAAAAATTCCCCCGGTTATGAGGGAATTAACTTAGTATTTATCGTTATAAATATCCTGAACTCTAAAGGAGATTTAAAATTACACTGTTAGCATCAACCACAGTAGCAACTCCAGTTCCAGAATCAGCTAAGAAGCCACGACCAGCAACTTCTGCATCAATACCAGAGTATGCGGCACGTCTTGCAGTTGTATCAAGAGCATTGGTAAAGATGTTGGCACTTTGGATTCTATTGTTTAAAGTCTGGATGTCAGTTCCTTCAGCACCTAAAGCAATCTCGAGAGCTGCACTAGCAAGAGTTACACTGCCATTGTCTAACTGTTCAGACCAGAAAGCTAAACCAGTGGCATCAGCATTTCTGCTAAAGCTGAACTGATAAATTTGATTAATCATGGCATTACCCATTAAGTTACCAAAGATGCTTTGAGCTTCGGTAGAATTACCAAAATCATTAACAATGGCATTATAAGCAGTTAGGGCATCACCTTCTAAAACGTCACCACTCTTAGGAGAGTAGCTGATACCAGCATCCCCTAATACGCCATTCCAGAATTCTAAACCAGCAGGATCTCCTGGGCGACCGTAGTAGGCAACATAAGCAAGTTGTGCGCTAGTTCCATCAAGAGTCAAAGGTGCTAATCCAGAAGTATCGACGATTTGAGTGCTACGATCTAATTCGTCAATAATTATTCTTTGACCTGCAGCTTCCACAGTAAACGCATAGTTGAAAGAACGGAAAGAATCAGTATTGTTTTGATTAAAGAAGGGATTTAGTCCTGTAACAATAATACCATCATCTAAAAATTCTCCCACATCGCCACCATTAATGGTGAGAGTAATTGAGGCTGTACTAGGGCTAGTAGCAACAAAAGTTACATTCGATCCACCTGGGGTATTATTAGAAAATTGGATTATTTCCCCAGTTCTCGCATTTTTTAGGGCAAAAGCTGGAGCACCTTGACCATTTTGACCAGTTGTGTTAAATACATCAGCATTGGCAGTTATTGTAGAACGAATAATAATCTCTGAGGTATCAAAATCAGGATCTATGTCCGTAAAAGTAACTCGTGCTTGGTCAGCAGCATAGACGGGTTCACTACCAAATAATCCCACAAGAAAGTTATCATTTCTATTTAAAGAACCACTGAAAGATGCTATGTCATTGGCTGCAGCTCTTTGAATCCTAGAATAGTTGATTCTGCTAAAAGTATTAAAAGAATCAGGACTGGAAAGCTGATATGCGAAACTCTCATCACCCAACTCATCCCCAAAATCTAGGGCACCTAGAGTTCCCGTTCCTCCTTCCAGAGCCGTCAATACAAGTCGATAGGTTCTACCAGCACTTAAAGCACTGCTGGGTACAATAAATTCCGCAAAGTTGTTGTCCAAAACAATTCTAGAGGATGGATTTATACCCCCAGAGTTAACAACTTCTCCTGTTGCGGTGTCGACTACTGCATAGGCAATATTCTTTTCGTTCAGATCAGAAGAAGTAAATTGAAATCTCTTACTACCAACACTGTCACTGGTAATGGAGAATTCAAACTCATCTATAGGTAATATTCCCTGACCTGTAGCAGTAGAAAAGTCGGGTCCTGGAGCATCAGGAATAGCGGCTAAAAAATCTGTGCTTTCAAAAGTTCCGTTTAATGAAATCATTGGTTTTCTTTAAGTTATTTCAAGAAGTTGATCTGTATTTTTAGACTAAAAATTATTCTGACTAATATTATCATAGTTATCAAAAACTTGTCAATATTTTTCAGAATGGAGTTAAAACTTATTATAATGACTGAAATCTAAAGATTTGAGCCTAATTTAAAAACATATTTTATAATCATATCTTGACCTTTTTTAAGAGTAAGATATGAACGTTTTTAATTACTTTTTTAAAAGTATTTTTGTTTAACTCCTCACACGCTCCTAAATATTAAGAGATGTTCTATTACGATTAAGATTATAGCGATAATAACCGAAAATGATACATTTATTTCAAAAAATATATATTTTCTTGGTTTTTATTATGCCCTCTCATTATCAATGCCTATCATGATACATAAAATGTAATATTTGTTCCCACTTTTTTTTATTTTGGTGGGGGAGCATCAGGGCGTTGGTTTTGCCCCCTAAATCCCCAAACTTGAGGGTCAGGGAAGGCATTAGGGCGTCGGGTTCGCCCCCTAAATCCCCCAATTCTGGGGGACTTTGATGGTTTAAGGCGATCTTATTGATGGATTAAAGGGCGATCGCGCTTAGGATAATTTGAGAGTATTTATGTATTGCTCCCCCCAAACTTGGGGGGCAGGGGGCATCGGAGCGTTGGGTTTGCCCCCTAAATCCCCCAAACTTGACGGTCAGGGAAGGCATTAGGGCGTTGGGTTTGCCCCCTAAATCCCCCAATTCTGGGGGACTTTAATGGTTTAAGATGATCTTGTTGGTAGGTTAAAGGGCGATCGATTATCAGGTTATTCTCATTGTGAGTATGATAGAGAAAAAACCCATTTAGAACTAAGATGGACAATACAATGAATATTCGTGAACAAGTTTTAACAGAAATAAATCAACTACCCCAAGAGAAATTAAATTTAGTTTTGGAATTTGTCAATACTCTAAAATATAGCAATGGCAATAGAAAAGAAGAAATAACAAAAGATCCTCTAGCAAAGTTTATTGGAGCCGTTAGCCAAGGAGACATAGCAAATAATCTGGATGAAGATTTATATGAGTAATTCTTTGTTTATTGACACTTGGGGATGGCTGACTCTCAATGATCAAAAAGAAACCTTACATAAAGAAACAGTTAACTGTTATCGTCAATGTTTAAAACAGCAATGGACTTTTGTTACTAGCGATTATGTTTTAGATGAAACATTTACTTTATTTTTTAAAAGACTTAGTCGTTATCAAGCCCAGAAATCATCTCAGGCACTATTAGATAGTTTTCAAGAGGATAATTTTCGGTTAATTAACGTTAATCAAGAACGATTTTATCAGACAGTAAAACTAAGAAACCAATATTTGGATAAACCTCGTATTTCTTTTACCGATTTATCTTCAATGGTAATAATGCGGGAATTTAACATCATCCACATCTTAACCAATGACTCCCATTTTGAGCAAGTAGGAATGGGGTTTATTCATCTGCCTTTAGAATAACTTGAGAGTGTTTATGTATTGCGCCCCCCAAACTTGGGGGGCAGGGGGGGTATGAGGGCGTTGGTTTTGCCCCGCAAATCCCCCAAACTTGAGGGTCAGGGGGGGCATGAGAGCGTTGGTTTTGCCCCGCAAATCCCCCAATAAGGGTCAGGGAAGGCATCGGAGCGTTGGGTTTGCCCCCTAAATCCCCCAATACTGGGGGACTTTGATGGTTTAAGACGATCTTGTTAATAGATTAAAGGGCGATCGCACTTAGAATAATTTGAGAGTATTTATGTATTACTCCCCCCAAACTTGGGGGGCAGGGGGGGCATTAGGGCGTTGGGTTTGCCTCCTAAATCCCCCAAACTTGGGGGGCAGGGGGGCATCAGAGCGGTGGGTTTGCCCCCTAAATCCCCCAATTCTGGGGGGCAGGGGGGGCATCGGAGGGGTTTGCCCCCTAAATCCCTACCCCTCTGCTTATACATATAACAGTAAGATGAGAGTTATGGCTGTTAGGGGAAAACCAAAGCGAAAGTGTTCCCAAAATGAAAGATTATAACCCTCAGATTTAGCCGCTTCCACCATGATTAAATTAGCCACGGAACCAAATAGGGTTAAATTACCTGCAAGGGTGGCACTGGAGGCGAGTAAAATCCAATTTTGGGGATTGTCTACCATAAAGTCTTTGATCAGTAAAACCGTAGGCACATTGGAGATGAGATTGGAAAGGATGGCGGTGACGGTAACTAAACCCCAAGGATGGGAGACGTAGGGGATGAATATATCTAGTAAATCTAAGTTTTGTACACTGCGGGTAAGGATGAATAAGCCAGAAAACATGAGTAGTAACGACCAGTTTATTTCTTGTAATACTTTTTGGGGTTTGAGGCGACGGGTAATCAGAAGTAAGGCGGCGGCGATGAAGGCACTTTCGGCAAGGGGCATTCCTATGACAAAACTGATTAACATGATAGTGGTAATGATTAATGTTTTGATCAACAGGGGTTTATGGATTTTGATGGGGGGAAGATTGGTAATGGTGAGGGGTAAGGGCGATCGCACTTTAGGATATAAAATATAAAGTAAGGCAATTTGTATAAATAAACTGATAATTGCCACGGGGCTAAGGGTTTGTAAAAAATCGAGATAACCAATACCAGAAAAAGAACCCACGAGGATATTTTGTGGATTACCGTTGAGGGTGGGTAAAGAACCTAAATTGGTGGCTGAAGCGATGGCGAGAAGGTAAGGAATAGGGTTTAAACCTAGATTGATGGTGAGTTTTAGCACCAAAGGAGTCATCACCAAAACAAGGGTGTCATTCAAAAATAAAGCCGATAAAAATGCCGTGGAAAAAGTGAGAATCACCATTAAGCCAAAGGCACTGAGGGATAAGCGCAAAAGACGATGGATAACTAAATTAAAAAATCCCCCATAGGAAAGATAGCTATTAATAATCATCATACTTAGCAAAAAGACGATGGTATTAACATCAATGGCTCTCCACCCTTCCTCCAGAGTGACTACCCCTAAACCAATCATAAACGCTGAACCCGTAAAGGCGATCGTTGCCCGATTCATTCTCAGATAGGGAAAAAAGCCCATGCCCAAACCCAAATAACTCAAAGCCAAACAAATAATTCTAACAATAACTAACACAAAAAACTCCCATAAAAAAGGGTGAGTCAGAAACTCACCCAAAAACTAAATTTTTTGACACAAGATGAAAAAATGATTCAACCTAACTACCTGCCTTGGCAAGTAAAGGAGTTGTATTTTCTTCAGCTTTAATAGTTACTTTGCCTTCTTCGTTCACATCCACGAGGGCAGTATCTCCTTCCTTGAGACGTTTGGACAGAATTTCCTCCGCCAATACATCTTCCAAGAGACGCATGATGGCACGACGTAATGGACGGGCGCCATAGGCAGGGTTATATCCTTCTTCCACCAAACGCTCTTTAAATTTATCCGTTACTTGTAAAGTAATTTCCTGCTCAGTGAGACGGGCAAATACTTCTTTGAGTAAGAGTTCGGAGATTTCCTTGACTTCCTCTTTGTTGAGTTGACGGAAGACGATGATTTCATCAAGACGGTTGAGGAATTCAGGACGGAAGTAGTTTTTCAACTCTTCGTTAACCAAGGAACGAATACGGTTGTACTGAGACTCGGTTTGATCGTCTTCAAGCTCAAACCCTAATCCACCGCCACCTTTTTCGATGACCTTAGAACCAATGTTGGAAGTCATGATAAGGAGGGTATTTTTGAAATCAACGGTGCGCCCTTTGGCATCGGTTAAACGTCCATCCTCAAGAATTTGTAGGAGGAGGTTAAATACATCGGGATGTGCTTTTTCGATTTCATCAAACAGTACCACGGTATAGGGGCGACGACGGACTGCTTCGGTGAGTTGTCCACCTTCGCTATAACCCACATATCCGGGAGGAGAGCCGATTAATTTGGATACGGTGTGACGTTCCATATACTCGGACATATCCAAGCGAATCATGGAGTCTTCGGAACCAAAGAAGTAGGTAGCCAAGGCTTTGGTAAGTTCGGTTTTTCCTACTCCAGTGGGCCCAGAGAAGATGAAGGAAGCAATGGGACGGTTGGGATTTTTCAAGCCCACTCTGGCACGACGAATGGCGCGGGAAATGGCTTTCACTGCGTCTTCCTGACCGATAATTCTCTGGTGCAGGGTGTCTTCCATGTGGAGCAGTTTTTCGGACTCAGATTCGGTGAGTTTTTGTACAGGTACCCCAGTCCAAGAGGCTACGATTTGAGCGATTTCTTCCTCGTTAACAACGGGATTGTCACTCACATCAGGATTTTGTTTTTTCTGATCTGCTAAACCACGGATTTCGGTTTTGATTTCCATTTCCCGATCCCTCAGTTCCCCTGCTTTATCAAAGTCTTGGGATCTGACAGCTTCGTCTTTTTCTTTTAATACTTGACGTAATTCTTTATCTAACTCCTTGGCTTCGGCAGGTAGTTGGGAGTTGAGTAAACGCACTCTGGATCCTGCTTCGTCTATGAGGTCGATGGCTTTATCGGGTAAGTAGCGATCGCTGATATAACGATCAGATAATTTCGCCGCCGCATCAAGGGCTTCATCGGAAATTTTTAGTTTGTGGTGTTGCTCATAGCGTTCCCGTAAACCGAAGAGAATTTCGATGGTTTCATCTACGCTAGGCTCACCCACCATAACGGGTTGGAAACGACGGGCAAGGGCGGCATCCCTTTCGATGTGTTTACGGTATTCATCGAGGGTGGTAGCACCAATACACTGTAGTTCACCACGGGCGAGGGCAGGTTTTAAAATATTAGCCGCATCGATCGCCCCTTCGGCGGCACCAGCACCAATGAGGGTATGAACTTCATCAATGACCAGAATTACATTACCAGCCTGACGAATTTCCTCCATGATTTTTTTGAGTCGTTCTTCAAATTCCCCACGGTATTTGGTTCCTGCTACCAGTAAACCAATATCGAGGGTGACAACTCTTTTATCTTCCAATAGATCTGGTACATCTTTATTACCAATTCTTTGGGCGAGTCCTTCGGCGATGGCCGTTTTACCTACCCCCGGCTCACCAATGAGGACAGGGTTATTTTTGGTACGACGACCAAGAATTTGAATAACTCTCTCAATTTCCTTTTGTCTACCTACCACGGGGTCTAACTTTCCTTCTGTGGCAAGGTTGGTTAAATTAGAGCCAAATTCATCCAGAGTAGGAGTTTTATTGGAACGACTGCCCCCACCAGCACCCACGGGCGCCGACTCGGTTTCTCCTAACATTCTGATCACTTGGGTTCTTACTTTGCCTAGATCAACCCCAAGATTTTCTAAAACCCTAGCGGCGACTCCTTCCCCTTCTCTAATTAACCCTAAAAGTAAATGCTCTGTGCCAATGTAGTTATGCCCTAATTGACGAGCTTCTTCTAAAGATAATTCCAAAACTCTTTTGGCTCTGGGAGTAAAAGGAATTTCTACGGCGACAAATCCTGAACCGCGCCCGATAATTTTTTCTACCTCGATACGGGCATCTTTTAAGTTAACACCCATGGGTTTGAGGACTTTGGCGGCGACACCGGTGCCTTCTCCGATTAGCCCAAGCAATATTTGCTCGGTACCTACGAAGTTATGACCCAAGCGACGAGCTTCTTCTTGAGCCAACATGATCACCTTGATCGCCTTTTCTGTGAAGCGTTCAAACATAATATACCTTAATTCACCTTATGCCTTGTTTATTGTTGATTTTAGCATAGGAATATGGTCAGTCTGTGACAACTAACACAGTATCTGGTTCGGAAATCAGTATCTCTGAGGATTATTTTTTTTGCTTCGATTTCGCTATATCCCTACATATATACTATGTGAGCTTTTTTTGTTTTTGATTCTTTAGGTAAAGAAAAGATTAATTTTTTTTTAACGAGGACAATTAATCCTCAATTCGGGGTAATGGGTTATGGGTAGCACAAGTTTTGGCGTGTAGGTTAGAGGTGTTATGTTGCTTAATTACAGTGTGCAACATACCACAATGACCAAAAATACTGATTATTACAAATAATACCACTATTGCCTATTGCCTGTTGCCTATTCCCTGTCTTCACGAGAAAATGTGATCCCGAACTCAGGTTCAGTTAATTGTTGATCCCCTCTATGAGGGCGGAATAATCTCCATCTTCATAACCCTTGGCGATCGCCTCTTTGACCACACCTTGAATGGCTTTGAGGGCAATATTATTAATCTTTGTTCCCTCGGTGGCTTCTAAAAATAAGTTGATGTCCTTGAGTAAATGTTTACTAGGAAAATTGGGATTATCGTAAGTGCGATCGCACATTCTACTTAATTTTTTATCAAAGGTAGGGGCATATAAGGCACTATCCCGTAAAATATCCATGAAAATATCCATAGATACCCCCTGTTGTTCTAAAAAGCTCAAACTGAGGGCGAACGTGCTGGTCAATCCTGCAATCATCTGATTTAAAGCTAATTTGAGAGCGGCAGCTTGTCCGACAACTCCAATCAAATTGGGTTCAGGACTATAATTTTTAAATAACGGTTGCCATTGTTCAAACTGTTGAGGTGTTGCCCCTACCATGACCAACAAATCCCCCTTTTTCACTTGGGGAATGCTACCCAACACAGGTGCTTCTAAATATTCTCCTCCCCTGCTATTAATTTCCACCAACAGTTGTCGGCTTTCATCGGGGGCGATGGTACCCATTTGAATCACTGTTTTTTGGGCAAAAGAACAATCAGACGATAAAATAACCTCGTTAATGGCAGAAAAATCCGACAACATCAAAATTAAACAGTCAGCAAAATTAATTGCCTCCTGTGCATCAGTCGTTACAGGAACATTTTGCTCTTTGAGGGGTTCTAACTTTTCAGCAGAACGATTGTAACCCATCACGGTAATATCGGCTTCTGCTAGTTTTTGGGTCATGGGTAATCCCATTAAGCCCATCCCGAAAATAGCTACTTTAGTCATAAATTTAAATATAAAAAGATGTTTTTAAATAGTAAAAATAAAAATAGAAATCAAGAAAAAAAAGCTGTTTACAACAATAATTTAAGCAAAACAATATCTAATTTGTCAAAAGTTAGTTTAATAAATATTGGCTTAGGTTTATTTTTTGCCCCTTCTTTGTTTGCTCAAAATGTACCATTAAAACCCGTAGATAGTTTACCCATGGAGGTATTAGATCAACAAATTTTGAGCCGAGATAGACAAGCATTAATTAGAGCAGTGGATCATAGTTTAAGGTATCTCAACACTGAAAGTGCCAGAAAGGCTTATGAAAATTATAGTGTGCCAGAGTTTAGCCGTGAGCGAGTCATTGCCTCCCTCAGACGTTTTCGAGAGTTATTAGCCACCTCCCATTCTTCCGCCCAACTACAAGCCGCCATTGAAAGAGAATTTCGTTTTTATCGTTCTGTGGGTCATGATGGAGAGGGAACAGTTCATTTTACGGGTTATTTTCAACCAGTATATCGTGCCAGTCGCCAAAGAACGGATGAATTTCGTTATCCCCTTTATCGTCGCCCTAGTAATTTTAATTCATGGACGACACCCCATCCCACAAGGGCAGAGTTAGAAGGAGTCGATGGACAGGGTACCAATAGCATCATACAAGGTAATGAGTTGGTCTGGCTGGGCGATCGCCTCGAAGCCTACTTAGTACAGGTACAAGGTTCGGCAGAATTAAGATTAACCAACGGACAAACCATGACTATTGGCTTTAATGGGGCGACAGATCATCCCTATGTTAGTCTGGGGAGGGAATTGATTAATGATGGTAAAGTACCCGCCGAAGAGATGAGTTTACCTAGATTAATGGAGTATCTCGAAAACAATCCCGATGAGTTAAGTATTTATCTACCCCGTAACAACCGTTTTATCTTTTTCCAAGAAACAGGAGGACAACCCCCTATGGGTAGTTTAAATGTTCCTGTCACCGATGAAAGATCCATTGCTACGGATAAATCTATTATGCCTCCGGGGGCATTGGCTTTAATTCACACCCGTATTCCCCAACTCAATGGAGATGGTCAGATGATTACCCCTGTGACCAGTCGTTATGTACTAGATCAAGATACAGGAAGCGCCATTAGGGGCGCTGGAAGGGTTGATATTTTCTTTGGTACAGGAGACATTCCCAAAGCCCAAGCTGGTTTAGTGGATTGGGATGGAGATTTATTTTATTTGTTGTTGAAGTAAAAATGACTAGGGGGATTGGTTGAGAGCGCCCCCTCCAAAGCAAAATTCATTGTGCTAATGGTTCATTGCAAACTTTTACTACAAATATTTTTTCTCTCACAAAAAAGAATGCTAACGTAGAGATATAGATAAAATCAGTTAATGGAGTTTGATCCATGTACGAATCTGGTTACGTTATCGATTTTTGCTCTCAGGATTTGGAACGGGAAGTTTTAGATCGATTCCGCAAAATCGTTGCGATTTTACCCTCTGAATGTAAGATTTTTCGTGAACCTTGGGACGTATCTACGGTATTATGTCTCGATTTTAGCCTTTGCCCCTATCAACTAGAACCAGTGAAAGAAAACGCCGATATTTTAATTCGCACTGCCCAACAGTTAAGACTAGGTAAGTCGATTCTTTTCCGCTACAATAACCAATTGAAAGCCTTTCGTCAAGTTGCCTAATCGTTAATGTATCAAGTTCAAAAGGAAATTGCTACTACTAAAACCCGTGATGGGGTGATGTTGGTGGCGGATGTCTATCGCCCTCACACCGAGGAAAGATTACCCATTCTTTTGATGCGTCAACCCTACGGAAGGGCGATCGCCTCTACGGTGGTATATGCACACCCCAAATGGTACGCATCTCAGGGATACATTGTGGTAATTCAGGATGTGAGGGGTAGGGGAGACTCTGGGGGAGAATTTCGCCTGTTTGAGTCGGAAATTGAGGATGGGGAAGATACTCTCCATTGGCTTAGTAATTTTGAAGGCAGTACGGGAGAAATCGGGATGTATGGCTTTTCCTATCAGGGCATGACCCAGATATATGGTGCGCTTAGTGAACATCCTGCTCTCAAAACCATTTGCCCCGCCATGATTGCCTCGGATTTATATGCAGATTGGGCTTATGAAAATGGAGCTTTTTGTTATGAGTTGAATTTGGCTTGGGCGATACAGTTGGCGGCGGAAACGGCAAGGTTAAAAAAGGATTTTGCCGCCTATAATGTACTTTATTTGGCTTCCCGTAATTTACCTGTATGGGATATTCCTTCTATGGTGGAGGAGGTACTGAGAAAGTATGCACCTTTTTATTATCGTTGGTTGAATACTCCTCCAGAGGATGATTATTGGCGTAGGTTATCTCCCCAAAGTTATCTGGACCAGATTGATTTACCTATGCTTCATATTGGGGGCTGGTTTGATGGTTATTTGCGGGGTACTTGGAAGTTTTATCAACAAATGAGGGCAAAAAGTCAGTTTCAACAGTCTTTAATTGTTGGCCCTTGGTGTCATATTCCTTGGGGAAATCGTAAGGGCGATCGCACTTATTCTTCTTCTGCTAATAATAATATTAATGAGATTCAAATAGATTGGTTCAATCATTATTTAAAAGGTGAAAAAAAATCAGATCTGATTTCTGAAAATGCCAGACTTTTTCTGATGGGAGAAAATAAATGGATTGAACAAGAAGAGATTAAAAAGAAAAAGGCTACTAAATTGTATCTCCAAAGCACAGGTTTAGGGAATATCAAAGATGATGATGGTCAATTAGTCACTCAAAATAATCATTTTTCAGAAGATATAATAGTAACAGATTTTTGGCGACCTGTCCCTAGTTTTGGAGGTCATAACAGCGTTATGGCAGGAAGTTTTGAGAGGGGGGAACTCGATCAACGCAGTGATATTATTACTTATACATCGGATTTTTTGCAAGAATCTTTGACTATTATTGGTGATATTTCTTTGCAATTAAAAGTTAGTTGCGATCATTCGACCTTTGATATTTCTGCGGTTCTATCTCAGGTTTATCCTGATGGTAAAGTCTATAATTTCAGTCAAGGATATATTACCGTCACTGACCATCAACCAAGAGATGTGATTCTATTTGATTTACAACCCTGTGCCATCGCTCTAGCTGCAAATACGGCTCTGCGATTAAGCCTCAGTGGCAGTGCTTTTCCTGCTTATTCTCTTCATCGGGGAGCTACCAATGAGGCTCAAACTATTACCCTCAGCGTTTTATGTGGAGATCAATCTTTTTTACACATAAGTTAATAAAAAAGGGTTTGGGGCTGGGCGATCGCCCTCTACTATGTTATACTTATTATATAATGGGATGCTAAACCTTTTTAAGTATAAATGTACAGATTTCCATTATTAACAACCTATTTCTATTCTCCCCCATTTAAAGAAAAAAGACCAGAAAAAAAGCGATTTTTTAACAATTTTTAACATAAAAAAATCCCCAGCATAGGGGATTAATAGAACAAAGAAAAAAGGAATTATTCAGCGGTGGCAAATTCACCTTCGGAGTTGTTCTGATTACGACGACGGCGAGTGGTCAAGCTATTAAACAACATCTTACCGATAGCCATAATCAAATTACCTTCTAACTCTTGGAACATTTTCATATTCATGCCAAAAGCGTCATTGGCTTCCTGTACGATGCGATCGGCAGTTTCCTGATCCACAGGTAAATCATTTAAGGATTGACGATATTTATTTTTAAAAGCCTTTTCATCATCAATGGTTTCAAATTCGTAGAAAGCAGTACCATCTCCATCAAGATTCATTGCTTTTTGAGCAATATTTTTGAGGATTTGACCGCCAGAAAGATCCCCTAAATAACGGGTGTAGGAATGTGCCGCAAACAATTCAGGGGCATTTTGCGCGATTTCATGGATACGATCCACATAGGCTTGTCCATGAGGTGTAATTTCGATTTCATTTTTCCAGTTAGGACCATAATAAAATTGAAGATCCTTAGCTAAACTAGGCTGACGATTTAACTCAGGGAAATAAATGGGTTTGACGAGGGGATGATCTTTGAGGCGTTCCATTTCTTCTTCCATGGCGCCATATACAAAGTAGAGGTTTGCAGCCAATTTACGGTAAGAATTTTTTTCCACTACCCCCTTGAGGAAACACTTGATAAATCCCATGTTTTCTGCCATAGAATGGGATTTTTTAGTTCCTTCTTTCAACATTGTGGCTAAGTTTACGCTCATGTTTTATCTATTCCTAATTATTAAGTATTCTGTTTATAAAAATTTACAAAAAGTCTTTGATTCCTAGTTTCTTACCTTAAACTGAATTAATCTCATTTTGTATTAAGAATTTTTACAGCTTGTCGTAATGATTGTTTACAAAAATAAAAATTCATGTTTGAGGAAGAAAGTGGTTTTGTTGGGGTGGGGAATGGGCAATAGTGGTCAAGTATTAAATATTTAGTATTTTTCTTTATATTATTAGTTCAACAATCGCACCTTAATTAATTGTCGAAGTTCCATAAAACGGGGTTGTCATCAAAGTGTTTACTTACCTCTGTGCCAATATCACTAATCTTGGTTAAGTCTTCGTCACTGATTTTGATATTTCCTGCTTTTATATTTTGTTCCACCTGTGGGGCATTCCTAGCGCCTACGATGGCTTGGGTTTGGGGTTGGGCGATTAACCAGGCGATCGCAATTTGTCCTAAAGTACAATCGTACTTGTTTGCTATGGGTTGTAATAAATCCAAGGCTTTTTGAACTCTATCCCAGTGGGGTTGTTGGAAGAGACGATTATTAACCCGATGATCACCCTCCTCAAACTGTGGACTTGAACCGAATTTACCTGTTAGAATACCTTGGGCAAGGGCTGAATAGGATAGGATAGACAGATTATTTTCTACACAATAGGGCTGAATTTCCTTTTCTACTCCCCGCCAGAATAAAGAATAGGGAGGCTGAATGCTGACAATTTCCCCATACTGCCTTGCTTCCTTTAATTGTGCCACAGAAAAGTTAGATACCCCGATCGCCCTTATTTTGCCATCATCCTTGAGTTTGTTAAGCGCCTGCATGGTTTCTTCAATAGGTACAATATCACTATTCCAAGTACCAGAGGGCCAATGAATCTGATACAAATCGATGTAGTCGGTACTCAAATTCTGCAAGGAATTTTCACAGGCACTGATGACTTGGTCATATTTGAGATGGTTGGCGAATACCTTGGTGGCATATACCACCTTATCTCGAATATCCTTAACCGCCTTGGCGACGATTCTTTCGGAATGTCCTTCCCCATAAACCTCGGCGGTATCAATGGTGGTAATGCCCCCTTCTACGGCAGTGCGAATGGCTTTGATACTCTCATCATCATCAATACCTGCCCACATTCTTTTACCTGCTTGCCATGTACCCATGATAATGGGAGTTATTTCGATATTGGTATTACCTAATTTTCTTTTTTCCATGGTTAAATAAGTGCTAATTTTTTTCATGGTAACATAGGATTTTAGGATTAAAAAGTATCACTTAATTCTATGGTTTGAGGTATTTTTTTGATTAAATGAGGTATGTTTTTATGCTTAATTTGGTCATAAAAATATTGATAGACTAAAACAATTAATTTTTCCAGTAAAAAAGGATTAAGATGATCTTTTTTGTAGTCAGGATAGACCATCAAAATCATTTCAGGGGATTCTCGCTCAGATAATTTGGGTAATAAATAGGGAACATCTTTAATAATTTTTGCTCCTAATCTGAGGTAGAAATTAACTCGTCTTTGTTTTAGTTCTTTTTCGGGAGGAAATAATGGATTTTCTACTTCTAAAAGTAACCATTGATTATTTTTTTGTAGTTGTTCTTTAATAAAGATCATAAAATATTTTCCCATTCCCTTACCACGATATTCTGGGGAGGTGGCTAAATATCCGAGTAAGGTAAATTCGGTTTGGGGTAGGGGGCATAAAATCGCCATGAGGATAATTTTTTCTTGATCTTTCTGAATCCATAGTTGAAAAATCCCCCTTTCAATTTTGTTTTTGATCACATCACAGGGTATTTTTTCGCTGATAGGAAATGATTGCTCATAAAGTGCGTGCTGCGAAGCAGATCCCTTCGGGATCGCCTCTAAAAACTCATTACCACTAATATCCGTTACCGTTACATAATTACAGGAAAACATTATTAAATTCAATTTATACTATTCTGTCAAAAAAATCTTCAAATTGTTACAATTACAGATTTTGGAGACCTATAGCATGTTAACAATAACATTTACTGGTATCAAAATAGTTGACATGAGTCAGGCTGACAACAAAAATTTGAATTTATTTTTACCAGATCTTTAAATAAAGATAAAATTTTAAAAAAATATGGTCAACCTGAAAGAAATGATATTAATACTTTTTTATAAACTAGCTTAATATGTTTTTCTTGTGGATAAATAAAGAACTATGTCCATAGTTGTTTATCTTCTATTTAGATTTTTTATATTCATGTAGTCTGAACAATAAAATTAAAAATCATGGACAATGACAATAATATAGATTTATCTTTGTTAGTTCCCTGTTACAACGAACAGGATAACTTAGATTACTTATTTCACAAACTCACAGAAGTTTTAGATAGTCTCAATATTGTTTATGAAATCATTTGTATTAATGACGGTAGTAAAGATAATACTCTATTAAAACTTATCGAATACTGTATGCACAATAGTGACATCAAAATTATTAATTTATCTCGTAATTTTGGCAAAGAAGCTGCCATGACGGCAGGATTAGATTATGCAAAGGGAAAAGCTGTTATACCTATTGATGCAGATTTACAAGATCCTCCCGAATTAATTAAACAATTTTGGTTTAAGTGGCTAGAAGGCTATGATGTAGTTTATGGGGTAAGAATTGACAGAAAAGGTGAATCTTGGATCAAGAAAATGACTTCTAAATATTTTTATCGCTTTATTGGTAAAATAAGCGACACACCAATTCCAGAAGACACAGGAGACTACAGATTAATGGATCAAAAAGTAGTACAGGCTCTTAAACAAATGCCTGAAAGAAATCGTTTTATGAAAGGATTATTTTCCTGGGTTGGATATAAACAAACTGCCATCTACTTTAGTCGTGAACCTCGGCAAAGTGGCAAAAGTCGCTTTAATTATTGGAAGTTATGGAATTTCGCTATTGATGGAATTACATCTTTTAGCTCTATTCCTTTAAAAATTTGGAGTTACTTTGGTTTGATTGTTTCTTTTTTGGGACTTATTTATGGTTCTTTTCTAATTATTAGAACTCTTATTTCTGGTGTTGAGGTTCCCGGTTATGCTTCAACAATTGTCACTATTTTATTTTTGGGTGGAATTCAACTAATAACTTTAGGTATATTGGGTGAATATACAGGAAGAATTTATCAAGAAGTTAAACAACGTCCCATATATCTAGTACAAGAAACATACGGTTTTGAATAAAATTTAATTTTTATGATTCCATTGGAGAATTATTGATAATGATAAAAATAATACTTTCATTGATAGATATAAAAGTTTTTAAATTTTTATTTATTGGTGGCTTTTGTGCATTGTTAACCCTTGCATTAATGTATTTTTTAACATCAATACTTTTGATTAATTATTTAATTTCTGCAGTTATAACTATTCTTGTTACTAATTACATTGGATTTTTTCTTAATAAGGTATTTACATTCCAAACAGATAAAAAATTATTTTGGAGAGAATTATGGAAGTATTATGGCGTTATGTTATCCAGCAACATGATCAATTTATGTATTATATACACTTTGGTTGATATTATTAGAATATGGTATTTATATGCCAATATGATTTCTATTGTAGCTTTAACCCCAGTTAATTATTTACTTCATAAGTATTGGAGTTTTAAAAAAAAGTCTTGATGAATTAAATAGGAAACAAAGTTTTCAATGTTTAAGTTATAACTCAATATTAATTTACTACTTAGATTATTTTTAGATATTTTTTGTTAGTCTAAATGAGTAGAAAATTATGTTCAAATAATGCTAAGATTTAAGCTGTAAAATAAACAGAGGTCATTAAATGTCAATTTTTGGTGATGATAAATATTGGAATAGTACCTATCAATTTATCAAAAAAAACTATAAAAAAGGTGACTTAGTAATTGCCCCCACTCCCTTTGAACAAGAGTTAGAAAACACTATCGATTACTCAAAAATTAATTCCTTAGACATAAAAAACATTCAATGGTTCGTAATTCACAAAGGAATGATTGAGGACTTAGATAGAGAATTTATAGATCAAGCAATAGAAAAATTATCGCCCGTCTTTGCCAACGAAGTTTTTGTAATACTATCCCAAAACGATAAACTAAACAAAATTGCGGCAGATAATATTCATCTTACAACCTTGTCAGAATCCATGGAAAAAACTCCTTCAAAGAGTCAGTATGATAATTTAGTATCTCTTGTTCCCAATTTTATTTCTCGTCAGTTAAATAATAAGAGCAATATATTTTTCAATATAAAACAAATAGTAAAAAAAATAGAGAAGAAGTTCAATTATCCTGTAGACACAACTATCAAACTGCTTATCTTGGTAACGGTATTCTTCTTTGCCGAGTTTTAACAAAATACTTTTGCTATGTACAAGCTGACGATATAGGAATAGTACCCCATTTATCTCTGAATGGATATTGGGAAATGTGGATTACAGAAGCTATCACAGATGCAATTCAACCCGGTTGGCATTGTGTCGATATAGGAGCAAATCATGGTTACTATTCATTAATTATGGCTGATATTGCTGGTTCTTCTGGTCATGTTATAGCCATTGAGCCTAATCCAAACATAGAAAAATTACTCAGGCGAACGATGGAGGTTAATGGATTTTTGGGTAATAACTCAGAAGTGATTCAAATGGCAGTTGCTGATGAAATAGGTAAAACAGTTAACTTATATCTCCCCGAAGGAAGAGGAATCAATGGTTCAATCTGTGCAGGAGTTTCCGAAGAAGAATTATCTCAAAATCAAGATAATGTCTTTCCTGTGCAAACCACTACCTTAGATGAATTAACAAAAGATTGGGAAAAAGTTGACTTTGTCAAAATTGACGCAGAAGGTGCCGAAGAATCCATTTGGAGGGGAATGCAAGATACCATTACAAAAAATCTTGACATTAACATTGTCCTTGAGTTTGCCCCTGTACGCTGCCAGAATCCAAAAGCGTTGATAGAGGAAATCGTTGAAGCTGGATTTATTCTTAGATATATAGACTATGATGGAAAATTAAAAACTTTAACCATTGATGAATGTCTGACTAAGCATCCCTCGGAAGATTGGATGCTTTTCTTGAAAAGAAAATGATGATGATGATTCGAGATTGAATTAGTTTATAAATTGAATTATAAAAAAAAATAGACTATAATCAAATTTATAGGGTTCTAAAGTTTCCTTTGAGAAAAAAAGCACAAAGTTACAAATTTGTGTTCCATAGCCAGTATGTTGAGTCCATAAAAATCGTCAAATCCTCGTTAAAATAAGGACTAATGTGGCTAAAAAGTAATTGGAGCCTTAACCGCAAATCTTGAGAAATGATCTCTAAAAAGTGGGAGTTTCCCGCTTTTTTTATTGCTTTCTAGTAATTATTAACTAAGTTTTAACGCTGATTTTTTATGACCCATCCTTTAATTCCAGAGATAACGGCATTGGCGAATCCCATCGCCGAAAAACTCAACTTTGAAATAGCGAATATTGTCTTTCAAACCAATAAAAACCCTTCGTTACTAAGAATTGATATTCGTAACAGGGGGGGTGATACGAGCCTGGATGATTGCGAACAAATGAGCCGTTTGTTAGAGGAAGCGCTGGAGATGAAAGATATTATTCCTGAAGCCTACGCCCTAGAAATTTCCAGCCCTGGGGTTGCGGATGTATTGACCACAGATCGAGAATTTATCAGTTTCCAAGGTTTTCCTGTGACGGTGCAAACCCATACTCCCCACAAGAAAAAGACTCAGTTTGAGGGAACCCTGCGCAGTCGGGATGAGGATTTTGTATATCTTAATTGTAAGGGGCGTATTGTGAAAATTCCGAGGGAATTGGTTGAGCAGGTCACTTTGTGTAGCGCCAGTGAATAAATTAAGAATTAAACACCATTATTTATTATTAGTTATTTAGTTAAAAGATTATGAGTATTGTTCAATTACCCGGATTAAGTTTTTTAATCGAAGAAATTAGCCAAAGTCACAGTTTATCTCAAAGTGCTGTCCAAGAAGCTCTCCGAGAGGCTTTATTTAAAGGATATGAGCGTTTTCGTCGTGCCAAGGAAACCAACCCGAACCATAGTTTTGGGGAGGATTATTTTACTAATTTTAGGGTGGAGTTAGATATTGATGATGAAGGGTTTAGGGTTTTAGCTCTTAAAACCGTGGTGGAGAATGTGGAAAATCCCGACCACGAGATTCCTTTGGCGGAGGTGATGGAGGTTAATCAAGAGGCTAGGGTGGGAGATGAGATGGTGGTGGATGTTACCCCTGAACAAAAGGACTTTGGTCGTATGGCGGCCATGCAAACTAAGCAGGTTTTACAGCAAAAGTTGCGGGATCAACAAAGGTTGATGATTCAATCAGAGTTTAAGGAACTAGAGGGAACTGTATTACAGGCAAAAGTTCAACGTTTTGAGCGTCAATCAGTGATTATGACCATCCAAAGTGCCTATGGACGACCAGAAGTGGAAGCAGAGTTACCTCGTTCTCAGCAGATAAATAGTGATAATTATCGGGCTAATGCTACTTTTAAGGTATATCTTAAACAAGTGCGTGAGGGTTCTCAACGGGGGCCACAGTTGTTGGTATCTCGTGCTGATGCAGGGTTAGTGGTTTATCTGTTTGCCAATGAAGTGCCTGAAATTGAGGAGGGTATTGTAAGAATAGTGGCGATCGCCCGTGAAGCCAACCCCATGAGTAGATATGTAACAGCCAGAACCAAAATAGCCGTAGATAGCCTCGATAAAGACGTAGATCCTGTCGGTTCTTGTATTGGAGCGAGGGGATCCCGTATTCAGGCAGTAGTTAACGAACTCAAAGGAGAAAAAATTGACGTAATTCGTTGGTCTCCAGATCCTGCCATCTACATCGCCAACGCCCTTAGTCCTTCCCAAATAGATCGAGTAGAATTACTCGACGCCGAAGAACATCAAGCCATGGTAGTAGTACCCGACAACCAACTCAGTCTCGCCATTGGTAAGGACGGGCAAAATGTGCGTCTAGCAGCCCGACTCACAGGATGGCGCATCGATATAAAATCCAAGAGCGATTATCAAAAAATGCAACAAGAACAAAGAAGCGACATCGGCGAATCCGTGGAGCAAGAAAATCCTCCCATAGAAGAAGAAACCCCCACCCCGTCCACCTCCGAAGAAGAATAAACAAGATTAGTCTCCCCTTTTTCTGGGGAGATACAAAAATAAATAACCCATCATTGGAACTTGATATTAATTCAAATCTTTCCTAACTTCAAAAAAAGTTAATTTGCTTAAAAATTCCGATATTTTTTGCTCAAACCATATCCTATCTAAGCAGTCAAAATGACCAAAAAAAATTATCGTCGTTGTGTGAGTTGTGGACTCATAGCTCCCAAAAATCATTTTTGTCGAGTGGTGAGAAATTTTCCCGACCACAAAATAACCCTTGACCAAGGGATGGGTAGATCTGCTTATATATGTCCTAACAGCGAATGTATTGCCATCGCCAAGAAAAAAAAGCGCCTAGGAAGAGCATTGCGGACAATGGTTTCCGCGGAAATATATGAAGAATTAAAAACTAGATGTTAGGGTAAAAAAAGACACATTCAGTATACAACCAACAGAACTATGAGACATGAAATTTTGTTGCTCAAAAACCATTGAGTCAACGAAGAAAACAAATCTCAATTAAAATAAATAATAAACCAGCATAAAATCAACTATAATATATTAGACTTAGGGCAATTTTTGGATGAAAAACGGAAAAATAAGAATATACGATTTATCAAAGGAACTAGCATTAGAAAATAAAGACGTATTAGAAATATGTTCTCAACTATCAATCAATGTAAAAAGTCATAGTAGTACCATCTCTGAATCTGACGCACAGAGTATCAAAGAAGCCGCAAAGAATTATCGTATGACATCGTCAAACAGCAAAAAAGGGAAAAACAACTCGAATCAAAACAAAAAAAATCAAGTGCCTGACTCCAAACCTAACAAACCGAAATTAGAAATTGTTGCCTTGTACAAGAAAAATCGTCCCGAAGAAGAGCAATCAGGGCAATCTCCAGAAGGTAAAGAGAATAATCAAGATACCCCTACCCTTTTAACCCCCCCTCGTCCCCAGCCTCCCTCGACCACTCAAGGTAAATCAACCTCTGGGGATGAGCAGAATAAGTCTGACCAGTCATCACCCTTAAAAAATCCTCCCCCTCGTCCCTCAGCCCAGAAGGTTGAGGAAAATGGTGGCTCGAAACCAGAATTAAAGCGTCCTCCCTCCCCTCCCAAAGATGAACCCCAAGAAGAAAGTAAATCTTCTGCCAAGCCTCGCTCCGTATCCAAATTAATGGATTCTATCGAAGGAGATAGAAAACCAAAACCAAAAATCAAAGGTAAACCTTCTCGGGGTAACAAAAATAGACCAGAGGATTCTGGAGATTCCGAGACTCCACAGAAAAAGGGTGTTAAACCCTTGGTAGGTAAGGATGATAGTAGTAAAAAAGACACTCCTCCTCTCAAATCTCCTCCCAAACCGAAGTTACAAAAACCTCCTCAACGTCCTGCGGCTATTTCTGAAGAGCCTGATATGGATGATGATGATTTAGATAATACCCCTAGCAATGAGGATGATTTTGATGCCGAACCCGTACTTTTAGAAAAACCTAAACGTACGAAGCAGAAGGTCAAAAAACCTCTTGTTAAGGATTCTCCTGCAGTGTGGGAAGATGAGGATGATAGTGGTAAGGAAAATAAAAAATCTGCCAAAAAACGTCGTTCTTTTGTCTTGGATGATGATGACGATGATTTAATTGATTATCTTGACGATGATGATGAGGGAGAAACCACCCTCAGTTTAGCGTTGGCTCGTCCTGATAAACCCGCCAATGCTTCCCCTAAACCTTCTGACCGTAACAAGTCCCCCCGTCGTCAAAAACCAAAATTGGATCGCTCTGACAACAGTAGCAGTAAATCTAGTGATCATAGTAATAAGAAGGGTAAACAGGAAAAACAAATCCCCGAAGAAATTATCCTCAAGGGTACCCTAACCTTAAGGGAGTTGGCGGATATGCTCAACACTCCTGATACGGAAATTATTAAAATGCTCTTCTTTAAGGGTATTGCGGTTAATATTACCGAAACCCTTGACCTAGAAATTGCCAAAATGGTGGCAGAAGAATTGGGCGTAACGGTGATTACCCAAGAACAAAAAGCCAGTGCTGCGAAAACGGAAATGTTGGCAGAAGATGATTTAGATAATCTTTCTAATCGTCCTCCTGTGGTAACTATTATGGGTCACGTTGACCATGGTAAAACTACTCTCCTTGATTCTATTCGTAACACTAAGGTGGTACAGGGTGAGGCTGGAGGCATTACCCAACACATTGGGGCATACCATGTGGATGTGGAACATGAAGGAACTACCCAACAAGTGGTATTTTTGGATACTCCCGGTCACGAGGCCTTTACTGCCATGAGGGCAAGGGGTGCCAAGGTGACGGATATTGCCATTCTGGTGGTAGCCGCCGATGATGGAGTACGTCCTCAAACCAGAGAAGCTATCAGTCATGCGAAGGCGGCTCAGGTGCCGATTGTGGTAGCGATCAACAAAATTGATAAACCTGAAGCCAACCCTGATCGAGTTAAGCAGGAATTGAGTGAATTGGAGTTAGTCCCCGAGGATTGGGGTGGTGATACGGTAATGGTTCCTGTAAGTGCTTTGAGTGGGGAAAATCTTGATACTCTCCTCGAGATGATTGTGTTGGTATCTGAGGTGGAAGATTTATCCGCTAACCCCGATCGCCCCGCCAAAGGTACTGTTATCGAAGCCCATTTAGACAGGGCGAGGGGGCCTGTGGCTACCCTCTTGGTACAAAATGGTACTCTGAGGGTTGGAGATGTATTTGTGGCAGGTTCTGTGGCTGGTAAAATCCGTGCCATGATTGATGATCGTGGTCAGAAGGTCGATGAAGCTAGTCCTTCCTTTGCGGTGGAGGTTCTTGGTTTGAACGAAGTTCCCCAAGCAGGAGATGAATTTGACGTTTATCCTAGTGAAAAAGAAGCAAGGGCGATCGCCGAAAGCCGTGCCGACGAAGATCGTACCAGTCGCCTCCAACAGGCTCTATCTTCCCGTCGTGTAACCCTCAGTACCCTTTCTGCTCAAGCACAACAAGGGGAACTCAAGGAATTAAATATAATCCTCAAAGCCGACGTACAAGGCTCCGTAGAGGCGATTCTTGGCTCCTTAAAACAACTACCCCAGAAAGAGGTTCAAATCCGTGTACTTCTTGCTAGTCCGGGAGAAATTACTGAAACTGATGTGGATTTAGCCGCCGCTAGTGGTGCGGTTGTCATCGGTTTTAATACAACCCTTGCACCAAATGCCCGTCAGGCAGCCGAACAAGAAGGAGTGGACATCCGAGAATATAACGTCATCTATAAATTGTTAGATGAAATTGAGGGTGCCATGGAAGGTTTATTAGATCCTGAAGAGGTAGAAGAGGGACTCGGAAGGGCAGAAGTTCGTGCCGTATTCCCCGTGGGTAAAGGTGCTGTGGCAGGTTGTTATGTTTTATCTGGTAAGGTGGTTCGTAACCGTTTCATCAGAGTATTACGTAATGGAGAAGAGATTTATAATGGTAATTTGGACTCCTTACGCCGTGTCAAAGATGATGTCAAAGAAGTAGCATCAGGATTTGAATGCGGTATCAGTATCAATAAATTTGGTAACTGGAAAGAGGGTGATATTATCGAAGCCTATGAAATGGTCTTCAAACGCCGTACTCTTTCTCAATAAATCAGTTTATATAAGTTCTTTGAGGGCAGATTTTCTGCCCTTTTTTATTAAAAATGTCCAAAACAGCAAAGCCCTGTGAACAGTGTAATCAAATGGTGGAAATCCGTTATCGCATTCAATGGGATGAAAGTCGGCAATGGTATCAAGTCTGTCCAGACTGTTGGCAAAAACTTTCGGAGAATAATCCCCTCTATCGTTATGGCGGTACTTGGAAGGCAAAAAAGAGACGCAACGCCAAATTGACAATTAACAATGAACAATAAACAATGGATAATGAAAAGAATCCATTAAAATTAAGACAAAATAACTTGTAATAATTAATACTATGTTAACTAAAGCCACCACCAGACATATTAGAATCTACTCGGCAGAGGTACAAAATAATGAGCTAGTACCCTCCAATAATGTCTTAACCCTTGATGTTGATCCCGATAACGAATTTAACTGGGATGAGATGGCACTACAAAAAGTGTATCGTAAATTTGATGATTTAGTAGAAAGTTATAGTGGTGAGGATTTAACAGATTATAATCTTCGTCGCATTGGTTCTGATTTAGAGCATTTAATTCGCAATTTATTAAGCAAAGGGGAAATTAGTTATAACCTCAACGCCAGAGTCCTTAACTATAGTATGGGCTTACCCCGTGTTGATGCACCCGAGGCAGATGGCAAGTATCAGTTATCTTAGGATGTAATGATGGTGGGCAATGCCCACCCTACTTTTTAGAGTTCTCTAACATCGGCGACTTTACCATGGACGGCGGCGGCTACTACCATGGCAGGACTCATTAACAAAGTTCTACCTTGAGCAGAACCCTGACGACCTTTAAAGTTACGATTAGAAGAGGATGCACTAATTTGATCTCCCTGTAACTTATCGGGGTTCATGGCTAGACACATGGAACAACCTGGTTCGCGCCATTCAAAACCTGCCTCCACAAAAATTTTGTCTAATCCTTCGGCTTCGGCGGCTTTTTTCACTCTTTCAGAGCCTGGCACTACAAAGGCTTTGACATTTTCAGCCACGTGATGCCCTTGGGCAAGTTTGGCGGCTTCTCGGAGATCGCTTAATCTGCCGTTGGTGCAACTACCGATAAAGCAAACATCGATGGGAGTTCCTTTGATGGGTTGCCCTGGTTTGAGTTGCATATATTCAAAGGCCTGAAGGGCAATTTCTTTGTCATTTTCCGAGAGGCTCTCGAGGTTGGGCATGGATTCGTTGATACCGATACCTTGCCCTGGGGTGATTCCCCATGTGACGGTAGGCTCGATTTCCGAGGCATCGAAGGTGACAACATCATCATATTGGGCATCGTCATCACTGCGGAGGCTTTGCCACCATTGCACAGCTTGATCCCATGCTTCTGCTTTGGGGGCAAAATCACGCTCTTTGAGATAATCGAAGGTGGTTTGATCTGGGTTGACATATCCGCAACGGGCACCTCCTTCGATGGACATATTACAGACGGTCATTCTTTCTTCCATACTCATCTGCTCGAAGGTTGTTCCTGCGTATTCGTAGGCGTAGCCCACACCGCCATTTACTCCTAGTTTACGGATGATATGGAGGATGACATCTTTGGCGTAAACTCCTTGGGGGAGGGTACCGTTTACTTCGATTTTTCTTACTTTTAATTTGGTAAGGGAAAGGGTTTGGGATGCTAATACGTCTCTGACTTGGGATGTACCAATACCAAAGGCGATCGCACCGAAAGCTCCATGGGTGGAGGTATGGGAATCACCACAGGCGATGGTCATCCCTGGTTGGGTTAAACCTTGTTCGGGGGCGATTACGTGGACAATACCTTGGCTACCTGAGTTGGTGTTATAGAATCTGATACCGTTTTCTTTGGTGTTGTTTTCCAAGGCTTGGATCATTTCTTCGGCGAGGGTATCAGCGAAGGGACGGGCTTGGCTTTCGGTGGGTACAATATGATCTACTGTGGCGACGGTGCGATCGGGAAATAATACTTTCAACCCCCTTTCTCTTAACATTGCAAAGGCTTGGGGGCTGGTTACTTCATGAATTAAATGTAAACCGATAAATAATTGGGTTTGTCCTGATGGCAATGTGCCAACGGTATGCAAATCCCAAACTTTATCGAATAATGTTCCTTTACTCATAATAATTATGTTTACAAACTGCTCTTAATATATCTATTATCCTTGACAATCGATCTTTTAGGCAATGGGCAATAATGGAAGTGAATACTTAATCTTATATCTATCTGGCAGTGTCAAAAGAGGACTCTGGTTACATTTATCAAGAAAAAAAAGCCCACAGAAATTAACGGGAGATGAATTTTGACCCACATACAGAAACCGAGCGACAGCGAGTCTTTATTTTTCGGTAACTTCTGGTAACTACTAACAATAATTTTTCTTTAGTTATTGAGATTGTGTTATACAATTAGGGCAATAAACAATGTTGACTAATAACCAGTGATTACCTTAACTTACCAGTTCAGGCTAAAACTAAATAGACAACAAACTCAAGAAGTTGAGCATATTTTGAGTGTCTGTAAGTCGGTTTACAATTACGCTTTAGCTGAAAGAAAGGCTTGGTATAACAGCCGTAAATCACTGGTTGATCGTTGTTCATTATTTGCTGAGTATATAATCCCAGCTAACGCACCATATCCTAGTTATAACAACCAAGCAAAAAACTTAACCATTGCCAAGAAAACTAACCCAGATTTAAAATCTGTTAATGCTCAAGTATTACAACAAACTCTGAAAACTTTAGATAAAGCATTCTCCGATATGAAGTCTAAGGGTTATGGCTTTCCTAGATTTAAAAAGCAAATGAAAAGTTTTGTTTTCCCCGCAATGCTAAAAAATTGTTTAGCTGAAGGTAGGATTAAGTTACCACAATTAGGCTGGTTAAGAATTAAACAGTCAAGAGATTATCCTACAGGTTTTGAACCAAAACAAGCTCGTATTGTGAAAAAAGCATCAGGTTATTATCTGATGATTGCTTTTCAATCTAAAGAATCTTGCTATGATGCACCTGTAGGAAAAACAAGTTTAGGGATTGATGCAGGGATAGAATCATTTATTGCTACAGATAGAGGAGAGTTAATCAAAGCCCCTAAGTTTTTGTTACAAGTACACAGTAAGCTGAAATTGCTACAAAGATGCTTGAAACATAAGATTAAAGGCTCTAATAATTGGTTAAAACTCCAAAACAAGATAGCAAAAATCCATGAAAAAGTAGCTAACACTCGCCGTGATTGGCATTTTAAGTTAGCTAATTACCTCTGCGATTTGACTGACAACATTTTTGTGGAGGATATAAATTTTGTTTCTTGGAGTCGAGGGATTGTGAGAAAGCAATCTTTAGACTCGGGTATAGGGCAGTTTATTAATGAAATTTTGCCATATGTGTGCTGGAAACGAAGTAAGTTTTATCTGAAAGTTGACAAGAATGGTACATCTCAAGAATGTAGTAACTGTGGTAATCATACGGGCAAAAAGCATTTAGGGGAAAGAGTGCATAATTGTCAGTATTGCGGTTATACCGCACCAAGAGATGTGGTTAGTGCAGAGGTAATTAGAAATAGAGGATTAATTGCGGTAGGGCATATCGTGAGTAAAAATGCTTACAGAGACGTACTGACGGGGATTGGTCAAGGCAACTTGCTTAATCTAGTTAAGTGTCTGTGAAGTAAGAATCCCCCGACATAATCTTTGATTTGTCGGTGGGAGTGTCAACTTGAATGTCAGTTAATCTTTTCCTGCACCATATTTCCACATCTCTAGGTAGCGATGATAATAGTATTTTTGTTCCTCACTCATTTTGGACTCTAAGGAGTGGATAGATTTGGCAAGGGGATATAAACCTGTGAAAAGCCCTAGGTTAGTAAAATGTTTGAACCAATCGGCTAAGACGGATAAACCTATCTGAGGTAACAGGGGTAAAACCAGAAGCGGATTGACCAGGGGTAGAGTTTTGGCTAGTCCTGAAAACTTGACTACGTCTTGTAAAAAGGGTTTGAGGACATTGTCTCCCATTTTGTCCATTACTTGAAATACTCCACTCATTAGGTCATTGATTTGATTAGGAGAGTAGTTTTGATTGATGCCAACGCTCATGGTTTTTTGAAATAACCAAGTAACGGATATATTGGGTTGATAGGGTTGAATTAGATGTAAGTCTTTTTGGCTTAGGCTATCCGTTGCTAAGGCTTCGTCAATGGCACTACTCAGGCGGGGAAGATGACGCATCATGCTCCCAAAACCTCCAAAACTTACAGGGGATTGACTACCGCTACTGTCTCCCACTGCCAAAATTCTTTGCCATGGCATTTTCAGGGGGCTATTACTATAGGAAGGGAAAAATCCGAATAAAAAACGTTTAAAGGCGATCGCCCCCAAATCTATATTTTGATATTCTGGTAATAGTCTGAGATACTCTTGAGTTAAATCTGTCAAACTAATTCTATCGGGGTGGGCATCCACATAGGTAAATAAATAAGTAGTGCGTCCATCCTTAGCAGGAAAAGCCTCCCAAAAGTATTGACATTGATTTTGAATCGGGGTAATGGTAGCAATTAAATCCCCCGTGTCATTGTTGCTAAATCCTTGTCCACAACTACCCACCACCAAACAAACCCCCTCGGGTTTTTGTCCTTTTCTCGCCTGTTTGGCAATGGGGGAAAAATGCCCCATGGCATCAATTAATAATCTGCTAGTGATGACTTGACCATCCAATTCTATTTGGACACCATCATCAGAAATATTTGCAGAAATAAAAGATTTTTTTTCTAATAAAATACCCCCCCATTTTAAAAATTTATCCTTAACTTTTGCTAATAATAATTTAGGACTCACACCAATATTTAAAACATCTTTTACCCATAACTCATACCCTTGATAAAAACTAACCCTAGCAGGATTATATTCAGTGAATATTATTTCTTCCAACTCCTGCTCACTAATTAAATCTAACTCTAATAAACAAGCCAACTCATCCCGAGAAATATTCCATTCTTGTTCCCTTCCTTTCAAGATTCCTTTTTCAACCACCGCCACCCTATAACCTTTTTGTTGAAGGGTAGTGGCTAAAAATATGCCTAAAGTTCCTCCACAGATAACCACATCAAAATCCGTTTCATTAATAGATAGATTTTGCTCATTAATGACCTGATTTATGGCTTGATTTTCACCACGAAAATTATGCCAAAATTGATCAGCAATATTGAGATTTTTTTGATTATTTCCAAGGATATTTAAATTCATCTGTTGACAGAGAAGGTATAAAGAGTCGATATTAAAAGTATAATCAATTATCCGCTTTAATATATGACCATTATCACTGTCAATCATCAACAAATTGAAACAATCGATTTATCCCCCGTTACTATGATGGTAGAGAAATTAGAAACAGGGGAAGGTATATTATCCGCCGAGCAACAAATTAAATTTAAAATTGATTATACCCTCTCAGAGAACGATCCTCGGGAATTGTCGGAAATTCCTGAAATTCGCCTTTGGTTTATCGCCCTTAATGCCCGTTATCCTTGGTTTCCCATCCTTCTCAATTGGCGTGAGGGAGAATTGGCTCGTTATACAGCGATGGTGGTACCCCACGAATTTAAACGTACAGAGGGAATACAGTATAATCTAGAAGCTCTCGATATTTTTATTATGGGTAAGGTTTTTACTCTACATCAGTGGTTAAAAACTCAAGGGGTGACGGGTAATTCTCGCCTCAAAGCCATGGCTCAAATTTTTGGTTATGATTTAGATGACAGTTTCTTTGCACTCCTCGGTTAAGATGAAATATTTTTTAATCCTACTTATTAAGGGGTATCGTCTTTTTATTTCCCCTTTATTTCCCCCTACTTGTCGTTTTCAGCCCACTTGTTCTGCTTATGCCCTGGAGGCGATCGCCCTTCATGGTACAATCAAAGGAGGTTATTTAGCCATCAAAAGAATCCTCAAATGTCATCCCTTTCATCCCGGAGGATATGATCCTGTACCATGTAACCACGATCATCAATTAGAACCAAAAAATCTTGCCCACAATAATAAAAAATAAACCATCAAGCAAGATTTTTAGTAATATAAATTAACAATAATATAATAGCAATACAAAGTAAAACTAACTACTTTGTCCTAACTTTTGTAGAGAATAATTAGCCGCTTCGACTACCTGTTCATGGGCATCTTTTGCCAAATATTTTAATGCAGAAATACTTTTCTCGGTATTAAAATTGCCCAAAGATTCCGCCAATCTTTGACGAATTAACCAATCCTCAGACTGAGCAAAATTTAAAATATCCTCAACACAATCCTCCGCCTGAATTTCTCCCAAAGCAGAAATAGCAGCCTGTTGTAATACCGTCTCCCCACTGTTCAAAGCCGCTAATAAAACCTGTTTAGCACGAATATCTCCCAAATTGCCCAAAGACACCGCTGCACTAAACCTAACTAACCATTCCGTATCCTCATAAAAAGCCCTCACCAAAGCATCAAAAGCCCTGATGTCGTTGAGATAACCTAAAGCCCCTGCCGCATCTGCCCTGATACCATAATCAGGATCAGTTTCCAACAATTTAACCAAAATAGGATAGCATTCCTCCGTTTTTTTCACACCCAAAGCAAATACAGCCATCGAGCGCACGGGTAACACCTCATCATCAAGCACCTTCTTAATTAAAGGCACCGCATACTCCGCATCAACCTCCCTTAAAGAAGCTAACGCTAATAAACGATCCTTGGAATTAGTGCTTTCTAGGCGGTTTGATATATCCTGTAAGTTAGTTGTACTCATTTTTGCTAAATATTTCTTTACATTTCTCATTATAGTTCAAGAAAATCCCATCTTTATCGGGAAAACCGCATATTACAATCAAAAATTGTCCTCATCCTTCACCCCCTCATTCATTCTCCCATTGCTCTTTTTGCACTTTTATTAAGTTATGTAACGCAAAATTTTAATAGTTCGCAACAATAATTGTCTGTTTATAACTTGTTCGAGTATGCTAAGAAAGTGGGGATCAATGCTAAATTAACGCCTTTGGGGGTTTTTCCAGTTAGAGATATTCTGGAAACATTAGAACCACCAAAAAGATAACATCAGTTAACATAGCTACTAGGACTAATTATTAAAATTGAATTGATAATTAGCATCAGTAACTGTATTAGGGGTCATAGTTTTTTTCAATTTGTGTTAACTTTTATGTCTTATTCTCATATTACGAGAAAAAATCGTAAAACAGAAAACAAATTAATAAGAATTATTGACTTCTAAGGTTAATAATAAAAAACTTAACTTTAAGGGGAATATATATTATTGACAAGAAAACTGATTTTTTTTAAAACTTTATCATTCTTTTTTGAGATAAAAATAGTTCCATTTGAACATATTAAACAAACTATAATTAGCTATTGATTCTCCACTTCAATTATTAAAAAAAGTTGTTATATAGTCAGGAGAAAAGCAATGTCCAGAAGAAAGAAAAAATTTACTTGTGGTCATATAGGTTATGGTAGAGAGTGCCATAGGTGTGCTCATCAGGAATCAATGTGGGAAGAAAAGAGAAGAGCGAAAAAAGCTTGGCGACAAAGTTTTAACCATGATCCCATCGATCTAACCTCGTTACCAAAAAATGTGGTCTTAAAAGCTAGAGACATCATCAAAAAATTACAAAATCAAACCAGTTACACCTATTTCAGAGGAAAAAGACTAAGACATAATCGCTTCATAATTAGCATTCCCGTAACTAGGCATTATCGTTTAATTTGTCGAGATTGTGGCAGTTTTGTTGCCCCAGAAGCCGTGGTATCCCATGAGGATTACAATGTCTGTAAACCGGGAATTTAGTTTTTAAATATAAATATCCCTCAAACACATTGAAAGAGGGATAAAATTAATTTCCCAAAAATACCTGATACCATAAAGATCGACAAAAAAATGAATTGTTAAAGACCATTGTGTTATAATAACGACAGTCATCTATTCAAAATTAACACCTGTGGTAGCGACGAAAATTCCCCCAAATACACTTAACACTATACCTAGAAGCGGATGGAGAGGTTTGATCGAAGAATATCGAGCCTATTTGCCCGTAACAGACACCACCCCAGTTGTGACCCTTCGAGAAGGAAACACTCCCCTAATACCAGTTCCCTACATCTCCAACTTGATCGGGCGCAACGTAAAAGTATTCGTAAAGTATGATGGTTTAAACCCTACAGGTTCATTTAAAGATAGGGGAATGACCATGGCTATTACCAAAGCCAAAGAGGCAGGGGCAAAAGCGGTTATCTGTGCCAGTACAGGAAACACCTCAGCGGCGGCGGCAGCCTATGCCACTAGGGCTGGTTTAAGGGCTTTTGTCATCGTACCTGATGGTTATGTGGCTTTGGGCAAATTGGCTCAGGCTCTCATATACGGTGCGGAAGTTCTTGCCATTGATGGTAATTTTGATGATGCTTTAACCATCGTAAGGGAAATTGCTGATAATTATCCCGTTACTTTGGTAAACTCCCTCAATCCTTATCGTTTGGAAGGACAAAAAACAGCGGCTTTTGAGGTGGTGGATACCCTCGGTTATGCCCCTGATTGGGTATGTATTCCTGTGGGTAATGCTGGGAATATTACTGCCTACTGGATGGGTTTTTGTCAGTATCAAGGGGAGGGTAGATGTGATAGTCTTCCCCGTATGATGGGTTTTCAGGCGGCAGGTTCTGCACCTTTGATCCATGGACATCAGATCATGAAACCTGATACTATTGCTACGGCGATTCGTATTGGTAACCCGGCAAACTGGGATAAGGCTTTGTCGGTGCGTGAGGCTTCTAATGGGGAGTTTAATGCGGTCACTGATGCGGAAATTTTGGAAGCCTACAAGATTTTGGGCAGAGAAGAAGGCATTTTCTGTGAACCTGCCAGTGCGGCTTCTGTGGCAGGGGTATTGAAGTTAAAGGATCAAGTCCCTGATAATGGTACAGTGGTATGTGTATTGACTGGTAATGGTTTGAAGGATCCTGATAGTGCCATGAGTAATAGTGAGGGTGGCATCAAAGGAGGCATCAAGGCTGATTTACAGGAAGTTGCTAAGGTGATGGGTTTTGAACCTTGATTGATTTTTAATTGATTTTACCCCCTGTATCCCCCCATTTTGGGGGTTTTTGTTTTTTTGGAGATCCTTAAATTATGGAAAAAATTTTATCAAGTTTAACGGTGCAGGATTTGGCGTTAATTTTGGCGGATGATCCTAGTTCGGTGCAGTTGTTGGATGTGCGGGAGTTGGGGGAAGTTGCGATCGCCTCTTTGCCCCATTTTATCATTTTACCGTTGAGTGAATATGAGCAATGGTCACCGAAAATCATGACGGAATTAGATCCCCAAAAGGAAACCATTGTAATGTGTCACCACGGCATCAGATCGGCTCAAATGTGCCAGTGGCTTCATCATCAAGGTTTTGAAAATGTGAAAAATGTATCGGGAGGTATCGATGCCTATGCGGTGTATGTGGATGATACCTTGGCACGATATTAGGTAAGGTGTCAGGTTTCAGGTTTTGGGTTTCAGGTGAAAATTATTGTTTTACGACCAAAGAATCCCTCTGCCTTCGGCATTTCCCCTTGAGAGGGAGAGGAAGACTTGAATCCTCGCAGTTAAGCTAAATGTGAGATATGATAATTGTTCATTGTCAATTGTCAATTGTCAATTGTTTCGCATTATCCAACAAATCAAAACCCTCCTCCACAGATTCGATGCGGGAACATTTATCCCTCAATTCCGATGCCCCTTCAAAACCCTTACAATACCAAGCTAGATGTTTACGGGATTGCAAAATACCCCGATACCCCTTGTATTCCCATAAACCTTGTAAATGCTCCTTGGCACATTCTAGGCGTTGGTTGACGGTGGGATAGGTGGGCATTTGTCCCGTTTTCAAAAAATAATCAATCTCCCCCACCAAAAAGGGATAACCCAAAGTGCCACGGGAACACATCACCCCATCAGCTTGGGTGACTTCCAAACAACGCAAGGCATCTTCGAGGGAAAATATATCTCCATTGGCAATGACAGGAATGGTTAACCGTTGTTTTACCTCAGCAATAAATTCCCAGCGCGCCTTACCCGTATAACCTTGCTCTCGGGTGCGTCCGTGAATGGTAATCATATCCGCCCCCGCTTCCTCCATCCGTTGGGCAAATTCCATAATATTTATTTCCTGATCATTCCAGCCCAAGCGGGTTTTAACCGTTACAGGTACATCCACCGCTCTTTTTAATTCTTGTACAAGGGCGATCGCCACTTCAGGCTCTCTTAATAACTTGGAACCACCCCCGCGCTTGGTAATCTTGTTCACAGGGCAACCCATATTTATATCCACCGTTTGCGCTCCTTCCTTCACCGCCTTAATACCCGCTTGTGCCATAAAATCGGGACGACAATCAAATAATTGAATACTAATAGGTTGCTCATCGGGGGCAATGTCCATCAAGCGGGGTAACTGCTTCATCTGACTTAATTCCGTGGCATTGACCATTTCGGTATAGGTCATGGATTCAGGAGCATAACGTCGTACCAAACGACGAAATACTAAATCAGTTACCCCAGACAAAGGAGACTGTAAGACACGGCTATTAATGGTCACTGAGCCAATTTTTAGGGGGGTCGCTAATTTTTGGGCAAGGGTGGAGGATATTTTCATGGTGTAGGAGCAATTTTTTTTCGGCAAAAACTAATGAATGACTCTGAGAAACTCAAACATTATAAGTTAGTATGGCTGTAGTTATGAATTGAGTAACTATGGAAAGTAACCAATACTTTAATCTATTTTGTGTTGCTTATTTTTGATTATTCGGATAAGCCTCGTATTATCCATTATCAATTCTCAATTATTAATTACTATCATGAACGCCGAGCAATTTTCTATCATCATACATCCAATTTTAGCGGTGATTGGGGTGTTTCCTCTCATCGGTATCGTTTCTTATTTTGCCTGGGAAACCCGTCAAAGAAGATTGGCAGTCAAATCAGGGAATAAAAGTGCCATCTCTCCCTCTGTGGGTAAAAACCATGTGCAGATAGGTAAAATATTAGCTACTGCTGTGATAATTGTCACCCTTGTGGGTTTATTTCGTCCTCTGATGGCGAAAAATATTATCGAAAATCGTCTTTGGGAAACAGATACTTTCCAGTTTATTTTTATTTTACTGATGTTTCTAGGGGCGATCGCCACTTATATCCTGTTATACTTTGCCCAAACAAAATTATGGCGGGGTATCTTTGCCACCCTTAGCGGTATGGCTATTGTAATTTTAGGTTGTCAAGATGGGATATTTCGTCGTACCGATGAGTGGTATATCTCCCATTATTACTATGGCATAGCAGTTTCCCTCTTAATGATCTTCTCCGTCGCCATTATCAATGACATTTATCGAGATAAAACCAACCGATGGCGCAATATTCACATCATTGTTAACTGTATCGCCCTACTTCTATTCATCGGGCAAGGAATGACAGGAGCGAGGGATCTATTTGAAATTGCCCTTTGGACTCCACCTCCAGCTTTTTTACTCTAAAATGCAATAGAAAGATTATCGGAATGCAAGATAAGCATAATGCAATTTATACATAATATAAAATATTCAATAGAAATATCTTGCATTTATACCATGAGCCAAATTCAGCCCAAATCCATCAATATCATTCCTAAAATTATTGACTACCTCCACAGGGGAAAGATAGTAGCTTTACATACCGATATGGTGTATCTACTTCTCGCCAACGGTTTAGATTCCCATGGCTGTAACAAAATCCATGAACTGAAAAGATGGAATCCCCGTAAACCCTTGACATTGTTATCCAATCAGCAGAAACTACCCGAATATGCCTCATTGGAAAAAGATGCTCAAATCCTAGTAAATCAATTTCCTTATCCCATCAGTATTATTATTCCCCATCGTAATAATCTTTCTGATATTGTTACCGCAGGGCATAATACTATTTTTGTGTCTTGTCCTGATGATTTTATTCATCAACTGGTGACCAAGTGCCCTTTCCCGATAGTGGCAGGTACCGCTAGTTTTGGGGAAGACTTTAGGGCAAATAATGCCAAAGTTGCCCAACAGTTATTTGGTGATGATGTATCGTTAATTGTTGATGGTGGTGACTCAAAAGAGCGTATTAGAACTACTTTAATTGATTGTCATTTACCTTTACCCACCATCATGAATTTTGGCTTAATTGCCTATGATGAATTACGCCTAATTTTGCCTCATATTGAACTACCATCTCATCTACGCAAATAATAGTGATAGGAAACACTTTTGATGTTTCCTATTAATCAGACTATAAGTTATTCCATTGTGTTTCAGCATCGTTGAGGGCTTGTTGGACGGTTTTTTCCCCCAACATAGCTGACTGCAAATTCTCATAGATAATTCGCTTCAATTGATTAATATTAGGAGAAGGGGGAATTAATACCTCCGCCGAATCAAGTTGCATGGCGCTGATTTTTCGAGCTTCAAATAGGGTATTTTCTTCGGATTCTTGTTCTAAATTCTCAATATAAGTGGCGATCGCACCTGTATGGGAAGGTAAAACATTCGCCTCTTGGGCAAAATTCAACTGATTTTCACTATTAGTAACAAATAAAGCATAATTAATAGCCTGTTGAGGATTGCTACTACTACGAGGAATAACCAAATTCATCACCGACACACTTCTTTTCCCCGTTTCCCCCGTAATTTGAGGAGCCACTGCCGATTGTTCATACACCGTAGGAGCATTAGTCGCAATGGTATTTAAAAACTCCGCCCCCGTACCCAGAATGGCGGATTCCCCTGCCTGATACAACTCCACCCCGTGACGATGACCTTGGGTAAAAACTTCGGGAGGAAGTAAATCCCTTTGATATAAATCAACCCAATAGGAAAAAGCCCTTTCTCCTTCAGGAGTATTAAAAGCCGCCCTACCTTCTCCATCTAATAAAGTCACCCCCATCTGTACCAAAGAATTTAACACCTCGTTAGAATCCGTGGGAACAAAAGTAATAAAAAAGGCATACTTACCCGTTTCATCCTTCACTCTCTGGGCAACTTCCGCCAATTCCTCAAAATTGGCAGGAGGACTATCAACCCCCGCCTGTTCTAATAAATCTTTGTTATAAACAGTAACAGTGGTCGTCAGATACCAAGGAATGCCAAAAGTAGAAGTAGTACAATCATTTTCTGATGGACAAATTTCGATTTGATTCGCCGCCCAAATTTGTGATAAATATTCTCCTCTAATTTCCTCCGAAATTTCTTCCTCCAAATTTAGCCAAGCATTACGAGCGGCCAACTGAGAAGCAAAATCGGGATTGAGATTAACCACATCAGGGGCATTATTTGCCGAAACAGCAGTTAAAATTCGGCTTTCCATGGCATCCCAAGGTACATCTACCCAAACTACTGATGCGTCATCATGTAGGGCTTCAAAATTTTCATTGACCGCCTCAAAATAAGGGGTAAATTTGGGCTGAAGTTGCATCGTCCAAAATTCTACCTGTCCTTCATTAGCTACAGGGCGTTGTCCACAGCCTAATAATATAGCAGTCAAAGAACCAACAATTAAGGGAAAACGAACAACCCTAACGGGTTTCAAAAAACTATCAAAAGAAATGGGAATCATATATTTTTTTGCCTAAAAAATCAAATATACCGATATTTTGTCCATAGATTTATTAACAGTCAAATTTGTTTCATGATTATTGACTTACGTGGACGCAAAGTAAGATTTGGACTTGACGGGGTCATTTACCATTGTCTTATCCCCTTCTTGCCAGTCGATGGGACATACTTCATCTTGGTGAGATTGGACATATTGAATGGCTTTTAACACTCTTAGGGTTTCATCCACACTACGACCAAAGGAAAAATTATTGACGGTCATATATTGTATAATGCCTTCAGGATCGATGATAAATAAACCCCTCAAAGCAATTCCTGCCTCTGGTTCTAGCACTTGATAAGCTGTACTAATTTCTTTTTTTAGATCTGAAATGAGGGGATAATTAATCTCACCAATTCCTCCTTGCTTTCTCTCGGTTTGAATCCATGCAAGGTGGGCAAACTCACTATCTACCGATACCCCTAAAATTTCTGTGTTTAAATTGGCAAATTCTTCGTGGCGATCGCTAAAAGCTATAATTTCCGTAGGACAAACAAAAGTAAAATCAAGGGGATAAAAAAATAAAATCACATACTGATCAAGATAATCGGACAACTTTAGCATTTTAAATTCTTGGTCAATCACCGCCGTCGCCATAAAATCGGGCGCTTTTTGTCCTACTCGAATCGTCATAGTATTATCAAATAGATAAAGTTTGTTTGGTTTATTTTATCTTATTTTTGTTGATCTCCTTTAGTCATTAATTTTTTGAGTTTTTAAAAAAATTAAAAACTGGACAAGGTGACATACTACTTAAACTATCTATATCTTGATTATCTTGAAAAAATGACCATATATAGGGGGCTTTTTTTTCGGTTGCCATCCAAAGCAGTCTTTTTGCCCTCGTCATCGCAACATATAAGAGACGATATTCTTCATATTCCTTCAGTTTTTTTGCCTCTTCCCATGCCTCATCGATGGATAAATATTGAGTAATTTTATCGGCTAATTTTTCTTGATGAATTAAATATCTTAACTGTCCTCTGGCGACTTCTGGCAAGTTAAATTCTCCTAAAAATTGCACATTTTTCGGTACATAAGAACTACCGGGGATATTATTTTCATTAATAAACGGCAAGAAAACATAATCCCAATCTAAACCCTTGGATTTGTGCATTGTCATGATAGTAACTTGTCCGCATCGGGTATAAATATTTTCGGGATTATCGTCATCATCTTCAAAGGTTTCTATTACTTCAAATCTTTCGGAATTAATTAATTCTTGAAGGGAGCTAATAATGGTTTTTAAGGAACTACGTCCAATAATTTGTCTATCTATTCTTTCACTTAGTTTATGGGTGGTGGCCAGTTCTCCTTGGTTATAACGAAGTGCCATGGCAAGATAGGGTATTAGTTGATAGTGTACTAATTCTGTTTTGGCTTGTAATAATTCGATGACCACTTTTCTAGTGTGAAAAGCATTATCAGAATATTCATTTTCTTCTAATATTGTGGGATATAAAAATTTTTCTGGATTATTAATATTAATGGAGGTGATGGGAATATCTATTAGTTCTCTTTTGTGGAGGATTTGTAAGGCATTATGGAAGTATTCGGGGGAATGGGGGCGGTCTATAAATTGTAGTAGCTGTAAAATTTCTTGGGGTAATTCCGAGGCGGTGCTATTTTCATCAATTAAGGTTACATTAATGCCGTAATTTTCTTGGAGATATTGGAGATTATCATTGATAAATTTACCTTGACTTTTTTCCCTAACTAATATAGCTAAATTATGATTTTTTTGATGTTCTTCTTCTGCGAAAATAAGTTCAATTTTTTTACCAATAGCCTCTACTGTTTTGTAAATATGTTCAAATATATGTAGTTCTAATCCTTTCTCGAATGGAGCAGGATTGACATTTTTTTGAGTTACAGGTTGAATATATTGCTGTCTAAATGGCAGATGTATTTTATCGTTATTTTTAGATTTTTTTAGGGCTTGATGATTAACAAAATCAAGGGTTTGATTTGCTGTATCGATAATAACTTGGGTACTTCTTCCTGCTTGGGCGATGGTGGCAAGACAATTTTTTTGGGAACAAAGGTTACAAAACCAGTTAAAATAAACGGGGTCAGCAGGGGTAAAGGTGGAGTTTATAGCTTGGTTTGGATCTCCGACTCTGACTAGATTTGCCTCTAGGTGGGGTTTTTCGTCGTCTTTGGCAAGAATTTCTAGTAATTCAACCTGTAGAGGGCTAGAATCTTGGGCTTCGTCTTCAAATACGGCATGGATTTGTTGTTGCCATATTTTCCTTGCTTCGTTGTTTTGTAATACTTTCAGTGCCCCTAATATCATATCGTCATAATCGATAAAGTTATTTTCGATCATTAGATTTTGATAGTTTTTATATAGTCCAGAGGCGATCGCCATTATTTGGTAATCATCACGGGTATAATCAATATAATGGGCAAGACTTTGGGGAGTTTTACCAGAACATTTTGCCTCTTTAATCACCGTACGAGCCAAATTAGGCAACAATTCACTGCGGATAATGCTTTCTCGGCGCATTTTTTCCGACTCTTCCCCCCCAAAACCCTGTCTTCCTTCCACCAAAACCTCAAAAAGATGGGGATTTTCATCAATCCACTGATTTACAGTGTGTTTAATCAAACGGTGATTACTATTGGGAGAAACTAAATTACTCTGGTTCAAATTTAGTTGGGATAACTCAGGATATTGACTGGCAATATTTAACGCCAAGCCGTGGATAGTTTGTACCGAAAAACCAATGGGGGGCAAACCCAAATAAGCCAAATTCTTTTCTACTTTTTGTTTAATACTAGCAGTAGCAGAACGGGTATAGGTAACAATAATTAATTGACGACGTAGGTTAAGTTTTTCTCTGGCAATGGTTGCCGCCGCCGCCACCGCCAAACTGTGGGATTTTCCAGCACCCGGTACTGCCGAAACCGCCATTTCTCCTTGTTGCCAACGCCCCAAAATATCTTGCCCTGGGCGTAGCTGTTTGATTAAGTTTTCTAATGGTTGCTCCATAAACTCCTGAGAAATGTTCCCCTAACAATTATGATAACCTCAATATATAATGAGGTTTCAGGTTGCAGTTTTTATTTCTCCCAATAAAAGAAAAAACAATAATTATCAACTATCAATTATCCCCATTTATTTATCTATGACTATTGAAAACCTATTTGCTATTTCTTTGTTTCCCTACCTTGCTTTTTTGTGGTTTCTCACCAAATCGGGAAAAACCCCTAAGTTAGCATTAAGAGGTTTTTACGTTCTATTGATTTTTGTTTTTATTACCATACCTGCAGGTATCTATGCCAAAATTCACTACGGCACTTCTTTGGCAAATGTAGATTGGTTACATGGAGGGGCAGAATTTTTTTTAACTTTATCTAATATTTTGGTAGTATTGGGGTTTCGTCAGGCGGTTATGGAAAAGGAAGCGGAAAAGTAGAATCGTTTTGAGCTACTCAAAAGGTTAAAACATCCATAATTAATGTTCCTGCTACCAATAACAATAGTAAGGAAAGGGATAAATCAAGGATTTTGGGAGTTAATCTTTTTGATAACCAGTAACCTAATAATACCCCCACCAAACTGGTGGCAATCAAAGCCAAAGCGGCACCGATAAACACAATCCATGGTGAGGTGGATTGGGCTGATAATAGTAGGGTGGCTAACTGGGTTTTGTCTCCCATTTCGGCGAATAAGATGGTTAGGAAAGTGGAACTAAAAACTCCCCAAAAGCTCCATTTTTGAATTTTTTTCTTTTCGGCAATGGCTTCTAGTTCTTTTATTTCCTGTTCTATTTCTGATGGCATTAATTTAGAAAGTTTTGATTATTGATCTAATATTGACATTATCATAATTTTTTCATAATTTTTGTTTTGGCATTGACCATTAATCAAACTGAAAGTAGTACATGAGATGATAGGCAAAGTCAGCAGACAGAGATAGTCTTTTTTGTAGGTTGGGTAAATTGTGATATTGTCCTGCTTCTTCTCTATTTTTGATGATACTCACAGCCAAATGATGTTCTAGGTTAGGAATAGATTGTAGTTGTTCGAGGGTGGCTGTATTGGGGTTTATCTTTGGGGGTGCGTGAAAGCTATTTTGATCATAGTAGGAAAAATTGAGGATGGGTTGCCAAAAGGCGATTTTACTTACGGAAATACCCAAAGCGGCGGCTAAGTCTTCTATACATAGTAGTTGAATACCCGAATTATTCATTTCTACTAGGGTTCGGGCTTGGGTGATGGAAATGCCGGGCAGTCTTAGCCAATCATCCACACTGGCTTGGTTAACGTCTATTTTGATTCCTAGTTTTGCCCCGACTATAATTTCGCTCATACTCTGGAAACGATAGTAAGGACTTTTTTCTATTTTACGGGCGATCGCCCTTTCCCGTAGATTTAATTTGATCATCTCAATATTTTGTTGCAAATTATTACGAAATCGTGCCAGAGTGCCGATATTAGTGCAAATTAAATAATAATTTAGCTTAATCTTATCAATTTTTATTGTACAAAAGGAGTTTTTTTATGCCTATTTCAGATACTCAAGTTTTTGTAGCTCTAGCCATTGCATTAGTACCTGCGATTCTTGCTTTCCGTCTATCTACCGAATTATATAAATAATTTTTCACCCCACCTCATCCCATAGGGTGGGGTTTTTCGCAATGTCCTACTTGTTATTTTGGGGAAAATGGTTGATTTGTGCCATACCATAAAAAACCAATTGCTTATCCTTGACCAAAAATTTATCCACCGTCAAATTAGTACCATCAAGGACAAAGTTTTCGAGATTAAGTAAATTATTAACATGATTAATCAATTCCCTCGCCAAATTTTGTGACTTTTCATCTCCCATATATTCAGCATTGGTAAATTGTATCTTGGTGCGTCCCTGTAATTCCATCTCAGACTTGATCATCACAGGAATCACTTCACCATTTTTTCCTAACCTAATTTCTGAAGAAAGATTAAAAGTGCGATCGGGGTTAATATCAATATTAGTGTTCTGGAAAAATAAATTTTTGCCCTGATAAGTTAGTCTTTGTAACTTTTCAATGATAAATGGAGTATTAAACGAAGCAGTCAAATCATCTTCACTCAACACTACTCGCATAATAGCTTCAATGGATTCGGTCAACTCCACCTTGCCCTGAAATACAGAGCCGAAGTCGATGGCAACCTCCTGTAAATATAAATCCATGGCTTCTAAACGTAAGCCATTGTACATCAACATACCTTGCCCCACAAACTCAAAACCATCCATCTTACCTTGAAATAGTTTGGCAATGGGTTCGGCTTTTATATTGATTTTTAGATTTTCTGTTTTCTTAAACAAAGATGCGATCGCACTTGTTACAGTACTACTAAGAATCTGATCTCCGCTTTTCTCTAATAGACTTAGACCACCAAATAACATTTATATACTGCCATTCCAAACTAACGTTACAATTTGTATCATAACATTAAGTTTTGTTAACAAGTGTAGTAAATTTATCACTATGCCCAGAGAGATTACCGCCCAAAGCAAAAAAATAACAGTAAACCAGCTAAAACTACCACCAAAATCCCCGCCAAACTAGCCAAGGGCTTTCCCTTCTCACCACATAACCAAGGGTTAACCCCATCATCATATTCATACAAATCAAGGGTATCCAGAGTAGCCAGACTCAGCACCCAGCCCCCATGAATACCCACCGCAAGGGCAATACTACCATCTTGCAAATATACCGAATAAAACAACACCATCCCCATCAAAAATAAACCGGGTAACTGAGGAATAGTATCCTTTCTTTCCCATAACAGATGAAGTAAAGCAAATACCCCGCTAGAAATAATTGCCGTTGTCCAGAGACGATAATCTTCCATCAAAAAATTTACAAACAAGCCCCGAAAAATAAGTTCTTCCACCGCAGCGACAAGGAAGCTAACCAAAAATAAAAGGGGAATAGTTTTTACTATGGCGTAAAAAAAGTCAGGGGGTTTTTTCCACTTCAACCATCCAAGGAAAAATATCGACAAATCTGTAAATACGATAGTAATAATTCCTATTACGTAACCCCATAGGATAAAATTAAGAGTGCTAGCCCTAAAAATCAAAGTTATTTGATGCAAATCCTTCCCCATCACTCCCCAAGCTAACCAAGGAGCGATGAGGTAAAGAGATGCAATTAGTGTTAGTTTTTGAGAGTTTGATATTGGGGCGGCAGGGTGCCACTGAATTAACCTTGTAAGAGGAAATGCAATCGGCAACCAAACAACGCCCCATATTATCAAAAACAAAATAACTTTAATAATGCCATTGCTATTGATGAGGGTGGAGGTTATTGGATTGCTTTCCAAATCAATCATTATTGTGTCCTTGACAAGGTTAAAGAGAAGAAACAATTATCTGTTTTTTTGTGGTAAATTCGAGTAGATAAATAGATGATTTTAGTTATCATCATCCATATCAAAATCGTCCCCTTCTCCCACTTGTTTAAGATGAATATGTTTATAACCTAGCTTAATTTCAAATTCATCGCCCGGTTTTAAACCCATTTTTTGAGTATAACTAGAACCAATAACGATCTGACCATTTTTATGAACGCTCACACGAAAAGTTGCTTCTCTTCCTCTTCCATCTTTAGTCCTTTCAGGATCCAACGGAACTCCTTTTGCTGATAAAACAGCGTCATAAAAATCAGTTAAATTAACTCTAACTTTACCATTTTTTGCTTCGGTATAGTAGCCACAACGTCTTGCTCTTTCACGACGGGGAACATCAGATAATTCTTTTACTTTCTGTAACAGCTCTTTCCCTGATAAAGGTGTAGTTGCTACTTCTGTCATATATTTTTTCCTCATTTGTTATTTGTTCTTTATAGTATTTATCATAACAAAAATATGTCATTAAATCACTATTTTTTACTTTTTTTTTAGTGACTTATTAATATTTTCTCTAAGGAAGTTACCTTTTTCTCAAGATAACGTAAGGCTAAAATACTTATTAATTCTTATTTTTTGGCTTTTTGGGTTATCTCAGATGCTAAAAAAGAAAAATATGGAGAATTATTGAACTTTTAACAAAAATTAAGATCATTACCCTTGTGAGTTCTAAAATAAAATCGGAGAATAGAAATAGTAATAGTAATAATTATAGATAAAAGATGAAAGTTACTTTTAAAATTCTCCGTCAAAATCATAATTTAGATCCTTATTTTCAGAGTTACACCCTAGAGGTAAACCAAAAAAACACTATTCTTGAATGTCTAAACAGAATTAAGTGGGAAATCGATGGTAGCCTTACCTTTCGCAAAAACTGTCGCAACACAATTTGTGGCAGTTGCGGGATGAAAATTAATGGTCGATCTGCTTTGGCTTGTAAAGAAAATGTAGGGCAAGAATTAAGCAAAATTTCCCCCACACAAGATGAAAAAAACCCTCAAATAATCATTTCTCCGTTAAATAATATGCCCGTGATCAAGGATTTAGTAGTTAATATGAATGGCTTTTGGAATGATTTAGAAAAAATTGAACCCTACGTAAGTACAAAGGCAAGAAATATTCCTGAAAAAGAGTTTTTACAAAGTCCAGAAGAGAGAAAATTGTTGGAACAAACGGGCAATTGTATCCTCTGTGGTGCTTGTTACTCTGAATGTAATGCAAAAGAGGTTAATGATCATTTTACAGGTCCCCATGCTTTGGCAAAAGCCTATCGAATGATCGATGATTCTCGGGATGATTATCCAGCAGAAAGATTAACCAAATATAATGATATTGAATCGGGGGTGTGGGGTTGTACTCGTTGTTATTTGTGTAATGAGGTATGCCCCATGGATGTGGCACCTTTGGATCAGATTACTAAGATTAAGGGAAAAATTCTGGATAGGGAATCTCGTAATAGTAGTACCCCCGTACGTCATCGTAAGGTGTTGGTGGATTTGGTGAAGGCTGGGGGTTGGGTAGATGAGCGTAAGTTTGCGGTGATGGTGGTGGGCAATTATTTACGAGATTTGAGGGGTTTATTGAGTTTGGCCCCGGTGGGTTTAAAGGTTTTGGCGGCAGGAAAGTTCCCTTTTTCTTTTGAGGCTTCTGAAGGGGTGGAGGAAGTGCGATCGCTCATAAACAGTATTCAATCTGTTACACAACGATAAGATCAATCCTAACCCAAAATAAATGTTATAAAATTTGAGCAGACACAATCATAAAACCAAAATTACCTATGACCACGATATTAAATCAAGCAGGAGTATCCGCCGATGACTATTGTATTCTTGGTTTAGCCACTTGTTTTGTTCGGGAAGATGGAGAGATTCAAGAAGTAGAAGTAATTGAACCCATACCCTCTGCCTATTGGGAAACCATGCTGAGGGGAGTTGAAACTTCCTATAAATTTGTCTGTGCCAAAACCGTGGGAGACATCCTTGTCAATGACTCATTACAAAAGCCCGATGAATTTCCCCCCCAAAGTCAGTTTTGCCATAATTTCACAGAGATGATGTTGGCGGCAACCCGCACCTATAAGAAGAAAGAGGAGGCGCAGACACATCTACCCCTAGGAGAGAAAAAAGCTGACTTCAACTATTCTTTGAGCAGAAAAAGAATTTTAAATAATATAAAAACTGTCTCCGATGATGATAATGTAAAACAACATCCCAATACCCACAAGATTTTATAATTCTTTGCCATTAAAATTGTTTCTGAGACTGTATTGATTAGTAAGGGGGACATACATTCCCCCTTTGAGCGAATGTTTTTTTTATGATAATTATTAAATTTTTATTAAATTGGGGCTTTTCATGATTTAGATTTCAGAAACAAAAATAGGAAAAATGATGTCATTGAAGTATTGGGGAAATATTTTGAGGGTTGATATAGCTTCTTCAAGTCGTTAGTAAGATATTTATCTTTTGTAAATTCCCCATTATCGAAACCTGATTATTTACTAATGATTAGTATAAGTAAGAAAAATAAACAGACTATTAAATAGTCAATTTTTACCCATAGTTCGGTAAATACTTACGTAGGAAACTATATAGTGGCGTTGGTCATAATTTTGTGTAAAATTGGTTTAAAAAAGTTGCTTCTTCGGAAAAAAGTAGAATTTATTTAATTCCATTACCAAGCCGTTGATCATAATATTACTGGGTGATTAATACTCAATAATCAATCGAACCAAATCATCACCCATAGTCAACGGTTAAAAAACAGTAAATTTGATCAATCGTTTATGATTGTATAGCAGTTTTTTTAGAAAAAGGGTGTTATGGAGTGTTTAGGTCAAAAACAAAATTTATTTTCCTTGCCTAGGTTAAGGTATCAGTAAAATATTACCAACTAAATAAAACTATGTCCCTCCCTGTGAGATGGATCTATTAATTACAATAACTACAATAAATTAAATCACCATCCATTGTCTCTCGAGACAATGAGAATTTGTGACTTTCAGCCTTTATAAAATGATTTGAGGAGTAATACTACAGTGAAATTCTATTCTTTTATTCTCAGTTGTTTAACCTTTATATTTTTGACTACTCCTGCTTTTGCCGGGAGGTTAATTTCTTGGCGTTTTGAAGCAAATCAAAATCGATTGGTTTTTACAACAGATCAAAGTGTACAACCCACCGCTCAATTAATTTCTAACCCTACTCGACTGGTAATTGATTTACCCGGTACGAATTTAGGTAGGGGTACCGTTAATGAAAACTTGGGTGGTCTAATTACTAATCTCAGAATAGGTCAATTTGATACTAATACCACAAGGGTGGTGGTAGAAATTGCCCAAGGTTATACTATTGATCCTCAAAGAGTCAGAATTCAAGGAATTTCTCCTACCCAATGGAGTGTTGAGATTCCTCAACCAGAAAGAATACCCAATCCTCCTCCGACTCCTCCTAGTAATAATAATACTCCTTCTAGTTCTTCCTCCACTAACAACACTCCTACGGTTGCTAACAATAACAATAATAGTAGTAGCAGTAGTAGAAGATCTCCTTTACAAATTTCTTCTAGTGGTATTTTGATGGGCATTGATGGTGGTTCTAGTAACACTATTCGTTATAGTCGTAGTCGCGATCGCCGTCAAATCGAGTTTGAGTTACAGGGAGTGACCCTATCCAACGAACTAATTAACTCTTGGGATGTCAACGAATATGGAGTCAGTACCATTGAGGTAAGCCAAAGAAACAATTCTGCACTGGTAAGAATGAATGTCAACCCTGATAGCCCTGACTGGCAAGCGAGTTTTAGTCGTATGGGAGGTTTGGTGTTGTGGCCTCAAGGGGGTATGGGTAGAGTTGAATCTTTATCCAGCAATTCGGGGGCGAAGTCGGTTAATGCTCCCATCACCGTAGCCCAGGCCAACACAGGAGGCTCTAGCCGAGTGACGGCAAATCAGGGAAGAACCCTCATTGAGTCTATAAATTTTAACGGTAATGATTTGGTTATTCGAGCCAATCAAAGTTTAAGGGGTACGGGTAGCTGGTCGCAACAGGATAATACTTATCAGATTCGGATTAATAATGCTGATTTATCCCCCAATTTCCGTAACCCTGAATTATCTTCCAATAGCCCTTTATCTAGGCTACGCATTTGGCAGCCCGATAGTAATACGGTTATTTTATTGGTTCAGCCTTCCCCCGGCATGAGAATTGGTCGTTTAAATCAGCCTAATGATCGCTCCATAAGTCTTTCTTTATTGGGTGGTCGTACTGCCACTAATGTCCCTACGAACAACTCCACAGCGAACAATAATGATCCGACCAACAATACCGCCGCTATTCCCGTTAATCCTCCTTCTTCTACCAATATTAATGTAACTCCTCCCCCTGCTAATACTACTCCTCCTAGTAATAATCGCCCTAATCAATCTCGTCCTTTGGTGATCATCGATCCCGGTCATGGAGGAAGAGATCCGGGGGCGATCGGTATTGGTGGTTTACAGGAAAAAGACGTTATTTTGCCAATTTCCCAAGAAGTTGCCCGAATTTTGGAACAACAAGGCATCCAAGTACGTCTAACTCGTAATAATGATACTTTTGTCAGTTTGGAGGGTCGCACTAATATGGCGAATAGCCTCAATGCTGATTTATTTGTAAGTATCCATGCTAATGCCATTAGTATGAGTCGTCCTGATGTTAATGGTTTGGAAACTTATTATTTCCAAACTGGTCGTAATTTGGCGGCGACGATTCACCGTAATATTTTACAACGGTTAAATATTCGAGATCGTAATGTTCGTCAGGCGAGGTTTTATGTACTTCGTAATGCCAGAATGCCCTCTGTTTTGGTGGAAACAGGATTTGTTACGGGTAGGGAAGATGCCCCTCGTCTCAGAGATCCTAATTTTCAAAGACAAATGGCACAGGCGATCGCCGCTGGAATTATAGAATATGTTAGGACAAATCGATTATAAATTAGTAACAATAATTTAATTTGTGATCAGGAAAATGTAACTTTATTATAGTTTTGTATTATTTTTAATTTAATAACAAAAATTTAATTTACAATGGGTTTATGACGGATAAATTTTTTTATCCTGTTTTTTCCTGTTTGTAAATAATTCATGAAAAGATGACATATCACTGTTATCTGTGATCACAAAATTAAATCTTTTTTGCCCTTAACACGAATATGTAAATAATTGTTTTAGGATACCAAAGATAAATTAAACTGAAGATGAACCATAGAAAATCTTATTTATTGTTAATAAATGGTTCTATGGGTTTATATTTATGACAACTACTGAGAGTTTTTTTAGAACTATCAGATTTTACAAATATTTAATATATTTAATTCCTCACAAAATATTTACAAATTTGGGTAAATTTGCTTATATTATATTAATTTCAACCGAAATAATAACTAGATTTATGACAAATGCGTTTAACAACAGAATAGGTGTATTTGATAGCGGGGTGGGTGGGTTAACCGTATTACGACAGATCTACCGTCAACTACCTCAAGAATCTATCTTATACTTTGGAGACACTAAACGTCTTCCCTATGGTACAAAATCCCCCCAAGAAATCTTGCAGTTTGTCAGGGAAATTCTCTCTTGGATGGAAAAAGAAGAGGTCAAAATGGTTATCATGGCCTGTAATACTAGCTCTGCCCTTGCCCTTGAAGAAGTTAGGGCGGAGTTTCCTTTTCCTATTTTGGGTCTAATTCATCCGGGGGCGAAAGCTGCCATCAAGCAAGGTAAAAGGATTGGAGTTATTTCCACCGTTGCCACGGCTTCTAGTAATGCTTATCGCAATGCTATTAATGAATTAGAACCCGATGCGAAGGTTTGGCAAATCGGCTGTCCCGAATTTGTGCCTTTAATTGAACAAAATAAAATTCATGATCCCTACACCAAGAAAGTGGCTCAAGAATATCTCGAACCTTTATTGAGAAATAGGATTGATACCCTTGTGTATGGTTGTACTCACTATCCCCATTTAGAGGGAGTTTTAAAGGAGATTTTGCCCTCCTATGTGAAGTTAGTTGATCCTGCTTATGCGGTGGTTAGATCAACTGCGAAGGAGCTAGAAATCAATGGTTTGCGCAATCGAGAGGATGCTTTGGCTACTCGTTTTTGTGTTAGTGGAGATCCTGAAGAGTTTGCCCAAGCCTCTAAGGGGTGGCTAGGATTTACTCCCCACGTGGAAAAAATCAAGTTACAACCTCATTTTGGAATTGTCGATACTCCCATGGAAATAAGAGATAATTCTGAGCAGGATATTTATGCAGAAAGTTTGATTGCTTAGTTTTGCTAATTTTTTTCTCTCCTTGGGAGAGAATGGGGCTGATTCAAAGTAAGTAGAAAGTAAGTAGATAGGCTTTGTCGCAAAACTTAATTACTTACTTTTTTTCGAAAGTCTACAGTAGTTTGCTACATTCCTGGGCGGCACGATGGAGTAGGGAGTGACGATATACTAATTCGTGAATGTCTTTACTGTAACCTCCGCCAATGACACAGGCAACGGGATAGCCTTGGGCTAGGCAGGTACTGAGAACTTGCATTTCTCGACGATAAATTCCTGTTTCTGTCAGGCAGAGTTTGCCGAGCCGATCGCCCCTATGGGTATCTACACCGCCATCATAAAGGACTATATCGGGTCGAACTTCTTGGAGGAGATGGGGTAGATGGGAGGCAAGGATTTGTAAATAACCATCATCATCCAAGCCTATGGGGAGGGGAATATCTAGGTCGCTGGTTTGTTTACGATAGGGAAAATTGGCTTCGCAGTGCATGGAAAAGGTAAACACCCTCGGTTCATGGGCGAAGGTGTAGGCGGTGCCATCCCCTTGATGGACATCTAAGTCCACGATCAAGATTTTTTCGACTAACTGATGTTCTAATAAATATTTAGAGGCGATCGCCAGATCATTAAAGATACAGAACCCAGATCCATATTCAGGAAAGGCATGGTGAGTACCCCCTGCGGTGTTGCAACACAAACCGTATTTTAGGGCTAATTGTGCGGTTAAAATCGTTCCTGCTACCGCTGTGCAAGTTCTTTTTACCAATCCTTCACTCCAGGGTAATCCGATACGACGCAGGGCTTTGGTATCTAAACTACCATTACAATATTGTTCTACATAGTGGGGGTGATGAACTAATTGTAATATCTCTGCACTGGCTATGAGGGGCTGATGGGTGAGGGTAGGAGAAGTAATGCCATCTTTGAGTAAGAGTTCGTAGAGCAGTTTAAATTTGGGCATGGGAAAACGATGCTCTTGGGGTAGGGGGGTTACATAATCAGCGTGATAAACGACGGGTAAATTCATCGACTAATGGATAATGGATAATAGATAATAGGGCTAGTAAAGAATTTATCACTACAATAATGAGCGATCGCACTTCCTTGGAAAAACTATTAGAAGCCATTGCCCGAGGGGAAACTACCCCCCAACAAGGACTAGAAAAATTACAGCATCTTAGCTTTCAACCCCTAGAAGATTTTGCCAAAATTGATCATCATCGTCAATTGCGCACAGGTTTCCCCGAGGTCATTTGGAGTCAGGGAAAAACCCCTGAACAAATTATTCAAATTATGAACGCCATGCGATCGCAAGGTACTCCGTTAATCATGACCACTCGCCTAGAATCAGACATTGCCGAAATTGTATCCCTCGGAGTGCCTGACCTCAGATATTATCCCCTTGCCAAAATAGGGGCGATCGGCAAAATAGAACAAAAATACCAAGGAAAAATCTCCATCCTCACCGCAGGAACCGCCGATTTACCAGTAGCCCAAGAAGCCGCCATCACCGCCGAACTATGCGGCTTTGAAGTCGAAAGACTGTGGGATGTAGGGGTAGCAGGAATCCATCGACTTTTAAACCATCGCCATATTATTGATAATGCCGATGTATTGATTGTCGTCGCAGGAATGGAGGGCGCTCTGCCCAGTGTCGTAGCAGGTATGGCACCCTGCCCCGTCATTGCCGTACCCACAAGCATCGGCTATGGTACTAGCTTTGGCGGAGTAGCCCCCCTGCTCACCATGCTTAACTCCTGTGCCACAGGCATGGGAGTAGTTAACATTGACAACGGATTTGGGGCCGCCATGTTGGCAGGGCAGATTTTACGGTTAGCAAATCGCTTCACCAACCGAAAAAAAAATCCCCATGGGAGGTAAGGCTAATCATCCATTATTTTTTCTACCCTCTCCAACTGCCACAAAATTTGATTACCTTCTCGCCTAACCCTAGAGACAATCCAATTGCGCCAAGCCCATTCCTCACCCCTACTGGTGACAGCACTAGCATTTATATCCATTAAATCCGCCAACTCAGAACTGGTGATTAAATAACCATTACTGGATATATCTTCAGCAATGTGTAAAGTGTCAATCATATTTCTGAGTTGTTTTACTCTTTCATCACGATTTAAGGACTGTTCTTCAATGGCATTATTATAGGATTCATTCATAATTTAATAATAGTAAAAATTGCTACAGTTTGTGGATGTCTTTATATATCTCTATTGTCATCATAAAACATTCTATTCAAATTGGAACAATTTTATTCTTTGATTTTCTCTATATTCGTCCATTTATACCTTGGTTAATCTTGATCTTTAACGATTCTATCGCTAATTCAAACCATTTGATAATTTGATTAATTTAAATTATGAACTAACAAACTTCGATTTATAAGCACAAAAAAATTTATTTTTTACCATCTTTAGATAGCAAAAAATCAGATTCTGACCATCCCAGACAATAATATTAAAGTAATTTTAAAGTTACAATGCTATCCCGTACTACCTGACTATCTGTGGCACCATCAATTTTGACCAAAGATTGACCATCAGGACTCAAAAAATAGATCACGAAAAAATCTACATCATAATGGGAATCATAAAAAGAAGCGATTAACATTTCACGTCCGTTATTATTAACCACTTGAGGATTATTAAAGGATAAATGGGATTCCATGGAGGTTACTATTTGCCCTAAATTGTCTTCACTATCACTAAGACTAAAAGTATTGATTTCCAAAGCCCCCGTACGCCATTTTATGTTACCTATCTCTCCTGCTTCCGTGGCACATTGAATTAAATCATAGGTTCCGGGGTTCAAAATCTCGATGGCATCATTGCTTTTTTTCATGGTGCGATAATTGTCAGGAATGGCGATCGCAAAGCCTAACTGCTCATTTTCGTAGGTGCGAGTATCCAAAGAAGGTTCGACAAAATTATCTTCACAGGAAGCAAAAGCAGGGTTCATAAAAGTAGGAATGATCACCCCAAAAGTAGATAACATGAAGAATATAGACAAATAAAACTTAATTTTCATAATTGCCAAGACATTCGAGCAAAAAATAAATAATTATTTCCACATCATAACAATAAAAATAGAAAAATAATCAAGACTATAATAGTAAAGATAATTTTTACTTTTTTTAAGCATAAAATGGACTTAAATTTACTATTCAACCTTGCAAATATCTTTGTATTACCCTTTTGGCTTTTAATGATTGTTTTGCCAAAATGGTCAATTACCCAAAAGATAATGAAATCTTATCTAATATTTATTCCTCTTATATTGCTTTATATTTATCTATTTTTCACAAGCCTAGATCCAGAATCTGCTCAAACCCTGTCCAATCCACAATTACCAGCATTAGCAGAGGTTTTTAGTAATCCTGCCGTTACTTTTGCTGGTTGGACCCATTTTCTGGTCTTAGATTTATTTTTGGGGAGATATATTTATTGGCAAGGACAGGAAAAAAATATCTGGACAATTCATTCTCTAATTTTATGTCTATTTGCTGGCCCCATGGGTTTTTTATCTCACATCGTCACCGAAGCAATTCAATCGAATCTCAACAAATCAGACATTGCCACCGAAAACCCCTAAATTAACCTAACACCTAAAACCCGATACCTGACACCTTGACAAAAAAATTTTATTCTAAAATCAAGGTTAAAAGGTAACGACACTACGAATAGATTCCCCTTGGTGCATCAAATCAAAGGCTTTGTTAATGTCTTCTAGGGGCATGACGTGGGTGATTAAATCATCGATGTTGATTTTTCCCTCCATGTACCAATCAACAATTTTGGGTACATCTGTACGTCCTCTGGCACCATCAAAAGCCGAACCTTTCCACACTCTCCCTGTCACCAGTTGAAATGGGCGGGTGCTTATTTCTTGCCCTGCCCCTGCCACACCGATGATGACGGATACACCCCAACCTTTATGACAACATTCGAGGGCTTGACGCATTACATTGGTATTACCGATACACTCAAAGCTATAATCAGCACCCCCTTTGGTTAAATCTACGAGATAGGGTACTATATCCCCCTCTACTTCCTTGGGGTTAACAAAGTGTGTCATGCCAAACTTTTCGGCGATCGCCCTTTTTTCGGGATTTATATCTACTCCCACAATCATATCCGCCCCCACCATACGACAGGCTTGGATAACGTTTAAACCGATACCCCCCAAGCCGAATACTATCACATTGGAACCCGGTTCAACCTTAGCGGTATTAATCACCGCCCCCACCCCCGTTGTCACCCCACAACCGATGTAACATACCTTGTCAAAGGGTGCATCAGGACGAATCTTGGCGAGGGCAATTTCAGGCACCACAGTATAGTTTGCAAAGGTAGAAGTACCCATGTAGTGGTGTAGTTTCTTCCCATTAAGGGAGAATCGGCTAGTACCATCAGGCATCAAACCCTGCCCTTGGGTGATGCGAATAGCTTGACAAAGGTTGGTTTTGAAACTGAGACAGTAATCACATTGCCGACACTCAGGTACATATAAAGGGATGACGTGATCCCCCACTTTTAGGCTCTTCACACCCTCTCCCACTTCCACCACAACCCCCGCCCCCTCGTGACCCAAAATGGTGGGGAATAAGCCTTCAGGATCCATGCCAGAGAGGGTATAAGCATCGGTATGGCATACCCCCGTGGCTTTGATTTCCACCAATACCTCCCCTGCTTTTGGGCCTTCTAACTCCACGGTGTCAATAACTAACGGTTCTTTAGCATTAAGGGCGATCGCAGCTTTTACTTTCATTTTATCGATATATGTTCAACAGTACAAATAATAGGATAACAGGGGATGGAAAGATGGGGAGTAGGGGGATGAGGGGTAGGGGAGATAAGGTGAAAAAATAACAATGCAGAATTATCCTTTTTTCCTTAATTCTCCCATTGAAAGAAATTAAACCTGTAACCTGACACCTGAAACCTGAAACCTAACTAAACCTGAATGCGATCGCGCGTTTTTATATCCACATTCTTCTCAATAAAATCAATAATCTTATCCGCCACATCAACCCCCGTCGCCTTCTCAATGCCCTCCAAACCAGGGGAAGAATTAACCTCCATTACCACCGGGCCATGGTTAGAGCGCAACAAATCCACCCCCGCAACCCGTAAACCCATGGCTTTAGCAGAACGAATGGCAGTGCTTCTTTCCTCGGGAGTCAGCTTGATTTTTTCCGCCTTACCCCCTCGATGTAAATTGGAACGAAAATCCCCCTCTGGCCCTTGTCTCTTCATCGCCGCCACTACCTTATTACCCACCACAAAACAGCGAATATCAGCGCCTTTTGCCTCCTTAATAAACTCCTGCACCAAAATATTAGCATTCAAACCCCGAAAAGCCTGAATTACCGACCTTGCAGCCTGATCCGTTTCCGCCAAAACTACCCCAATGCCTTGGGTACCTTCCAATAACTTAATCACCAACGGCGCACCCCCCACCGTCTCAATCAACCCATCAATATCCTCCGTATCATGGGCAAAGCCCGTCACAGGTAAACCAATCCCCTCCCTAGCCAAAATTTGCACACAGCGCAACTTATCCCGAGAGCGAGAAATCGCCTGAGATTCATTGGCACTAAATACTCCCATCACCTCAAACTGCCTCACCACCGATAAACCATAAAAAGTTTTAGAAGCGCCAATGCGAGGAATAATGGCATCAAAATTTTCCAAAGGTTTTCCCCCATAAACCACTGAAGGATTATGAGACGTAATATTCATATAACAGCGAAGGAAATTAACCACCCTCACCTGATGCCCTCTTTTTTCTCCTGCCTCCTTCAATCTTCTTGTGGAATAAAGGCTACTATCTTGGGATAGGATCGCAATTTTCATTTTTCTACTCTTAAGATGTCCTTGTCTATTTTTTCTGATCTCTTGCCCATTGTCCATGTGTGCTTAGATACAATTTAGGCGTTGCTGATTTTAGATATAATTTCTTGTTTAATTGGGGAATAGGCAATAGTGATAAGATTATGGTTGTTTCAAAGTGAAATTTAAGGGTAAAAAGATGGTACTTCCTTCCTCCATCATCACATTACCCGGATAATGCTGTTCAAAATTGAAAAATCCTTGACCATCACTCACACTATAATCCCAACTTTTTCCATCACATAATTCAGAATTTAACCCCTCCAAACTTTCAGGAAAACCTCCCTGTATTTGTCGTACATTTTCCGCCCTCAACACATTTTTAGTTAACTCTCCATCCAACATTACCCAATTAGCACGAAGCCACCAATCTATTAAATTCGGTGTTGCAATTTCACCCAAAACATTCCACCAAGGAATATTATCAGACGGTAACGATACATTATTTAAATCCACTGAGCAAATACTTTCTTGCTCAAAGAAGGAAAAAGTATCCAACATTCTACTACCTATATCATTAAACATCATTTGGGTGTATGGTTTTTGAATAAAGTTATGAATAAGATTAAAAGAAGATGTTTCACCTACTAACAAAGGACTAAAATTTGAATACGCTTCTATATTAAGGGCGTTTAACACCCCTTGGGAATAATCATAATTGTAATTATCTAACTTTTCTAGCCACTCAGAGGTTAATGGAGTCATTTGTCTAATAATTCTCATTTGATGCTGAGTAGTAATTAGGGCAACTAATTGAGGGATGAGATAAGGTTGAGGTTGTAAAAATTGATTTAATCTAAAAGATGCTTCTAAAGTTCTATTTATTTCTGCTTGATTACCTGCTAAAGATTCTGACAATATATGTACCATAAATATTTTTTGTAGGGAAATTATATTGCCAAAATTAGGTATCTCATAGCTAAGAGGATCTTGTAAGATTTCATGTAAATCATATTGCCATGATAATGAATCTAATTGGAGAATATAATTTATGATATTGTTAATATCTTGATTTTTTTCTTCTAAGAATAATGTTATCTCTTCGGGTATTGGTTCTATAAAGTTATTTTTTACTGGTAATTGTTTTTCTAAGTAAGCATTAATAAATACTAAGGCTTGATCTGTTTCTTCTTGAAAAGAATCTTCTTTTTGATTACTTACTTTTCCTAAACCTAAGTTAACTAAATATTGATCAAATTGTTCATTATTATAATTAATGGCTTTTGAGTTTACACTTTTAAAAAAATCTTCTGCTTCATTTATGTATTGTTGTTGAATAGCATTGACTATAAAATTCATGAATACCAGTAATATTACCCCAATTCCTAATATATCGAGAATAATATAGATTAACAAATTAGTTTTTTTCATATTTATTAATTAATATAATATTTATTTTATTATCAAATAGCCTCGATAGTCGAATTAATTAGACCAAATAACACTGCTTGTTTGTAAAATAGTAGTATTTTTGTATATTAAGATTTTATTATATTTTTGTCTTCGTAAGCATAGAATGAGAATTATTTAGATATAAAGAATTTAAGCTCTTTGTAAATAGTGATAATTTTGTCCACAAGTTGCAATCTTTTTCATAAAATCAGTGTGCGATCGCCCTTAAAAGTCAAACAAGAAAATAGATTTATAAGTATATTTACTATCAAAAGATTAAACTATTTATGACTAAAACTTTTGTGGTAAGATTTTTATAGAAAAAAAGTATTATCTACTATGCAATAGTAACATTATTGCCTCTACATTGATAAGAAAAAAATAGGGAATTTCATTATATTTATTAGGGGGTTTTTATGGTAGCTATTAATAATACAATTACATCCTACGAAGAAGCTACACAGACGATCGCACGGGATTTAATTCAAGCAACGAGACAAAAAGGAAATATTTTTAGTAAGTTAAAAGAGCAGGTACAATTTGACGATAAATTGATGGGTTGGACCATGAGTAACCCCGGTTTAAGGGTTCAACTATTCCGCTTCATTGATGCGTTACCTGCATTGCAAAGTAAGCCAGAAATTGCCCGTCATTTTCAACAGTATTTAACCACTGAAGAAGTGGAATTGCCCGACGCGCTTAAGGGTATTCTTAATTTTAGTGATCCTAATTCACCCCCTGCCCAAATTGCCTCGGCAACCATTACTAAGGCGGTGGAAACCCTTGCTTATAAATACATTTCGGGGGAAACCATCAAGGAAGTAATTAAAGCAGTGGAAAGGATGCGTAAGGAGAAAATGGGCTTTACCATCGACTTGTTAGGAGAGGCGGTAATAACTGAAGCCGAGGCACAGTCTTATTTACAAAACTACCTCGATTTAATTACCCAGTTAAGTAACCAAGCCCAAAAATGGTCAACTATTCCCGAAATTGATACCGCAGACGGGGAAAATTTGCCCAAGGTACAGGTATCAGTGAAATTGACGGCTTTTTATTCCCAGTTTGATGCCATTGATCCAGAAGGGAGTAAAATGATGGTGTGCGATCGCATCAGGACGTTACTTCGTCACGCCAAGGAAAAGGGGGCAGCGGTACACTTTGATATGGAACAATATGCCTACAAGGATTTGACCATATCTATCTTACAGGAATTATTGATGGAGGAGGAATTTCGCTCCCGTACCGATATTGGGGTGACGATTCAGGGTTATTTACGGGATTCGGAAGAGGATTTAAAAAACTGGATTGAGTGGGCAAAAAAACGAGGTAATCCCATTACCATCAGATTAGTAAAAGGGGCATACTGGGATCAAGAAACCATCAAATCCCGTCAAAATCATTGGCAACAGCCCGTATTTAATCAAAAACCAGAAACTGATATTAACTACGAGAATCTTATTCGTCTTCTCCTCGAAAATCATCAATATGTGTACAGTGCGATCGCCTCTCACAATGTTAGAACTCAAGCAAGTGCGATCGCCATTGCCGAAACCCTACAAATTCCCAAACGCAGATTTGAATGTCAGATACTTTATGGCATGGGGGAAAACCTTGCCAAAGCCATTGTTAAAAGAGGACATCGAGTGAGGGTATATGCCCCCTACGGTAAACTTTTACCCGGTATGGCATACCTTATCCGCCGTTTACTCGAAAATACCGCCAATAGCTCCTTTTTACGGCAAAATTCCGAAGAAAAACCCATCGAGGAATTAATCGCACCCCCCGCCCATCATCTTAAGGAAAATGAAAAAGTCCCCGTTACTGAGGCAGAAAAAGAGATCCCCCCAACCCCCCTTGATAAGGGGGGCTTCCATGCGGCGCCTGACACCGACTACGGTAGAGAAAGCAACCTCGTAAAAGCACGACAAGCCCTCACCATCGTTAACAACCAACTCGGTAAAACCTACCTACCCCTGATTAACGGTGAATATGTGCAAACCGACGAATATATCGATTCCGTCAACCCCTCCACCCCCTCCCAAATTGTCGGTAAAATCGGCTTAATTTCCCTTTCTCAGGCGGATCAAGCCATGGAAACGGCAAAAGAAGCCTTTAAAACTTGGAGCAAAACCAGCGCCACCCAAAGGGCGGATATTTTACGTCGGGCGGCGGACATTATGGAACAAAAACGCCATGAATTAACCGCTTGGATGTGTTTTGAAGTGGGTAAAATCGTTAAAGAAGGTGATCCTGAAGTGTCAGAGGCGATCGATTTTTGTCGCTACTATGCCTCAGAAATGGAACGGTTAGAGCAGGGTTATAACTACGATGTGGCAGGGGAAAATGACCGTTATTTTTATCAACCCAAAGGCATCGCCCTGATTATTTCTCCTTGGAATTTCCCCTTTGCCATTGCTACGGGGATGACGGTGGCGGCATTGGTGGCGGGTAACTGTGCCTTACTCAAACCTGCGGCTACTAGTACAGTAATCGGGGCGAAAATTGCCGAAATTTTGACCGAGGCGGGGATTCCTAAAGGAGTGTTTCAATATATTCCCGGTAAGGGTTCGGTGGTAGGAGATTATCTGGTAAAACATCCTGATATACATTTAATTGCCTTCACGGGTTCGAGGGAAGTGGGTTGTAAGATTTATGCCGATGCCGCCATATTGCAACCGAAACAAAAACACCTCAAAAAAGTGATTGCCGAGATGGGGGGTAAAAATGCCATTATCATCGATGAAAGTGCGGATTTAGATCAAGGGGTGGCGGGAGTTGTCCAGTCGGCTTTTGGTTTTAGTGGGCAAAAGTGTTCGGCTTGTAGTCGAGTAATTGTCTTAAACACTGTCTATGATGCCTTTGTGGAGCGTTTAATTGAGGCGGTAAAATCTCTTCATGTGGGGGATGCGAAAAACCCTAGTACGAAGATTGGCCCTGTCATTGATGCGGCTGCCCAAACTCGTATTTTGGAATATATCGAGAAGGGAAAAGAGCAAGGCACTTTGGCTATACAGGTAGAAGCACCTGAGCAGGGTTATTTCGTCCCTCCCACTGTTTTCACTGATATTACAGAGGATGCAGTAATTGCTCAGGAGGAAATTTTTGGGCCTGTGTTGGCGGTGATAAAAGCTGATGGTTTTGATCATGCCCTAGCCATTGCCAATGGTACTGATTATGCCCTGACAGGGGGGTTATATTCTCGTACTCCTGCCCACATTGATAGGGCTTATAAGGAGTTTGAGGTGGGTAATCTTTATATTAACAGGGGCATCACAGGGGCGATCGTTGCCCGTCAACCCTTCGGCGGTTTTAAACTCTCGGGGGTAGGCTCAAAGGCAGGAGGCCCTGATTATCTACTGCAATTTTTAGAACCTCGGGTAGTCACTGAAAATATCCAAAGACAAGGTTTCGCACCCATCGAAGGAGCAGACAATTAAATAACCTCTTAAATCCCCCAAGTCTGGGGGATTTTGCACTTTTAGGATACAACTTTACAGAGTCAAGGAATGGGTTTCGGACTCAATTAACTGAGCTAAATCCTTGAGGAAGGAAGCGGCATCAGCACCGTAGATATTACGATGGTCACAGGTGATATTAACGGTCATTTGATTTTTAACTCCAAAGAAGCCATTTCCATCAGATACTACCGTAGGACGAGCGCCCCCTACTGCTAAAATAGAACCTTGTCCGGGAGGTAAGATAGCATCAAAACCACTCACGCCAAACATTCCTAGGTTAGAAATAGTGAAGGTGCCTGTGCTATATTCATCAGGTTGTAATTGTTTTGCTCTGGCTCTGGCGACTAAATCTTTCCAGCTACGGGCAAGGGAGTAAATATCCACTTGATCAGCATTTTTCAATACAGGGGTAATCAAACCACCATCTGGCATAGCAACGGCGATCGCAATGTTGATACTTTCATTGTACTTAATACCCGCATCAGTATAGCTAGAATTAACAATGGGGTGTTTTTGTAGAGTTAGAGCTACCGCCTTGGCGAGTAATGCAGTCATGGTTACACCCTTGGGCTTAATTTGACGATAAAGGGTATCAAGGGCATCGGTGGTAATATCATAACTAACATGGAAGGTAGGCACCTGTAAACTCGCCATCATATTCCTTACCACTGCCTGTTGAAGAGTATTGAGGGGTACAGTTTCCCCAGCAAGGTTATTTACAGGAGCCTGAGCAGGAGTAGAGGGGGGAGCCGTGACCGCAGAAACAGGGGCAACAGTGGGCTGACTAGGAGCTTTTCCTGCCACTTTTTCCACATCCTCAGCGGTGATGCGTCCATTTAAACCAGTACCTGTAATGGTGGTTAAATCAACCTTCAACTCCTTCGCTAGTTTTTTGGCACGGGGAGAAGCGATTAATCTGCCACTGGGTTTATTAATGGGGGTGGGGGTAGGTTCAGGGGTTGCTACTTCGACTTTTTCCTCTACCTTGGGAGCCGATGCACCATTGGATTGACTAGGGGCGCTACTAGCTTTTTTCTGAGCTTCTTCAATTTCCGCCTCAGTTTCGGCAATATAAGCAATGGCAGCACCCACGGGTGCCTCTTGCCCTGCATCTACTAAAATAGTTGCCAAATAACCAGAATAAAAAGATTCTACATCCATATCCGCTTTGTCTGATTCCACAACAACGACGGTTTCTCCTTTTTCAATCTTATCTCCGGGAGCTTTTTCCCATGAAACTATTTTCCCCTCGGTCATGGTAGAACTGAGGGCTGGCATAAATATATCGTGAATCATTTAGTTTACAATTTAATCTTATTTAGTTCTCAAACTCCCTATTATATAGGAATTTGACTACCACAAAAGCCAACAGGTTACTAAAAAAATTGTCTTGATTATGGGTAAGGTTATTTTTGCAGGATATTACCCAAAAAGTACCCTAGGAGATACAGGGAACCACACAAAACAATGTTATATTGCTCTTGATTGTTGATGGTGACTGCTCGATTGAGTCCTTGGAATAGGTCATTTTCTATTTCAATTTTACTTAAGTCGTTACGGGTTTGGTGGGCTATTTGGGCTAATTCTTGGGGATCAATACTACTATGATCAGGCACGGGTACGAGAATGAGTTGATCCCCAGATTTTAATAATGTTTTGAGGATTCCTTGATGATCTTTGGTGGATAACATTCCCATTACCCAGATAGTTTTTTTAGTGAGGGTATCAACATATTGTCGTAAAATTCTCGCTGAATCAACGTTGTGGGCGCCGTCAATTAATATATTATGGTCTTTCCACTGGATCCATTCTAGTCTGCCTTGCCATTGGGTTTTTTTCATGCCTTGGATGATGGCTTGGGGATCAATGTTCCATCCCTGTGCTTGTAGGGTTTGAATAGTGGCGATCGCCACGGCGGAGTTTTGCAGTTGAATATCACCGTTTAAACTGAGGGGGTATTGGATACCTTGATAGGTTGCCCATGGTTGTTCATCCCGTACTATTTTTTGAGCAGGTTCGACGATGGTATAGGGACAGTGTAATTGTTCGATTTTATCCATGACCACCTGATGAGCCTCGGGGGGAAGTTGACCAACAATGACAGGACGCTCAGATTTGATTATCCCTGCCTTTTCGGTGGCGATTTTGGCGAGGGTATCCCCCAATCTTTGCCAATGTTCCCGACTGATAGATGTAATTATACTCGCTAAGGGGCGATCGCCCACATTGGTAGCATCTAACCTTCCCCCTAAACCAACCTCCATCACCGCCACATCTACCCCTGATTGAGCAAAATATAACCAAGCCGCCGCCGTAATTACTTCAAATTGGGTAGGGTGTTCCTCTGGAGGACTATTGGCAGGACGAAGGGCGATGGTCTTTTGCACAGTATCCAAAATTTCTAGTAAATCCTCATCCTTGATCTGCTCATTATTAATGCAAATTCTTTCATTCCAGCGAACCAAATGGGGAGAAATAAAACGACCCGTTTTATACCCTGCCTCCGTCAACACAGAAGATAAATAAGCACATACCGAACCCTTACCATTAGTTCCTGCGACGTGGATAAAAGGAACCTTCTGCTGAGGATTACCCAACTCAGCCAACAGTTTTTTGATTCTTACCAAACCCAAATTGATCCCAAACCGTTGGAAAGGTTCGAGTAAAGCATTAATCTCCTTTTGTCCGTCAGCCATCATCATAACCCCCATAAAAAAATAAAGTCCAAACACTTCCCCTAGGAAGAATCTGAACTATTTTAGTTTGTTTTGACTATCGGAGCGGCGGGATTTGAACCCACGACCCCCACTACCCCAAAGTGGTGCGCTACCAAGCTGCGCTACGCCCCGTTTTTCAATCAACAGTATATGATTATAGCGAATCTAAATTATCTTTGTCAAGTCAAAATGACTTTAAAGATTGAACCCCTTGAACCAAACCCTGCACGGCATCACTTTCCCAAGCTCCCTCTACCCCACGACCTTGATTAAAGATAATACGTAAACGATAATTATCCACATAACCCTCCGCACCTAACCACAATAAAGGGCTTTCTACCTCACAGGAAATGCTTTCCTCCTCCATCAAATGTTCTGCCATGGCTTTCATGGTATCGGTAATTTCCGCCAAAAGACGACAAAAATCTTCCATTTCTGAGGCAGAAACCTCAAAAGCCCAATCATCGGCACCAATTAAACCTTGATAGATTTCTGCTTTGTCTTGCCAACCGATGCGCCATCCTTTTCCTTTTTTTAGCATTGCTTGTACTCCCACAAAAAAAAGGTGGGCATTGCCCACCCTAAACAAAGGAATTATTTAAGCCTCGACGGGGGTTTCTTCTTCCTCGGTGGCTGTGGCTTCTTCTTGAGTTTCAGAAGATTCTTCATTGGTTACTACAGGAGCAGGAGGTGCAACGGTTTCCTCTACTTCGGGGATGTCATTTTCTTCAAACTCGATATTTTTATCTTGTTTCATGGTTAAGTAACGAATTACTTCTTCACTCAAACGCATATTTTTTTCGAGGGGGGCAACTTGACTTCCATCACCAGTGAAGTAGCTTAAAATATAAACTCCTTCTTGGAATCTTTGAATTTCATAAGCAAGACGACGTTTGCCCCATACTTCCATGGATACTTTTTCTGCACCCAAATCTTTGAGTAGGTCACGATATTTACGCATTTGTTGGTTTACTTGCTCTTGACTGAGATCAGGACGCAAGATAAACATTAATTCATAGGTATTAGTTGTAGTCATTGTAAAAATTTCTCTCCTTATGGACTTTTATGGCTTCCTTCTTTTTGATTTTTTAAGAAGCAAGGTTGGTTGTTATTTATTCCCAAACATAAAATCATAACACTTTTTGTGACGATATTAATCAGCAAAGAGAAAAATAAATCCATTTATTTTTATGGACTTTTTTTTAGAATACGCTACAATTATTTATTGTACCTTGCGGATGTGGCGGAATTGGTATACGCGCACGCTTGAGGGGCGTGTGGCCTTGGCCTTGCGAGTTCGAGTCTCGCCATCCGCATTTTAAAAGCGGTAAGGATCTTTATCCGAACTTTCCGATTTGTTTATAGACTCAATTTGAGCTAATAATTCAGGGATATTAGATTGGGTCACTTCCCATAAAATGTGGTCGTCAACTTCTTTATATTCATGAACAACACGATTACGCATTCCCCTAATAGCATTAAAGGGAATTTGAGGATGATTAGCGATGAAATCAGGGGTTAATCGGTTAACAGCTTCACCTATAATTACTATTTGATATAGTACTGATGATTGAGTTTTTTCATCATTTAAAAAAGATGTTTGATCTAAATTTGCACAGAATTCGATAATCAAATTACAGGCTTTGATTAAATCTAATATTGCTTCCTGATTTCTGTTCATAGATTACTTGGGAATTGTTTAAAATATTATTTTTTCTGATCCAGTTGTGGCTATTGTTGATTGCTCTTTTTGTCACCACATCAACGGTGCGATTAAATAATGAACTGAATTGATGTTCAATGGTATCCAAATCAAAAAAAGTTATTTTTGCATCCTCCGCAAAAGTTACTAATAAATCAATATCACTATTTTGATTAAAGTCATCTCTCAAAACCGAACCAAATAGGGCTAGTTCGATAATTTGCCATTGTTGACATATTTTGCTCACATAAGTGCGATTTGTGTTTAGGCGATCATATATGTCCATTGTTTTAGCTCAATATCAAGACTTTTTGCATAGAGAATACTCTCTAAGTTAGCATAAAAAATATACCTCAATTAATGGCATAATCATTTAAAGAACGACTGAAAAAAAGAGTTTACTTGAAAACAAGGAACAAACGTCAACAAAAATTCATCTCAGGTTCACATGAAAGTCACAACTGATCTTTATACTGGGGTTAGTCAGCTTAAAAAGGTTTTCCTCTTTATCTCCTTCGCACTTTAAGCTGACCACCCCAAACAATATTTTTTTAAATCTATAATTATTATTAAAAACACACATTAGTATAGATAAGAGGTTCATATATGAGTAAAAAGTCTTTATTTTCTAAATTAACGGCAGGTACATCTCTGCTGGTAATTGGCTTAGGTATTGGGGTGGGGATCAATTCCTTAACAAATATTGCTGAAATATCTGCTTTTAGTCCTTCTTTCACCTCCACAGAAGACGGTAATGGTAATAATGGTTCTTCGTCTGTGGCGAGAATTCCAGAGATGAACCGTAATGGTAATGTCAACTTTGTGGCGGAGGTGGTACAAGAAGTTGGCCCTGCGGTGGTAAGAATTAATGCGTCCCGTACTGTTAGCACTAGGGTTCCCCCTATCTTTAATGATCCTTTTTTCCGTAGATTTTTTGGGGATCAGATTCCCAATATTCCCGAGGAGGAAACTAGAGAGGGAACTGGTTCTGGTTTTATTATTAGTGCTGATGGTAAGATTTTGACTAATGCCCATGTGGTGGAAGGGGCATCGGAGGTTTCTGTTAACCTTATGGATGGTCGGGTTTTACAAGGTCGGGTTTTGGGTAGTGATGCCCTGACAGATTTGGCTGTAATTCAGGTGGATGCTGATAATTTACCTGTGGCTAGGTTGGGTAATTCTGATGATTTAATTATTGGTGAATGGGCGATCGCCATCGGGAATCCTCTTGGATTGGATAATACTGTCACAACGGGTATTATTAGTGCTACAGGGCGATCGAGCGCCCAAATTGGTGTGGGGGATAAACGTCTTGATTTTATCCAAACCGATGCCGCCATCAACCCCGGTAACTCAGGAGGTCCTCTTTTGAATGCCCAAGGAGAAGTCGTAGCCATTAACACGGCAATTATTCGTAATGCTCAAGGGTTAGGTTTTGCTATCCCTATTAATAGAGCGGCTGAGATTGCAGAACAGTTAATTGCTGATGGTAGGGTAGAACATCCATATATCGGTATTTCTATGGTTTCTATCACCCCTCAAAATCGCCAAAGAATCGAAAGTCAAGGATTTAGGTTATCTAGCGATGATCGAGGAGTCTTGGTGGTACAAGTAGCGCCGAACTCCCCTGCCGCTAGGGCTGGTTTACAACCGGGTGATATTATCACAGGTATTGGACAAAATAATAATGTCAGAGATGCAGAAGCCGTGCAACAAGCGGTTGCCTCTAGTCGTGTGGGTAATGATCTAGAACTCAGATTAAAACGTAACGCCGAAGAAGTTAGTTTAAACGTTACCCTCGGAGTTTTACCCACCCGATAAAATTGATAAATTGATTGATGGGCAATCATCCCCTAGGGGTGATTGCTTTTTTGTGCTAATCGATAATAGGTTCAATTTTATCGACAACTTCAAGGCTACCATCAGGATTTACCTGCCAAACATCATAAACACCAACCACATCGCCATTTTCATCAATATCGACATTACCACTGGCACCCTGATAATTAATAGTTTCTCCGTTACGAATTAATTCCATTGCCTCACAAGGATCAGTTACTTCTATACCATCACCTCCAGCAACTTCTCTGATATTATTTTTAATTCCTTCACCGCTATTTTGTCCTGCGGCCTCTGCCGCTAACATTAATAAAACAGTGGCATCCCAAGTATGGGGAACAAACGCTGTTAATTCTGTCCCTACACTTTGGCTCCATAGGGTTCTCAAATCATCTAAGGCATCTCCATCAGCCCCCGGGACAGTACCCAAAGCCCCTGCGATGATGGAAGTGCCATCGGCTCTTGTGCCTACCTGTTGGGTAAAGTCTTCGGAATAAACCCCATCGGTTAAAAGAATGGTGACACCGTCTGTTAAACCCTGCTGAAAGGCTGACTGTAATAATAAACTACCTGTTTCGGCATATAAAATCGCTGCCACCGCATCAGGATTGTTGCCAAAAGCCCCTGCGGCTTCACTGTCAAGGGTTGTGGCTCGAGGATCATATCTCACAGGGCGATCTTGATTAATCACAGTTCCCCCCAAATCAGTAAAGGATTCATTGAATTGTCGTTCAAATCCTACCCCATAATCATTATTGATTACTACGGTAGAGACATTGTTAAATCCTCTCTGTCTGGCAAGGGCGGCAAGGGCTTGGGCTTGGTAGGTATCGGGGGGAGCGGTACGGGCCCAAAATCCGTTAAATTCTCCATTTTCAGCCCTTTCGGTAAATACAGGGCTGGTGCTACCGGGGGAAACCATCATTACTTCATTGCGCACTGCCACATCAAGGGCGGCAGTGGACACACTACTGGCAAATGAACCAACCACTCCATGTACTTGATCTACTTCTGTCAGTTTTGTCATGGCGGCGCTTCCTGCGGCTGGATCGGTTTGATCGTCTTCATTGATAAGGGTTACAGGTTCACCATTGACTCCTCCACAGGCGTTGATGGTATCCACGGCTAATCGAGCGGCAACGGGCATATTTTGACCAATGGAGGCTAAATCTCCAGTGGTAGGGAAGAGGGAACCTAGTCTTAAGCCTCCTTGTTGTTGGGATACGGGAGGTTGGGGGGCTGTTGTATCTCCATTCTCTACCGTGCCATCGGTGGTGCCAAAGATTCCACAACCAACGGTAAACCAATTTAAGCTAATGGCAAGGGTTAAAAATAGTTTTATTTTACTGTTTTTCATATTGTTCTTAATAATAGTTAAGATTTAGTTAAAATTTTATATCTAAATGTGATTTTTCAAACTTAAAGATTATTATCGATAATATTAATTAGTTTTTCTTTTTCCTTGATTTTTGGGGCTTGATGGGGAGCAAATTTTTGATAACGAACTTTTAAGTCACCGAGGTTAATAGTCATTTTTGCCTGTACTGATGGTTCTTTTTCGGTGTCAAATTTTGGCACGTTTAAGTAACCAATTTGAGGAATATTGAAATAAAATCTGATTAGATTAGCTTTTTCCATTCTGCCAATGGTGCGACTGGCACAACCTTCGTATAGTCTGAGGAGGGTAGGTAAGGTGTCTAGTTCGTTGATATGTACTAAAAAACTTTTTTCAAATACTTTGCCAACGGTACAATTTTTTTGACAAATTTCTTTGATTAGATCTAAGTTTCTGAGACTAATTAACATTTCGTCGGCAAGGAAACAGGCGGCTTGATAGTTTCCGAATAGGGCTTTTATATCTGCTTTTAGGGGTGCTGATAGTTGTCTAATACTTGGTCTTTTTTCAAATCTACTTAGGGCTAAATATAATAAGATGTCTTGTCGGCGTTGATCGGCGATCGCCTCCCATTCTTGCTCTTGAGTCACTTGTAAAATCACTCTGAAAGCCCGTTTAAATGAGCTAAATTCGGCTTTTATGGCTTCTTCTTGAGAAATTTCTCCTTTTATGGGCAATCGACCTCTTTGGGCGTAAAATTCCATGAGAGGTTGCAATAATTCTTGATAATCAGCAAATTTTTTGAGGGGAGATAAAACCCGGGGCGATCGCACCCTAGAATGAAAACGAGATGCCCGAAAACTATTGGCTTTGGTGGCATCCCGAAAGACAAAATAAACCCCCAAACCAGCAGGAATTGCCTCAGTTTTTAAAATCTGTTCGATATAGGTTTTTAATTCTTCTTGTTCATAATATTTTTGAAAGGTATTACGTTCAGTAATAATACCATCACCATAAGCCATAAAACCTGATTGACGATCATCCACTAATACTTGGGCTGAAACTATTAAAATCTCTTGGGTTAACTCCCATGCCTTCACCAAAGATTCTCGTCTTTCTTGTAAATTTTCAATCACATTAATGATATAACCTAAGTTAACGACATCGGCAGATTTTAATTCATTTTCTGGTTGATAATAGGGATCCCATCCTGTACTTTGAAAGCCCTTTTCTTGCATAACTTCTACATCCTTACCATGACCACAACCATAGTCAAAAAAACTATACTCAGCTTCAAATAAACCCGCTTCAAGGGCTAAACGAACAGGACGAGAAAGTCGATTTCTGACCATTGCCGCTCGATGACGGTCAACTTTATATAAATCTTCCTCCGTTTTACCTAAAAAACAAACTAAATTGTGATCAACAAAACAGAGATGATGATCTCTTAATAATTTTTGCCATTCTTTTTGAGTACCAATGTATTTTGAATTGTCTAATAATCCTAATTGTTCTTCGATATATGTTAGATAAGCAAAGGTTTGATAGTTAGGATAATCAACATTAACAAAAGTCTCTTTTCTATGTAGAATAGGGGGATTTTCCGAGCAAGAATAGTCATACTTTTTACTGCTATTCTCTTGTAAATTAACCAAAATACTTTTATTGATAGCAGGATGGGGATTTGTGTCGAAATCTGGATAAAAAAGATAGGATATTTTTGGTTCCTGAAGATTAAATTTTACCAAGGTAAAATTATCTCCATTATTAATGACTATTCGTGCCTTTTTTTCGTATTCTTGTAGGTTAGGATCGAGGTAGGGTAGGGCTGAAATATGGACATAAAGATGATTCGGTAAAAGTTTACCGATCGCACTTTGACGGGCTAATTGAGCAATTTTGACAAAATCATTAACCCAATCTAAAGACAGATTAATTGTCATAATACTTTAAGATGTGACCTGTTCTATTTTTTTTAGGCTAGAATAAAAGATTGATTCTCAAACATTAATTTTTATAAATTGTCTTTAAAAATGCCCTACGCTAGAACTATTAGTACAATAATTGCGATCGCCCTTGCCCTTATCATGATTATTGTGGGTGGATGGTATTTTACCATCGCTTTTGGCGTACTGGTATTTTTAGCACAACTAGAATACTTTAAATTAGTAAGAGCAAAAGGCATAGAACCTGCCGTAAAAACAACCCTTGTGGTTTCCCAACTACTAATTATTACCGCCACAGTTGTTCCCAGTTTAACAGATGCCGTATTTGCCTTGGCTGGAGGATTAATTTGTTTTTATCTCCTCTTCCAACCCAAACTCGCCACCATTGCAGACATTTCCACCTCTATTTTAGGACTATTTTATGCAGGATACCTACCCAGTTATTGGATTCGGTTGCGAGTGAGTCTGGGGGAAAATTCCAACTATGCCCACACCATCCCCAACATCCACAACCTTCCCCTCGACGGTTATTTTCCCATTAATCCCTTTGATCTCGACAGCTTCCCCGATGCCCTCAAAATTACTTTTATTGCCATGGCTTGTATTTGGGCGGCGGACATCGGCGCCTATCTAATCGGTAAAAACTTTGGCAAAACCAAACTATCCCCCATCAGCCCCAAAAAAACCGTAGAAGGAAGCCTCTTCGGAGTCACAGGCAGTATTTTGGTAGGCATTTCTGGCGCATGGTTTCTACATTGGGCGCATTGGATTCTCACAGGAATTATTTTAGGGCTGCTCATTGGTATAGTTAGTCTCTTGGGTGACTTAATGGAATCCATGATGAAAAGAGACGCAGGAGTAAAAGACTCAGGAGAACTAATCCCCGGCCATGGTGGTATCCTAGATCGTACCGATAGTTACATTTTTACCGCCCCAGTGGTGTATTATTTCATAACCCTATTTTTACCCTTCTTTAGTAAATGGGGGTAAACTCTCCCCCTTCAAAGGGAGATGCCGAAGGCAGAGGGGTAGGGATTTACGAATACTCAATTCAGTAACCCTTTAATTTGGTAACATGGAGATAGGAATATTAACAAAAGTTAACACAATCAATTTTCATAATTATGACTGCTAAAGTAAAAAAAACCGATGCCGAGTGGAAAAAAATTCTTACGCCCGAACAGTTTGAAGTAACCAGAAAACATGGCACAGAAAGAGCTTTTACAGGAAAATATCACGATAACAAAGAAAAAGGTATCTATAAATGTGTCTGTTGTGGTAGCGAATTATTTTCCTCCGAAACCAAATATGACTCTGGCACAGGTTGGCCTAGTTTTTGGCAACCCTCCACAGAGGAAAACATTGCCTATAAAAATGATTTCAGCTTTTTTATGAAGCGTACCGAGGTACTATGTGCCAATTGTGAAGCTCATTTAGGACACGTTTTTGATGATGGCCCGGCACCTACAGGCAAAAGATACTGTATGAATTCTGCCGCCTTAGACTTTGTGAAAGTAGACTAATAGAGTTGGTGGGCAATGCCCCACCTCAAACAGAGGGATAAATTTTATCCTTGCTTTTTTTTCTTGTATAAGTTAACATAGTAAATCGATGTTAAATAATCAGGGTGCGTAGCTCAGCTGGATAGAGCAACTGCCTTCTAAGCAGTCGGCCACAGGTTCGAATCCTGTCGCACCCGTTTAATTGGTCGGTAAAGTAAGAGTAAAAATACTACCTTTACCTATCGCTGATTCAAAAGTAATATCTCCTCCGTGGAGTCGGGCTAATTCTTGGGAGATAACTAAGCCTAATCCAGTACCTTTTTCTTTGTCGTGTAGAGGGGTTTTGATTTGGGAAAAGGGTTGGAAGAGTTTATGATAGTCTTCTTCTTTGATACCGATACCTGTATCAATGACAGAAAATTTTATCCAATTACTTTCTACGGATACTTTGAGGGTTACTGAACCTTTTTCTGTAAATTTAACGGCGTTGGAGAGTAGATTGATTAATATTTGTTTTATTTTTCTTTCATCGGCACAAATATATTTAATATCGTCTTCAATGATTAAATTGAGTTTTAAATCTCTATTGAAGGTTTTGATATAAACGAAGGATAAACAAGATTGACAGAGATTTTTTATAAAAACTTTTTCTAAATATAAGTCCTGTTTTTTTGCTTCTAATTTGGCAATGTCTAACAAGTCAACTACTAAATCTAACAGGTAGTTTCCTGAGTCGTAGATGGCATTAACATATTGTAGTTGTTTGGGGTTTAATTCTCCATATAGTTGTTCTTTTAAAACCTTAGAAAAGCCTATTACTGAAGCGATAGGAGTTCTTATTTCGTGGTTAACTTTGGAAAAATATTGACTTTGATTTTCTTTTGCTTTTATTACTTCTTCTTTCTGTTGTGTAATATCAATTTGAACAAATAATAAAGCCAAACTTTGTAATACTATTTTGACTATTTGATCATCTTTAAATTTTTCTAATTCATGGGGGGATATTTCTAACCATAAGTTACCAATAATTTCCCGTTTATAGATAATAGGAAAAATATGGATTTTGTCAATGTGATTTTGGCTAAAAAAGATTAACTGACTCAGGGATAATTCTTTATATGGTGCTTCTAAGTTAGGATTGGCAAAATAGTAGTCTAACTTTGGACAGTGATTAAATTGATTAATTACTTCTCGACAAGTGTGTTTGTCGTAGCAAAAACTGCCACTATACACCAATTCATGGTGACAGTGATGACCTTGTTTGCTACTTTGGGTGATAATAAATGTCTTGAGATAGTATTTATCGGCAATTAGATTATGGACATAGTGATAAAACTCATCTGCTTTGTCATTTTCTAATGCTGAAAATAAATATTCTTGGATTTGGATATGATCAATATGTTGTGTTCGCAATTAAGTAACTCTTCTTTGTCAAAATTGTCTACGGGAAAAAATTACAATGCTAATAGTTAGTAACAATACGATGTAAAGTATTGCATATATAAAACTATTGATTAATTCCCCTGTGGGAGGCAGTATGTTATAAACTGCTTCATTTTTGAGGTTTAATCTTTCTAGGTCGGGTAAGATTAAAAATAAAGTTCGAGTTAGGGTTTCAATACTTTCATTTTCGGTAATTTTACCCAATTCTAGTAGATCTCGGCTTAAATGTCCCATTATATACACCCCAAAGCTGAGGAGGGTAGCTAAAATAGAGCTAGTAAAAACTCCAAAAACGATGGAAACTGCCGTTAGTAATGACAACTCCAGGATGATATAGGCTAGGGCGATAAGCAAACTTCCTAGGGGATATTCTATCCCTGACAGGGTCATTACACCTAAGTATAACATAGTCATGACTGCCACTAGAATAGTTAGCACAGCTACTAGACCGATGTGTTTACCGATGATAAATTCGGCGGTGTTAATGGGTTTTGGCACTAAGATGAGGACAGTTTTTTTTTCGATTTCTTTGTTGATTAGTCCTGTACCAACAAAGATTGCTACTATTACTCCTAGGAGATTAATGGCACCGATGCCTAAATCTAGTAATATTTTGCCGTCGGCACTAATGGCGATAAATGGTAGGATGCGGGAGGCTAGTAATAGCAGAAGGGCGAAAAAACCGATAACGTATAATATACGATCTCTGATTACTTCTCGGAAACCATTATGGGCGATCGCACTTATTCTGGTAATATTCATAGGGGATAAAACACTAAATTTTATGAATTAAGACGAAAAAAATATCTTAAGTCAAAAATAAATAAGTCATATCAAAATAATAATCAATTTTGGGAATAATTGAACTAAAAATTTAGAGAAATGATAAAAAGTATAAATCATCCCCTCAGAAAATAGGGATAAATAGAAAAAAAGAAGATAAATGATGATCAAGCTCAAGGATTCGAGGTAAGATCCTAGGGAAGAGATATATATTATTCCCGTCAATTTTTATAAGTAATACGGGGCTTAATGAACTACAAATAAACTATTTTTATGGTAAATCAAATATCACCATAAATTAATACAAGGGCATAACCTACAATTAACTATTAATAAATTAGTTGAGGTACAAAAGTAAACAAACTATAAAGACTATTTACCATGAATATTCAAACCCCTGACTGGGTAAAGGATGCTATTTTTTATCAAATATTTCCCGATCGATTTGCCATGGGTACCCCAGAAAAAACCTATCCCAATTATTGGCAATCATCGAATCTTCAACCATGGGAAAATCCACCCACGCTACAAAAATATAAAGGGGGAAATTTTTGGGGAATTATTGACAAGTTAGATTATTTACAAGATTTAGGGATTAATGCTATTTATTTTACCCCCGTTTTTCAATCTACTTGTAACCATCGTTATCACACCCATGACTATTACCAAATTGATCCACTTTTGGGAGGAAATTATGCTTTTGATGAGTTTTTAAAACAAGCCCATCAACGTAATATAAAAGTGGTATTAGATGGCGTTTTCAATCATGTGGGGAGGGGTTTTTTCTTCTTCAATGACATTTTAGAAAATGGCCCCCATTCCCCCTGGTTAGATTGGTTTAAAATCGAGAAATGGCCCATTTCTGCCTATAATGGTGCTCTTCCTGCCAACTATGCCTCTTGGGTAAACAATAGAGCATTACCTCAATTTGATCATAGTAATCCTCAAGTCAAAGAATATATTATGCAGGTGGCAGAATATTGGTTACATAAAGGCATTGATGGATGGCGCTTGGATGTGCCTAATGAGATTGAGGAAGATGGTTTTTGGCAAGAGTTTCGAGATAGGGTAAAAGCTGTTAACCCCGATGCTTATATTGTGGGCGAAATTTGGACTGATGCCACTCAGTGGCTTGATGGTACTCAATTTGATGGGGTAATGAATTATTTATTTACCGCGCCGACTATGGCTTTTTGTGGGGGCGATCGCATTGTACTAGAATATGTAGAACAACCTTGCTACGAACCCTATCCTGCCATCAAAGCAGAAGAATATCAACAAAAAATAGAAAAACTATTGGAAATGTATGACTGGGAAATTAACTTAACCCAACTTAACCTCCTAGCCAGTCATGATACCGCCCGACTACTCACCATTGCAGGAGATGACAAAAAAACCGTTGAATTATGTACCCTACTATTACTAACCTTCCCCGGGGCGCCTAGCATTTACTATGGTGACGAAGTAGGTTTACCCGGAGGATTTGATCCAGATTCCCGTAGAGGTTTCCCCGACGAACCATTATGGGACAAAAATCTTTTCAATTATCATCGAGAATTGATCCAATTACGTCATCAATACTCCGCCCTCAGACGAGGAAAATATCAAGTATTATTTGCCAAAGACGATATTTATATTTTTACTCGTACCTTAGACCAGCAAAAAATCATTGTCGCCATTAACAACGATACCCAAGCCCAAACCATCACCATCGAAATAGATCATCAAATTGAACAAATATTATTCGGGGATGGTACATTTTCCTGCCAACAAGAAAACAATCAAAATCATCTCACCGTTGCCTTAAATGCCCGTAGTGGAATGATTTTGATTTAAGAAGTTAACCATCAATTAACCCCTTAGAAACTAATAATCGCTCCCTTTTCTTCCGAGCGATTTCCTGTAAAGTAATAGTTTTATCAGTTTCATCCACAATATCCCCCGTCAAAACCTCCAACACATCCTCAAGAGAAACCACCCCTGCCACTCCCCCATACTCATCAATGACCACCACTAAATGTTGCCGAATACTTTGAAACTTTTTAAGTAAATAATCAGCCCTCATAGTCTCAGGAACAAAATTGGCAGGGCGAGCTAATTGAGCGATGGTTTGGTCTTTTTTTCCTTCAATGATAGCGGTTAAAAGTTCCTGTTTAAGAGCCGTACCAATGACATTATCAATGGTATCTTGAATGATTAAAATACGGGTATGTTCGGAATTAATAATAAAATCTTGGCATTCCTCTAATTTTAAATCTCCTTTTAAATAAGTAAGTAAAATGCGAGGGGTCATTAAATCTGAGGCAGATAAATCATTTAGATGAAAAACTCGGTGTATCATTTCCGCTTCATCAGGTTCGATTACTCCCTCTGTTTTGCCAATACGGGTTAAAAATCTAATTTCTGTTTCGTTGGTGGTGGGTAAAACTTGCCCTTTAGTAAGGGGTTGGGTAACTTTTTCTAGTAACCAAACAATGGGCGAGAGGATGATAGTGAGATATTTTACGGGTATTGCTAAAGATAGAGACAATTGATCTGCATATCTTTGTCCCAGAGTTTTAGGTAGTATTTCTGCAAAGATAATGATCAGAAAGGTTAAGATTCCCGAAAATAAACCTAACCAATGATCTCCTAATTCTTGGCTGACAGTACCACCAATGATAATGCTACCAACAATATTGAAAACATTATTTAAAATAACAATGGTGGCAATAGGGCGATTTATTTTTTGTTTGATTTTCAGAAGTGCCAGGGCTGGGGCTTTTTTGGATTGAGCCCATTGTTTGACCCTAATTTCCGATACTGATAGCAACACTGTTTCCGTAAGGGAACAAAACGCCGAACCTAACAAAACTATTAAAACGACCAATAGAAGTGTCAGCATTCGTTACACTTTTGTTTCCAAAGATTTAAGATACTCAGTATTTACTCCTGATTCTCTCGTGAGGGCGATTTTTCCTGTGCGAGAAATTTCTTTGATACCAAACTTACTGACCATGGAAATGATCGCAACCATTTTCCCAGGATCTCCTACTACCTCTAGGGTTAAGCTATCCTCTGCTATATCTACCACCCTTGCCCTAAATACTTGGGCAACCTGTAACAATTCACCTCGGTTGGTGCTGTTGGTGCTAACTTTTACCAGCATCAATTCTCTTTCTACACAAGGAATTTTCGTGATGTCACTTACTTTGATAACGTTGATTAATTTGTGGAGTTGTTTGGTTAGTTGTTCGATGGTGTCGTCATCTCCAGGTACTACCATTATAATTCTCGATACTCCTACTTGTTCGGTAGGTCCTACTGCTAGACTTTCTATATTAAAACCACGTCTGGCAAATAAACCCGCAATTCTTGATAATACTCCTGCTTCATCTTCTACTAGGACAGAAATGGTATGCTTCATTATTGATGTTAATAATTCTTGACAATAAACGACACTTTAATAGTTTGGTTGACAGGCTGTTATTTTATATGTCCTGACATCCTTATTATTTTACCTTAAATGCTTTGTTAATGCCCCAAGATTGATCGGATTTTAATTAGGACATAGGGGTCCAGGGCAGATACATAAAACATTTGGCGGACAGTCAATATTTTGATTCTCGTGGGCTTGAGTCCAATCTTCCATTAAGATTGTTGCCTCTCTATGGTAAGGATTTTGAGGTGGAATTTTTTGGGCAATGGCGATCGCACCTTGATAATCTTCTAATTGGGCTTGTTGTTTGGCATATTCAAGACGACATTCACCAATGTATTGATCAAGGAGAAGGGGTGCAATATTTCTTGCCCGACGAGACTGGGTTAATTGGATACAACTAGCAAAATTTTGATTGATTTTTGAATTTTCTAATTGGGAGATAGTAGCCTCAACACGACGACTATCATAATAAAAAAAACCTCCCCCCATAATACCCATAAATAAAAACACTAAAAAACCAATACCCCAAGAGCGAGGATGAGATATGGTTTTGAGCATGGGGGGATTTTGAGTTAGGGTAAGGGGTTGATCATGATGATGAACATCGAGGGCATCCTTGAGAATAGGATTAGTATGGGTATTTTTTAACCCTTCTTGCCAACGAATATATTTATATAAATCTTGTAACACCAAATCTGCAGAGTGGTAACGCTTGGCATAATCGGCTCTTACCATTTGGGTTAAAATATCTCCCAAGTACGAATGAACATCAGCGTATGGTCGCCAGATAATTTCGCCGCTTTGTTCATCTTCCTTAAAACTGATGGGATTTCTTCCCGTGAGAGCCTGAATAGCTATAATCCCTAAACTGTAGATGTCGCTGTTTTTACGGGGTTTTCCCCTTGCTTGTTCGCTAGGCATATAGCCGTGGGTGCCAATGGCTACGGTGGGATTGATAATATGACTTTGTTCTACATTAAAATTTTTTACCGCCCCAAAGTCTATTAATACTATCTCCTCAGTATCTCGACGACGGATAAAATTATCAGGTTTTATGTCTCGGTGTATTATTCCCCGACGGTGGATATAATCAAGAATTTGTAACCCTTGTTCTAAAAAATTTATTACCCTTGCCTCATTCCAAAGGCACCCGTCCTTCAACTCAAATTTAATAGTTTCCCCCTCAATGTATTCCTCCACCAAAAAACAATCATCACCATCATCATAAAAATCTATTAAGCTAGGAATTTGAGGATGCTCGAGCTTTTCTAAAATTTTTATTTCCTCATAAAACAACCGTTTTACAACATCAGCATTTTCTAGGGAAGAATGTAACTGCTTAACCACACAGAGCTTTTTAGTTTGGGTATCCTTTGCCAAATAAACAACCCCAAAACCTCCCTCTCCTAACTTGTTGAGAAGTTGATAACGAGAATTAAGAACAACTAGATCATTACTCATCGTCAGAAGCTAGAAAAATCTAAAATTTATTGTAGTATCAAT